>JAHBXC010000003.1:0-300000 GCA_019636675.1 Phycisphaeraceae bacterium
GCAGACAACCGACGCGCACGCGAGCACGCTGACAACAGAACCACACGAACGGAACTTCACGGCGCTGCTCCTCGGAACGGAGTGACTCGGATGCCGCGACGCCCTCCGGGGGTGCGGCCTGTGCCGCCGCAATGTACAGGAAACACTGGCGGATTGGAAGGTCTGAGAACCGGAAAGTTGCGAAATTCTGGGTGCCACTGTCGGCTTGCCGACAGTGCTACCCCTTCTTCCCATTCCCGGTCTGCTGTTCGTGCATCAAACTCGAATGTGCATCACTGCACCTCGAGGCTTGGAGGACACGGAGCACTGTCGGCAAGCCGACAGTGGCACCCGGATCATCTCGCTCTCTCTCCGGTGCCACCACACAAAGTGTGGTGCTACACCTTCTTGGGGCTTCACTTTCCTTCTCCCTGTCTTTCTCAGATCGAGGAAAGGAGGAGGGGTAGGCACCACACTTGTGTGGTGGCGCCGGAGGGGGAGAGAGAAGATGAGAAGAGAAAGGCAGAGGGTGGGGAGGGAAGCCCGGAGTTCGGGTAGCCCCCACCTGGCCTCCCCCACGCTGCGCGTAGGGGAAGGAGCGGATCAGAGCCGGGGCCAGGGGGACGCGGGGCGCGAACATTCCCGCCCGCTCGCCCGATACCATCCGTCCATGCGCGCCGAGACCACCCTCCACGATCCGTCCGACGCTCTCCCCCCGCCGCCCAGGTGGGCGATGCTGCTCGCCGCCCTCGCGTGCGTGGGGCTGGCGTTGTTGTCGCTGCTGCGCGGGTTCCATGGGGTGACCGCCTCGCCCCCCCTGCCCTTCACGATCGCGTTCGACTCGCTGGGCGTGCTGGCGGCCGTCTTCGGCGTGCTGGCCGGGCTGGGGCGGTTCAATCTGGCGCCGGCGATGGCGCTGGCGTGCGTCGCCGGGGCGTCGGTGGTGGCGGCGGTGCTGGGCTATGACATCGCCGCGGGCGGCGGGCTCTCGGGCGCGCTGCGCGACCCCTTCGTGCTGGCGCGCGGCGCGATGAGCGCCGCGATCGTCGCCCTCGCCGGGGTGATCGTGCTGCTGCGCACGCCGGGTCAGTCGTTCAAGCGTCTGGGCGTGGGCGTCGTGCTGCTGATCGCGACCGCCGCGGTCTCGGCGGTCTGGGCCCTGCCCCCGATGCGCGCGTGGCTCGGGTCCGGCAATGTGATGGGGCTCGCCAGCGCCGTGGTCGCGCTGATCGCGACGGCGGTCGTCGGCGTCGGGCTGGTGTCGGCGGCGGGGCACAACCTCATCCGCGCGTTCGAGCTCGGCTCCGCCAAGGACGCCCCACGCCCACCGGTCATCAAGTGAGCGAACGCCCCCTCATCGCCAACGAGTTCTTCGCCGGCATGGGCCTGGTGCGCCTCGCGCTCGAGCGCGCCGGGGTGCGCGTCGCGTACGCCAACGACATCGACGCGCTCAAGGAGCGCCTCTACAACGCGGTGTTCGCGGATGGCGGGCCCTCGCACTTCGACCGGCGCGACATCGCGCAGGTGCGCGCCGAGGACCTGCCCCACGCCGACCTGTGGACCGCGTCGTTCCCGTGCACCGACCTCTCGCTCGCCGGTGGGCGCGCCGGCATCCACGCCGGGCAGTCGGGCGCGGTCTGGGAACTGCTGCGCCTGCTGGAAGAGACGCCGCTCGACAGGCGCCCGCGCCGGCTGCTGTTCGAGAATGTCATGGGGCTGCTCTCGTCCAACGGGGGCGGCGACCTGCGCGCGCTCGTGCTGGCGCTCAACCACCTCGGCTACGGCGTCGACGCGGTGAAGGCCGACGCCGCGTGGTTCACGGCGCAGAGCCGCCCCCGCCTGTTCCTCATCGCGTCGCCGATCGACGAACTCCCGCCCGCCGATCTCGACACGATCAGGGCCGACAAGGTGCGCCACCAGTCGATCCTTGACGCGATGCGCAAGCACGACGACCTGCGCTGGCACGCGCGCGAGACGCCCCCCCTGCCGCAACGCGCCGTCACGCTCGCGTTCATCGTCGAAGACCCCCCGGAGAGCGACCCGCTCTGGTGGGACGACGAGCGCACGGCGTACTTCCTCGCGCAGGTGCACCCCGGGCACGCGTCCGTGGTCGAGCGCATGCGCGAGGGCGACGCGTTCTCGTACGCGACCGCCTTCCGGCGCGTGCGCGCGATCGGCAAGGGCAAGGACGCCGAGAAGAAAAGTCTCGTCGAACTCCGCACCGATGGGCTTGCCGGCTGCCTGCGCCTGCCCAAGGGCGGCAGCGCGAAGCAGATGCTGCTGCGCGCCGGCAAGGGCGCGGCGAGGGTGCGCTATCTGACGCCGCGCGAGTGCGCGTCGCTGCAGGGCGTGCCCCTCGATCGCGTGCCGACCGGCTTTCGCGCCGCGGAGATCCTCACGGGCCTGGGCGACGCGGTGTGCGTGCCGGCGGTGGCGTGGGTGCTGCGCTCGTTCGTGCTCGACGCGAATCCGGCGCTCAGCGAGGGCGCGTCGCGGTGATGTTCACGCTCGTGATGTAGTCCGCAGCCGTGGCACCGGCGGGCAGCATCGCGATGATCTTCTGATACAGCGGGTCGCTGCTCGAGACGAGCGCGTCGACATAGCCGGGCTTTTCTTCCAGCGTGACATCGGTGAGACCGGCGGCCTTCGCGTCGCGCTCGAGTTCGCTGAGCAGGGACGCGCCGGAGACGCAGCCGATCCACGCCTCGACCATCTGCAGCACGCCCTCGGGCAGGGGCTTGCGCAGCGCGAGGTCGCTGATCGCGACGCGCCCGCCCGGCCTGAGCACGCGCGCGATCTCGTTCCACACCCGCCGCTTGTCGGGCGAGAGGTTGATCACGCAGTTGCTGATGACGACATCGGCGCTGGCGTCGGCGAGGGGGAGGTTCTCGATCTCGCCCAGGCGGAACTCGACGTTGTCGAGCCCGGTGCTCTGGCGGTAGTGCGCGAGGTTGGCGCGCGCCTTGTCAAGCATCTTGGGGGTCATGTCGACGCCGATGGCGCGTCCGATCGGGCCGACGCGAGGGCCGGCGAGGAAGCAGTCGAAGCCGGCGCCGCTGCCCAGGTCGACGACGACCTCCCCGGGGGTGAGGGAGGCGAGGGCGGTGGGGTTGCCGCAGGACAGCCCGAGGTTGGCGTCGGCCGGGAGTCCGGCGAGTTCGTCTTTGGAGTATCCGATCTGCTGGGCGAGTGAGTCGGCGTCGAGGGTGGTGACGCCGCAGCAGCCCCCGCCGCCGGAGGATGACGATGCTTCGGCGTCGGATCCGCCGCAGCAGGAGGAGACCTTGAGGGTGAGGCCCTTGCGCGGGGCGGGGGCGGGGGTGCAGCAGCCGGACTTGGCCTGAGTTTCGGGGGTGTTCTCGCCGAGCCAGACGCCGCGTTCGGCGATGGCGGCGTAGCCCTCGCGGACCTTCTCGCGAACGTCGTGCGCGGATTCCGGACGGTTGGGGGCGTCTGCCATAGCGGGGCTCCTTGGTGTTCGGCGACGCCTCATTATTTCGCTGATTGACGAAATGTCAACGCCCCGGAACGGTCGGTGCGAACCAAAGACTGGGCCGCCTGGACCATCCGAGGCGGCGCGAGACGGGCTGTCTCGGGCTCGGCGGTCGCGCTTCCAACGCCGCGGTCACGGGATGGTGATGGTCGTCAGGCGCGGGTGGCGGCGGTCACGCGCTCGCCGACCTCGACCTCGCGCGCCTCGCCGGTCTTGACGCTGGGAGACCAGCGGATCTCGACATCGACCTCGAAGAGCGACAGCAGCGAGGTCAGGTGCTTCTCGATGGCGCGCTGCGCCTCCTGCTGGTACTTCGCGTCGTAGCGCCGGTAGAGCTCGGCCGCCTGCTCCTGGGCGCGCTTGATCAGTTCTTTCTGCGTCGTCGCGTTCAACTGGATCACGTCGAGGAGCATGAGCATGCGACCCGCCTGGATGTCGTAGGGCTCCAGATCGGTCAGGCGCAGCGCGCCCTCGATCGGGGGGAGTTTGATCGCGAAGCGTCGGCGCCCGTTGGCGCTCGGGAGCTCCTCGACATCCTTCGCGTCCACGCGCGAGAGCTCGACGGCGTACTGCTTCTCGAAGTGGAAGATGAACGCGACCCGCGCCTGCGACATCAGGATCGGGGGCAGCCACCCCCACCCCTTGGTGCTCGTCGCGATCTCCTTGGCGTAGACCTCGAGCCCGACCAGCTTGCCCACGCTGCGCACCCGCTCGGCGATCGTGGTGAAGGTCGAGACCTCGGGGGCGCTCTTGCCGGCCCGCCGCAGGAGCAGGAACCCGCCCCCCACGAGCAGACCCCCGAGAACCAGCCCGAGCGAGATGAGGATCAGTTCGGTCATGTCCGTTCCATCGTAGAGAACCCGCGCCCGGGGCGTTGTTGGGGATCGCCCGGGGGGGATTCCTGCTCCCGCCTGGGCGTGGGGGCGGCGTGGGGGTCTTAATAGGCCCCGGTTCCCGTCCCCCCAGCGACGATCGCGACGCCCGACGAGCACCCCAGCCGGTCGGCGCCGGCGTCGAGCATGCGCAGCGCGTCGTCGCGCGTGCGGATGCCTCCGGACGCTTTGACCTTGAGCGCGCCCTCGCCCTGGCCGGCGTGTTTGCGCAGCAGGCGGACGGCGTCGACTGTGGCGCCGCCGGCGCTGTGGAAGCCGGTGGAGGTCTTGACGAAATCGCACCCGCTGCGTCGCGCGCCCTCGCAGCCGGCGGCGAGCATGGCTTCAAACTCGGCGTCGTTGCCGGCGAGGGCGCGCAGGGCGGCGGTCTCGAGGATGACCTTCACCACGATGGAGCGTGAAACGGCGCGCACCTGGCGCACGGTTTCGATGAGGTCGGACGCGAGGGAATCGGCGTCTTTGGCGAGCAGGTGCGGCAGGAAGGCGACGATGTCGATCTCCTGCGCGCCGAGCTTCGCGAGGTTGGTGCACTCGAGGGCGCGCCCGACGGGGGTCATCGCGCCGAGGGGGAAAGAGGCGACGACGCAGGCCTTGACGGCGTGCTTCTCGCCCTGCCGCTCGCCGGACAGAAGACCCTCCCCCTGCCCCCTCCCGCGAGCGGGAGGGGGGGATTCTGTCAGGCGCTGGACGACGCGTGGGAGGTAGTACCCGTTGACGCAGACGGAGGCGAAGCGGTGAGCGAGTGCCTCGTCGACGAGGCGGTCGATCTGGTCGGGGGTGGCTTCGGGCTTGAGGAGGGTGTGGTCGATGCGGGAAGCGAGGTCGTCGGGGATCGCGGCGTGGGGTTCTGGGGCCATGGCGCGATGGTAGAGCTGGGCGGATGGTTCGTGTCGGGCGACGCTTGCTTGTTGACCCGGGGGGTGAGGTCTACACTCACCGACTCACGGCGGAGCCGGGCGGGGAATCCGTCCGGGACCGCTGGCGGGCGCCATCGTAGCTCAGTGGTAGAGCACACCCTTGGTAAGGGTGAGGTCAAGGGTTCAAATCCCTTCGATGGCTTTGGCTGGTGTCGCCCCGCGAGGGCTCCCGGCGCGTCTTCGGAGAAGGCGCGTGGTCGGAGCAAACGCGGGGCGTATCATGCCGGCTCATTGACCCCGTGTCTGACGGACGGGCGTCGCGGTCGCTGCCTTTCGCGCTGGTGCGAGGCGGCGGGGCGCGGCGCCGGCCCGAGAGTCGCGAGGGTCGTCCGACACCAGCGGTGGGCGCTGGATCGGTATGAGCACATGGCGCCGTTCGCGGAGAGTTCCGCGTGCGCCGAGCCGCGTGAGAGGGGAGGCCCTCTCGCACGGAACGATGTCCGGTCCGACGCAGGTCGGGGCCGGGGTTTGAGTAGGTTGCGCGCCGGCGCATGCTAGAGACCGCCCGGACGCGACTCGCTGGAGGTTCAGCACCATGGCCAAGGGCGTCTTTGCGCGTACGAAACCCCACGTCAACGTCGGCACGATCGGTCACATCGACCACGGCAAGAGCACGCTGACCGCGGCGCTCTCCGCCCGTTCGGCGGTCCGTCACGGCGGCACCCCGAAGTCGTACGCCGACATCACCAAGGGCGGCACGGTCCGTGACGCCTCCAAGACCGTCACCATCCACTCGTCGCACACCGAGTACGAGACCGACGCGCGTCACTACGCGCACGTCGACTGCCCGGGCCACGCCGACTACGTCAAGAACATGATCACCGGCGCCGCCCAGATGGACGGCGCGATCCTCGTCGTCTCCGCCGCCGACGGCCCCATGCCCCAGACCCGCGAGCACGTCCTGCTCGCCCGTCAGGTCGGCGTGCCCTACATCGTCGTCTTCCTGAACAAGGTCGACCTCGTCGACGACCCCGAGCTCCTCGACCTGGTCGAGATGGAAGTCCGCGAGCTCCTCAACAAGTACGACTTCCCCGGCGACGACATCCCCGTCGTTCGCGGCCAGGCCAAGGCCTGCATCGAGAACCCGCACGACGACGCCGCCTCCAAGGGCGTTGACGAGCTCCTCGCCGCCCTCGACTCCTACATCCCCGAGCCCCAGCGCGAGGCCGACAAGCCCTTCCTCATGTCCGTCGAGGACGTGTTCTCGATCAAGGGTCGCGGCACGGTCGCCACCGGTCGTATCGAGCGCGGCATGATGAAGGTCGGCGACGAAGTCGAGATCGTCGGTCTGCGCGAGGACAAGAAGAAGACCGTCGTCACCGGCGTCGAGATGTTCAACAAGACCCTCGACTCGGGCATCGCGGGCGACAACGTCGGCGCGCTCCTGCGCGGCGTCGAGAAGGCGGACATCGAGCGCGGGCAGGTCCTCTGCAAGCCCGGCTCGATCACCCCCCACACCAAGTTCAAGGGCGAGGTCTACGTCCTCACCAAGGAAGAGGGCGGGCGTCACACCCCGTTCTTCTCCGGCTACAAGCCCCAGTTCTACTTCCGCACCACCGACGTGACCGGCTCGGTCACCCTGGCCGGCGGCGTCGAGATGTGCATGCCCGGCGACAACATCGAGGTCGAGGTCGACCTGGGCGAGAAGCCCATCGCCATGGAGAAGGGCCTCCGCTTCGCCGTCCGCGAGGGCGGGCGCACGGTCGGCTCGGGCGTCGTCACCGAAATCATCGCGTGATCGCCCCCACTGAATGAACCCCCACGCGTCGGGGTCTCCCGGCCCCGACGCGTCTTCTGATCTTGTTCGAGCCGCGTGAGTGCACCCCCGTCGGGCGTCGGGGGGCCCCCAGCGCGACTCCGAAACGCCCCTCACTCGTCGAACCCGACGCTCACGCCGGAAGAACCTCCCATGGCAAAGAAAAAAGGCGAAGCCCGCGAGTCCGTGTGGCTCCAGTGCACCGAGACCGGGGCGCTCAACTACCGAACCAGCGTCAACGTGAAGGGCGGCATGCCCGAGAAGCTCAAGGCGGGCATGAACAAGTACTGCCCCGAGCTGCGCAAGCACACGCTCCATAAGATCAAGCGCAAGTAAACCGCCGTCGAAGCGCCGGTCGGCCCTCAGGGCTTCCCGTCCGACGACGCCCGGAACGCCGGTAGCTCAATTGGCAGAGCAGCGGATTCCAAATCCGCAGGTTGAGGGTTCGATTCCTTCCCGGCGTGCTTCTTTCCCCTGTCGCCCCCGACGCCTGCGTCGCGCGACGACCCCCTACGCGGAGTTCACCCAAGCGACATGGCCATCGGCGTTTACAAACCCGGTCAGGGATACTGGACTCGCGTCGGCACCGCCGTGGGCATCGCGATCGTCGGGCTGACCGGCGCGTTCTGGCTGTGGGGCGAGCTCGAGACGGTCCGCCTTGGCAACCTCGAGCCGGTGATCACCCAGGCCATCGCCGCGGGCGTGATCACGCTCTTCACCGCCCTGATCACCTACTACCTGGTCGGCCTCAAGCCTAAGACCAACGAGTTCCTGATCAGCGTCGACCAGGAGATGAAGAAGGTCAACTGGTCGACCCGGCGCGAGATCATCGGCTCGACCTATGTCGTGATCTTCATCGCCGCCGCCCTCGCGGTGATCATCTACACGATCGACCTGCTGCTCGCCGCGTTCTTCAACGCGATCGATCTGCTCCAGCTGGGCTGACGCCCCGGCCCAGGCCCATGCCCACGCCGGGCGCGCCCGTTCCGGCGCGACCCGACACACACCCTCGAGACGCCCGGCGCCACCGGGAAAAAGGGCGCGCACCATGCCCGAAGACACGACCCACGAGCACGAGACCTCCACCCAGCCCGAAGCCCCGGCCGAGCGCTCCGGCGTGATCGCCGCCGGCGAGGAGGTCACGCAGGCAGGGATGAACTGGTTCGTCCTGCGCGTCGCGTCCAACAAAGAGAGCCACGTGCGCGACACCCTGCTCCGCAAGGTGCAGATCGAGGGCATGACCCACCTCGTCGGGCGCATCCTCGTGCCCACAGAGAAGACCAAGACCATCAAGGGCGGCAAGCAGCGCATCACCGAGACCAAGCTCTACCCGGGCTACATCTTCGTCGAGATGCAGCTCGAGGACGACGGGCGCATCCCCCAGGATGTGTTCTTCCTGATCAAAGAGACCACCGGCGTGGGCGACTTCGTCGGCACCTCGGGGCGCCCGGTCCCCATGCAGTCCCACGAGATCGAGAAGATGCTCCTCGACTCGCGCAAGCCCGAAGAGCTCCCGGTCGTCAAGATGGCCTGGAACAAGGGCGACCACGTGATGATCAAGGAAGGGCCCTTCGAGAACTACGAGGGCACCGTCGACGAGGTCTTCCCCGAGAAGGGAACCGTGCGCGTCCTGGTCACCATCTTCGGTCGTCAGGCGCCCATCGACCTCGAAGAGTGGCAGGTCGGCAAGGTGGATGAAGAGTAATTCACCGGCGGTTCGGGGTTTGCTTCATCTGCGCGCGGGATAGTTCGTTGTTCAACCACAACGGAGACTTTCCCATGTCTGCACGAATCATGAAACTTTGCTGCGTCTCGTTCGCCCTCGCCCTGTTCGCTGTCGCGTTCACCGGGTGCAACGCCGTCGACGGCGCCGGCAAGGACCTGCAGGAAGCCAGCGAGAACACCAAGAAGGCGTTCGACTAATCGCCCTCGCGCTCTTCGGGGCGCACCGATGACACTTTGACAGGCCGCGTGTTCTTCGTGAACGCGCGGCCTGTTGCGTTTTGACGGAAGAGAGATTTCAACGCGGAGGACGCAGAGGACGCGGAGGGGAGAGAGGGTGGGGGTGGCGTGGCACGGCGACGCCGTGCCACGCCACCCGTCTTCACTTTCTCTTCCTGCTCCCCACTCCCTGCTCCCTGCTCCCTATTCAAAAAGAAAACCGCCCTCGTTGCGAGGGCGGTCGGTGAATGCGTGGATGCGGGGTTGTCGATCAGCGCTTCGAGAACTGGAAGCGACGACGGGCGCCGGCCTGGCCGTACTTCTTACGCTCGACCTTGCGTGCGTCGCGGGTGAGGAAGCCCTCGTCGCGGAGCGCCTCGAAGGTGCTGGGGTCGTAGGCGACGAGCGCGCGGGCGATGGCGAGGCGGGCGGCCTGGGCCTGGCCCATGTAGCCGCCGCCGGCGAGGCGGAGCTTCACGTCCATCTTGGACTGCGTGCCGGTGATCTTGAGCGGGGCGACGATGTCGTTGCGATCGCGCTCTTCGGAGAACATCTCTTCGACCGGGCGGGCCTTCTTGCGCGAGACGATGATCTCGATGGTGCCGGTGCCGGGCTTGATGCGAGCGCGAGCGGTGGCGGTCTTGCGACGCCCGGTGCCGTGCCACCATCCCTGCGCGTCGGGCTCCTGGGCCTGACGGGCGGGGCGGGCCTCAACGACGGGCGTGCCGCTGGCGGCGGCGAGGGCAGCGGCCGCGGCGGTGGAGCCAAGCGAGCCGCCCAGTTCACCCGAGTTCATCTGAAAGTCAGCCATGATGCGTTGTCATCCTGCGGGAGAAGCGAGAGGCGGCGTTCTCGAAGGCGCCCATCGCGAGAGTGTTCGTTCGGTGGCGTGGAACCGGTGGAAGAGAATCAGACCTCGAGGGGCTGGGGCTGCTGCGCCTGGTGGGGGTGCTCGGCGCCCTTGTAGATCTTGAGCTTCTTGAGCATCTGACGCCCGAGGATGCCCTTGGGGAGCATGCGTCGGACGGCGTCCTCGACGAGCAGCTCGGGGCGACGGTCGCGGACCTGGTTGTAGGTCTCGGCCTTCAGCCCGCCGGGGTAGCGGCTGTAGCGCATCTTGAGACGCTGCTCGCCCTTGCGCCCGGTCATCTCCACCTTGTCGGCGTTCACGATGACGACGAAGTCGCCCGTGTCCACGTGCGCGGTGTAGGACGGCTTGTGCTTGCCCATGAGGACGGTCGCGACGCTGGAGGCCATGCGCCCGAGGCGCTGCCCGTCGGCGTCGACGATGTGCCAGCCCGCGGTGAGCTGGTCCTTGTTCGTGATGAATGTGGTCTGACGCATCGCGTCTGCCTTCCTGCGGTCAAATAGGTTCGGGCGCCGGGATCAGCCCCGAGCGCGAGAGCACAATTCGTCTCGCCTGTTCACCGGCGTCGTGCCGCATGAACCGCGATCTGAGGCGGCCTGAACAGGCGTCACACGCCTGCCCGCCTCGGCCCGTCGCCCTGTCCCTCTTCGCAGAGGGCGGCTCGACACGAGCGGTTGGTTTTGGATGTCGTCCGCCCCACCGACAGACCTCCCCTCAGGGGGCCCGCCAGGCGAACCGGGAAGAGTAGACCCCAGCCCCCGGATGTCAACGCCCGGAGCATCTCGCCCCGGCGCTGGCGACAACCGGCCCCCGAACGCCGAAGATAGGAGCGATGCCCACCGACCACGAGCGCCCGACCCCTTTCCAGCACCCAACCGCCCAGCCCGAGTCGCCCCTGGCCGGCTTCGACGCGACCAAACCCCTGGGCGTCCCTCGCGACCCCGGCACCGGGCTGTCGCGACTCGTCGCGACGCTGGCCGCCCTCGCGCTCATCGTGGGCGTGGTCGCGATGCAGCGCCTGGGGGCAGAGCAGAGCGCCGCGACGGCGTCGGTGGTCGAAACGGTGCCAGAGCCCGACCTGCAGGTGCTCCTGATGGGGCGCATGGCGATGGGCGTGCGCTGGCTCAGCGTCACGGGCGGGCAGCCCGTCGGGCCCAACGGCGTCGGCGTCGTGTCGCAGCTGGACGAGCTGGCGAAGTCGTCGGTGCGCGACCGGCTTCGGGCCGCGATCATCGCCGGCGAGATCCTCGGCGCGGACGAGGCCCTCTCGCGCCTCGACAACGCGTCGATCGCCGCCGACGAGATCGACCGGGACATCATCCTGCGCGCCGCGCTGCCCGAGACCGACGCGACCGAGCGCGAGCGCCGGCGCGACGAGGTCAACCTCAAGCGACTGCCCCTGCTGCGCGCCGACATCGCGGCGCTGCGCGCGATCTATTCGTCCGACTCCGCCGCCGATGCGCCCCTGACCCCCCAGCAGCGCGAGGCGCTGCGCGATCACCACGCGTGGTTCGCCGACGTCGCCTTCGCCTGGAACCTGCCCGATGCGGAGCCCGCGCGCTCGTCGGTGCTCTCCGACGGAGCGCGCACCCTTGTCACGCTCGTGAGCGCGTTCAGCGTGGGCGTGCTCGCGCTCCTCGCCGGGTTCGTGCTCTTCATCATCGCCCTCGTCAGGATCATGACCCGGGGATTCCGTCGCGCGTACGCGCCGGCGTCGCCGGGGGGCAGCGTGTACCTCGAGACGCTCGCGCTCTTTCTCATGGGGTTCATCGTCATCAGTCTCAGCGCGGGCGCGCTCCAGCGCCTCACCGGCGCGGACCTGTCCTTCGCGCTGGTCTGGCTGCTGCTGCTCGTGCCCTTCTGGCCGCTCCTGCGCGGGCAGCCCTGGACGCACCACCGCTTCGCGCTGGGCTGGACGAGCGGTCGCGGCGTCGTTCGCGAGGTCGGCGCGGGCGTCGTCGGGTATCTCGCATGCCTGCCCATCTTCATCACGGGCGTCCTGTGCACGCTCGTGCTCAGTCTCGTGATCTCGCAGGTCCAGTCCATGCTCGGGGGCGACCCCGATGGTTCGCCCATGAGCCACCCCATCATGGACCAGCTCGCCGGCGGATCGGTCGTCACGCTCGTCGTGCTGCTCGCGCTGGCCGCGATCTGGGCGCCGCTCGCCGAAGAGACCGTGTTCCGCGGCGCGTTCTACCACCACCTGCGCGGCGCCCGGGGCGTGATCCTCGCGTCGCTGCTGACGGGGTTCGTCTTCGCGGTGATCCACCCCCAGGGCTTCGCCGCCGTCCCGGCGCTGATGTCGCTGGGCGTCTCGTTCGCGCTGCTGCGCGAGTGGCGCGGCTCGCTGATCGCGCCCATCACGGCGCACGCGCTGCACAACGGCTTCCTCGTGACAATGCTCTGGCTGGCGCTGAGCTGATTCAGAGCCCCGGGCGGCATCACGGGGCTCGAACCGTCGGAGTCCATTGATCGTTGTTTCGCAGGCCTCTCACGGGGACGCGTGCGTGATCGGCATCGCCGTGCGCGCCGCGTCGCTGGCCCCGTGCTCCCGCCCGGGGCTCTGATCAGCGAGGCAACCCCTCCGGGTGCAGGAAGCTGAGGTGCATCGAGCAGTGCCCGAGTTGCAGTCGCAGCCACTCGTCGTGCGTCAGCGGGCCGAAGAGCGGGCTGGCGTGGGTGAACCGCTCGCCCGAACGGACGCGCCCCACCGCCGCGCGCATCGCGCTCATTCCCTCGTCGAACGACGCGCCGATCTTCGGGCCGAACGCGTCTTCCAGTCCCTTGGGGAACTTGATCCCGATGGGCGCCGGCTTGCCCGACACCGCCATCTTCTTGAAGAAGGTCTTGACGACAAACTTCACGATGGCGGGCGGCTTCGCGTCGGGCGGGAAGCCGTCGATCGAGAGCAGCCAGGTCTTGGCGCAGTGGTGCAGGTTCTCGCCGGGCGTCCAGTTGCCGCTGGTGACGAGCGTGCCGGCGCGATGCCCGGCCTCGATGGCGTCGAGGTCGCGCGAGAGGTCGTCGAGGGAGTCGTACCGCAGCGCCCGCCGAGGCGCCGCCTTGAGTTCCTTCGGGGTCTTCTGCGCCGCCATGGTGGCACGCTCCTTTCGGGGAAGCGTATCGCGTGCGAACGCAACGGTTGACTCCTGAGAGCACGCTCAACAAATGCGCACTTCCGGATAGAAAAAACCCCCGCTCATCGCGGGGGCTGTAAATCTCTTTCCTGCTGCCTGCTGCCTCTTCCCTGCTGCCTTCTTCGATCAGCCCTTCGCCATGCGCTCGGCCTTGGCCTTCGCATCGTCGAGGGTGCCGACGTACATGAAGGCGCCTTCGGGGAGGTCGTCGCCCTCGCCGGCGACCAGGCGCTCGAAGGAGTCGATCATCGCGTCGAGCGAGGTGTAGACGCCGGGGAAGCCGGTGAAGACTTCGGCGACGTAGAAGGGCTGGGAAAGGAAGCGCTCGATCTTGCGGGCGCGAGAGACGGTGAGCTTGTCGTCCTCGCTGAGTTCATCGACGCCGAGGATGGCGATGATGTCCTGGAGGTCCTTGTAGCGTTGCAGGATCTGCTGCACGCGCCGGGCGACCTTGTAGTGGCGCTCGCCGATGATGCCGGGGTCGAGGATTCGCGAGGTGGACGCGAGGGGGTCGACCGCCGGGAAGATGCCCTTCTCGGCGATGCCGCGGGCCAGCACGACGAACGCGTCGAGGTGGCTGAACGCCGTGGCCGGCGCCGGGTCGGTGAGGTCGTCGGCCGGCACATAGATGGCCTGCACCGAGGTGATCGCGCCGCGGCTGGTGGAGGTGATGCGCTCCTGGAGTTCGCCCATTTCCGTCGACAGGGTGGGCTGGTAACCGACGGCGCTGGGCATGCGCCCCAGCAGCGCCGACACCTCGGAGCCCGCCTGCGTGAAGCGGAAGATGTTGTCGACGAAGATCATGGTTTCCTTGCCGGACTCGTCGCGGAACTCCTCGGCCATGGTGAGGCCCGAGAGCGCGACGCGCAGACGAGAGCCCGGGGGCTCGTTCATCTGGCCGAACACCATGGCCACCTTGTCGATGACATGGGCGGTCTTGCCGTTCTCGTCGGTGTACTCGGCGTGCTGCATTTCCAGCCAGAGGTCGTTGCCCTCGCGGGTGCGCTCGCCGACGCCGCAGAACACGGAGTAGCCGCCGAACTCGCGGGCGACGCGCGCGATCATCTCCTGGATGATGACGGTCTTGCCGACGCCCGCGCCGCCGAAGAGGCCGATCTTGCCGCCTCGGACGAAGGGGCAGAGGAGGTCGATGACCTTGATGCCGGTGACGAGGATCTCGGTGCGCGGGTTGAGCTGCTCGAGGGGCGGCGCGCCGCGGTGGATCGATCGCTTGTGGGGCGTGGAAACGGGCCCGCGCTTGTCGATGGGCTCGCCCAGCAGGTTGAACACGCGACCGAGGACGTTCTCGCCGACGGGGACCTGGACGGAGTCGCCGGTGTCGCGGCAGGCCATGCCGCGGGAGACGCCGTCGGTCGAGCCCAGCGCGACGGCGCGGACGCGCCCGCCGCCGAGGTGCTGCGCGACCTCGCCGAAGAGGTTGATCGCGCCCGCCTTGGTTTCGCCCTCGATCTGGACCGCGTTATAGATCGACGGGATGTCGTCCTCGGGGAACTGCGCGTCGAAGGTCGAACCGATGACCTGGGTGACCACGCCGGTGGAAGCCATCGCGTGTCCTCTTCTAAAGGGGGGGCGCGGCAGGGGCCGTCGCCGCCGAGTGAATGGATGGATGCGTCGCCCGCCCGTTCCCGACCCACGCCGACGCCGCGACGGGGACCGAGAGTTCGAACAGGGCGAGGAGCATAGCCCCGTGCCGGGCGAGGGGCTATCGCGGGAGAGGGAGGAGGGAGCAGGGAATAGGGAGCGGGGAGATGGGGTGGCGTGGGCGCCGCCGCGAATCCCGCCCCCTCGCCCCGCTTGCGGGGAGAGGGCTGGGGTGAGGGGCGGAGATGACTGCAGCGCACTTTCCCCTTCCATTCCCCGGACAACCCTGCTATTTGTAGAAACCATGGCAACATCCAAAGACAAACCGGGGAGGTTCGTCGTCCGCGCCCTGAAATGGCTCGGCGCCGGCGTCGTCACCCTCGCCCTCCTCGCCGGCGCCGGGTGGGGATACCTCGAATGGCGCTTCGGCATCCCCGAGGAGCCCGACGCCGTGGCCGCCCTCCTGCGACTGCAGGACGAGGCCGTCCCCCCGGGAGACGACGCCTGGCCCCTCTACCGCCAGATCATCCTCGAGGAGTACGCCATCCTCGATCTCGAGCCCAGATGGCAGCAGCGCGCCGGCGATCTCTACCAGCGCACCGAAGGGTTGATGAATACGCACCGCATCAACTTCGCAGGCGGCGAGTGGAGCGACCCAAGTTTCGAGCCGCTCCGCGAAGTGCTCGCCGATTCCCAGCGACTCCTCGCCTTGTTCGACGAGGCCGCCGCGCGCCCGGCCTGCCGCTTCCCGATCCACACCGAGGGTGACGAGCTCCACGGCACGCGCATCCCGGGCGTCACGAAGCCCTACTCCTCTTTCGCCATGTTCGGGCCGGCCGCCGCGCTGCTGCGAATCCAGACGATCGCGATGGCGTCGATGCGCGACCACGCGTCGCGGGGCGAGTGGGACACGGTGCGCCGACGCCTCGGTTCGCTCATCGCCTTCACGCATCACCTCCGGATGAACCGCGGCATTCTCGGAACGCTCTCGCTCAATCAGGAATCCGAGGTCCACCTGTGGGTCTGGCGTCTCGCGCACGAGTTCCAAGCCGACGCCGCCGAGGTCGACCGCCTGATCGCCTTCCTCGAAGACCTCGACCCGCCCGGCGCCATCACGCACCTGCTCAAAGAACAATCGCTGCTCGTGCCCGGGATCGTGTACATCTACACGCCAGAGTTCATCCTGACCGACCGCGAGACCTGGGCGGACGCGTGGGAAGCGCCGCGCGCGCGCAAGGTCACGAAACAACTGCGCCGCGCGCTGCGCCAGACCTACGCCGAGTTCGAGAAGCCCCGCCACGAGCGCACGCCGGTCGCGCACGAGATCCCCGAGGGGCTCGACCTGCCGCTGACCGCGTGCCAGATCCTGATCGACGACTGGGACTTCCTCGCGATGAACCGTCGCGCCGCGCTCGTGGGGCTGCATATCGAGCGCTTCCATCGCGAGCACGGGCGCTGGCCCGACACGCTCGACGAGGCGTTGCCCGACACGGCGCTCGCGCAGATCGGCCCGGGGATGACGCTGGAGTACGACCCCACGCCCTCTGCCTGGTGGCCCTACCAACTCTCCGGGCCCGAGGGGATGCCCTACCGGCGGATCCAATTACGGCTCCTCACCCGCGACCCGGGCCCGGCGATCATGCCGAAGTTCAAATGGGACGACGACGAGCCGCAGCCCGGGGCCCCGGCGAGCGATTAGACCGCAGCGATGACCACACCTCCCCCTACGCTCAAAGCACTCAACGCGCGCCGCGTGGTGCTGCTCGCGCTGGGCGCATCGGCGGCGTTAGGGCTGCTGATCGTCGTGAGCGTTGCTGTGTTCGCGTACGCGAAGGTGCGCGCGCCTCGCGACCAGCCCGACCGGTACGCGTTGTTTCTCGCGTTGATGGACGAGCGCCACCCGGGCGGCGACGACGCGCTCCGCTTCTACGAGTCGTTCCTGAGCGACGCGTCCAGCCCCCTCCTCCAACTCGGCGCCCCCGGCCAGACCGGCGACGAGATCATCAAGCACCTCCGGCACGCGACGCAGATGCTGGCGTACACCGGCTGGGACGACCCGACGCACGCGAGCGCGAGAGCGGCGCTCACAGGCGCCCTGCCCATGCTCGACGCGCTCTCGCCCCTCGTTGGCATGCCGCGTCTGCGCCCGCTCGACGAGCGTCGTGGCGACCCACAACCGGGCATGCTCGAGGCCCTGCACTACGGCAACCCATGGATAGAGACCGTGTCGGCGGTGTGGCGCCTCGCGGATATCAACACCTTCGCGATCGCGGACGCGGCGGAACGCGCCGACTGGGACGAGACACTCTCGCGCCTGCGCGTGTCGCGCGCGATCGCGGGGCACCTGGGGGGCGTGCCGCACTCCTCCACATCGATCACCGGCACGCACATCGAGATTCTCGCCGGTGTGGAGGCGGTCCGCGCCGCGCGAAACCCCAACGCCGACCTGCGCGCCGTCGAGGCGCTGATCCGCGAGATGGAGACCCCGCCGCGCTTCGACCCCGACGCCCAGCGGCTGTTCGAGGGCGAGACGCTCGTGATCCTCGACATCGCGCACGCGCGATACACGGGGCGCGCCATCTCCGTCGCGGCGGTGCTGCAGCCCGGGTTTGACGACTTCCGCGCGCGCGTCGAGCGATTCCGTGCCGCGACGGAAGCGTGGATGCGCCTCCCCCCGGCCAGCCGCGGCGAGGGCCCGGCGTTCGACGACTACTTCGAGAAACACGATCCCCACGCCTTCCCGCCGCCGGTGGTGGAGCACTGGATGGCGCCGGGCTTCCCGATGCTGGCCCGCCGGATGTGGAGCGTCGAGACATACCACGCCGCCACGCTCGCGAACCTGCGCCTCGAACGCTTCCGGCGAACGCACGGGCGCCTGCCCGCCACGCTCGAGGAAGCCATGACGCGCGACCAGACCCTCGACCCCGTCAGCGACGAACCGTTCGAGTACGAGATCAACTCCGACGGCAAGACCTATCGCCTGCTCGCCCCGCCCGGCGCGACGCACCTCAACGAGTCCGAACGCGATCTCTCGTTTGTCAGGCCCGAGATCCCCGCGTACATCACGGGCGTGCGCCCCGACCCGCTCGCGATCCCGGGTGAGCAGCCGCAGCCATGACGACGCGCGGGCGGCGTGCCGTGTGCGAGGCGACCGCCCTCACCCCCGCCCCATCCGCTCCGCGATCCGGAACGCCAACTCCATCGCCTGGTGGTAGTTGAGGCGCGGGTCGCAGGGGGACGCGTAGTTGCGCGTGAGGTCGGCTTCGGTCATGCCGCCGGCGCCGCCGACGCACTCGGTGACATCGTCGCCGGTGAGTTCGAAGTGGACGCCGGCCAGGGGGACGCCCGCGCCGTGGTGCAGGTCGAAGGACTGGTCGAGTTCGGCGCAGATGTCGTCGAACGAGCGGGTCTTCACGCCGCTGGCGGTGGTCATGGTGTTCGCGTGCATGGGGTCGCAGAGCCACAGCGCGCTCACGCCCGCGTCGCGGACCGCGGCGAGCAGGCCGGGCAGCGCGCCGGCGATGCGCGACGCGCCCATGCGCGCGATGAACGCGAGGCGCCCCGGCTCGTTGCGCGGGTTGAGGGCGCGGGCGAGCGCCAGCACCTCGTCGGGCGTCGTCTTGGGGCCGACCTTCACCCCCACGGGGTTGGCGATGCCGCGGAAGAACTCGATGTGGGCGCCGTCGAGGGCGCGGGTGCGTTCGCCGATCCAGGGCATGTGGGTGGAGAGGTCGTAGTAGCCCTCGCGCCGGGGCACGCGCCGGGTCTGTGCGCTCTCGTAGGGCAGGTGGAGCCCCTCGTGGCTGGTGAAGAACTCGACGCGCGACAACTCGTGGACGCTGTTCTCGCCGATGGCCTCCATGAAGCGGAGGGCGTTGGCGAGGTCGTCGCGCATCTTGACATACTTCGTGCGCAGCTCGGGGGTGAGGGCGGCGTGCGAGAAGAAGGAAAGGTCCCAGTATTCCGGGTGGTGGGCGTCGGCGAAGCCGCCGTCGACGAGGGAGCGGATGAAGTTGAGGGTGAGGGCGGCGTGCTGGTAGCCGGCGACGAGGAGCGCCGGGTCGGGGCGCCGGTCGTTCTCCGTGAAGGCCGCGTGGTTGATGAGGTCGCCGAAGTAGCTCGGGAGCGTTTCGGACCCTGCCGGGGTCATGCGGGTCTCGGTGAGACTGCTGCGCGGCTTGGCGTACTGGCCCGCGATGCGCCCGATGCGGACGACGGGCTTCTTGCCGCCGTGGACGAGGACGAGGGACATCTGCAGGAGGATCTTGAGCTTGTTGGTGATGACCGAGGGGGTGCAGTCGGCGAAGGTCTCGGCGCAGTCGCCCCCCATAAGAACGAATCTCCGGCCCTGCTGGGCCTGAGCGAGCTCGCTCTTGAGGCGCTCGATCTCCCACGAGGTGACCAGAGGCGGCAGGCGGCGCAGCGTCTCGACGGCTGCGTCGAACGCGCGCTCGTCGTCGTAGCGGGGGCCGGCGGGGGCGGGCGCGTTGCGCCACGACTCTGGCGTCCACGAGTGCGCCGGGTCGTCGTGATGGTGCTGGTCGCTGTCGTTCACGGGTGTTTCAGAGGGGTGAAGGCGCACGGCTCGCGTCGTGATCTCGGGGCAATCGGGCGGACAGGGCGGGAACTGTATGTTGTTCGGCGCGGCGGGCGCGCAGAGGGCGGCGCCGGGGGAGCGACGGGGTCGAACATGAGCAGAAAGTGAAGAAAATTCGTGCGCGGCGCTTCAGCGATTTATGTTGGACCTGGGACAAGCCGATGGGCATCGTCGGACGGGCGTTATTCGGCGGTGAGTAGGCCGGCGCCCCCAACTCGACCCGAGCACAGACGGGCCGAGGGCACCGCATTGTGGCTGTCGCTGCGCACTGAATATGCAGCCGGCCCCTCACCCAGACACGGAGCATCCCATGCCCACGACTTCTCGCAGATCGTCCAAGACCCGCTCGACCCGCAAATCGACCGCCCGCAAGACCACCAAGCGCAAGACCGCTTCGAAGACCGGCGCCCGCAAGAACACCGCCAAGAAGACCGCCAAGCGCAGCACCGCTCGCAAGACCGCGAAGCGCTCCACCGCCAAGCGCAGCACCGCGAAGCGCTCGACCGCCAAGAAGAGCACCCGCAAGCCCGCCCGCAAGACGGCCTCCAAGACCGGCGCCCGCAAGAGCACCGCCCGGAAGACCGCCAAGCGCACGACCGCGAAGCGCAGCACCGCGAAGCGCTCGACCGCCAAGCGCACGACCGCTCGCAAGAGCGCCCCGCGCACCAGCGCGACGAAGCGCACCACGACCACCAAGTCGTCGCGCCCGGCCGCCAAGCGCACCAGCGCGAAGCGCTCGACCGCCCGCAAGACCACGAGCCCGAACCTGCGCCTCGTCGGCTCGACCCGCTTCGGCGCGTCGCGCACGACCCGCTCGCGCACCTGGGCCCGTCGCGCCGCCTGATCGGCCAGCGACCCCTCTCTCACGAAACACCGGCCGCGTCGGAGAGCATCCGACGCGGCCTGTTTTTTCGCCCACGGGTGGCCGGGGGCTGATACGCTTGCGTCATGGCCCGCGCCGCGTCCAAACCAGCGTCTTCCGAGGTGGGCGCCCACACGCGCATCGCGGTGTACCACGGCTCCGACCCCTTCCTGCAGGGCGAGCGGGTGCGCCAGCTGCGTGAGGCGCTGCAGGCCGCCCACGGGCCCGACGGGGTGGATGTGTTCGGCTTCGACGCGCAGTCGGCGCAGATCGCGGACGTGCTGGACGAGTGCCGCTCGTTCGACCTGATGCAGCGCCAGAAGCTGGTGGTCGTCGAGAACGCGGACAAGCTGGTGGCGGGCGACAACCGCCCCCTGATGGAGCGCTACGCCGCGGCGCCGGCCGAGCACTCGACGCTGGCGCTGAAGGCCGGGAAGTGGAACCGGGGCAACCTCGACAAACTCATCGAGAAGGTGGGCGTGATCATCAAGTGCGAGCCCCCCACGGCGGCTGACGCGGCGAAGTGGGCGTATTTCCGCGCGCAGAAGCGTCACAGGGCGGAGCTCGATCGCGACGCGGCGGTGGCGCTCGTGGAGCGCGTGGGCGCGGACCTGGGGCGGATCGACACGGAGATCGCGAAGCTGGCGTCGGCGGCGAGCGGGGACGACGCCACGCCTCGGATCACGCTGGCGCTGGTGCACGAGCTGGTGGGGCGCACGCGCGAGGACGAGGTGTGGTCGATCCAGTCGGCGATCGCGACCGGGGACGCGTCGGTGGCGCTGGGGGCTGTCCGGGACGCGATCCGGATCGCGCGCCACCCAGAGACGCTGGTGGCCTTCGCGTGCGTGGACCTGGTGAAGAAGCTGCACTCGCTGGCGTGCCTGATGGAGCAGGGCGTGCCGGCGATGCCGGCGACGAAGCGCGCCGGGTTCTGGAAGGACGGCGACGCGTTCGTGCCCCTGGCGCGCCGGGCGGGCCCGGAGCGTCTCGCGGCGCTGCTGTCGGCGGTGGTCGAGGTGGACAGGCGGAGCAAGACGGGCCTGACGGACCCGGAGATCGGCTGCGAGGTGATGGCGGTGCGCATCGCGAGTTCGGGGGCGCGCGCCGGGGCGTGAGCCGGGCGGGCGGGGTCGATTTCTGCGCTGCGTCTGGGATTTCCGGGCGTTTTCTGCCGATGATGCGAGGAGACCACGGCGCGCGCGTTCCGCCGCGCCCCGACGACGAGGTGTGCCCGTGACGAGACTGCTCGGAATCGACGCTGACCGGACGACCCTGACGCGCGTGGGCGCTCTGGCGCTGTGCGCCGGGCTGACGCTGTCCCTGGTGGGCTGCGCGTCGGGCGGGGGCGATCTCGAGAGCCCCACGGTCGCGACGCCTTCGCGCGAGGGCGCGCCGCCCGACGACGACCTGGAGGCCCAGCTCGCGGAAGACGCGTCGATGCTGGAGCAGTGGTTCGAGCAGGGCTCGCGCGAGGCGCAGTCGCGCCGCGACGCGGAGCTTTTCAACGACGAGACCGCGCGGACGATCACGCGTGCGCCGGTCGACCCGGTGATCGACGACGCGCCGCCGCCCTCGGTGAACGCCGGGGTCGCGATCGCGGAGGACGAGGCCGAAGAGATGGAGATCAGCGTCCCGTCGCTGGAGCCCGAGCCGACGCTGGACCAGCGGATCGAGCGCCTGACGCTGGAGCTTGCGACGCGCCTGCGCGAGCGTGCCGACGCCGGAGAGCAGCCCCTTCGCACGCTGGCCTCGCTGGCTGCGCTGGAGCTGATCCGCCCCGGCGCGTTCGACAACCCGGCGGCGGCATCGCTGCTGACCACGCGCGAGCGCGACGCGCTGGCCCTGTGGCGCGACATGCTGCGCTACGCGGGTCGCACGCTGGAGGAACACGACTCGGCGACCTCGATCCTGCGCGCGCTGCGCGTCGCGAGCGAGCAGGCGCGCGAGTTCGCGACGCTCGAACTGCCGCGCGTCGCGCTGTGCTCGCGCGTCGACGGGTTCGGGCAGTTCACGCCGATCCAGAACCGGGCCCTGCTCGCGAACGCGCGCCACCGGCTCGGGCTGTACGTCGAGGTCGACGGCTTCGGCGCGCGCCAGACGCTCGACGTCGCGGGCGAGCCGGCCTTCTCGGTCGAGCTGTCGCGCGAGCTGTCGCTCTACCACGACGCCGACGGGCTGCTGGCCTGGCGTCGCCCGGCGAGCGACATCACCGATGTCTCGCGCAACCGGCGGCGCGACTTCTTCCTCTCCGAGGTCATCGAGCTTCCCCAGACGCTCACCGTCGGGTCGTACCGGCTGAAGATCACCGTCACGGACCGCGTGACGGGGGCGATCGCCGAAACGATCGTGCCGATCGACGTGGTCGCGGATGTCGCGCTGACCCGCGGCACGCGCTGATCGCGCCCGCCGGCGCGAACACAGTCCGAACAGGCCCGGGCCGATTGGAACCCGCGAAGGGTTCGGGCCGTTTACTATCGGGAAGGGAGCGCTCGCCCCGTGTCGGGGAGGGCGCGTCCAGGGCGTGCTGACGCCGGAGGGACGGGCCATGCGCGAGATTGAAACCGTGCTGCGAGGGGCCGCGTGGCGCCTGTTCACGACGCGCCTTCTGGCGTCGCTCGTGTGGGGCGCGACGGTAGCGTGCGCGGCGCTCGCGTTGCTGCTGGCGGCGCAGCGCGTGTTCGCGTTCACGGTTGACTGGTCAGTCGCGTGGGCGGCGACGGCGGCGGGCGTGCTGGTGTATGCGCTGGCGTCGGCGACGCTGCGCCGGCCCGACAAGCAGGGCGTGGCGCGTGTGGTCGACGAGGCCGCCGGCCTGCGTGAGTCGCTCTCGACGGCGCTGTGCGTCGCGGGTCGCGACGACGCGTGGAGCCGCTCGGCGGTCGAAGCGGCGGACGAGCGCGCGAAGACGGTCCGTCTGGACCGCGCGCTGCCGGTGCGTGCGCCGCGTTCGTGGTGGTCGCCGGTTGCGCCGCTGGGCGTGTTCGCGCTGGCGTGGTTCCTGCTGCCGCAGTGGGACCTGATGGGCGCGCTGGCGGCCAGGCAGGCCGAGCAGCAGCGCGAGGTCGAGCTCGTGAGCGCCGTGACCGAGTCTCGCGAAGCGGAGCGCAAGGTCGAGGCGGCGCTGCGCCAGCTCGGTCGCGAGGACCTGATCCCCGAGGACGGCGCTCATTCGGAGCGTCCGACGCCCAAGACGCCCGACGAGGTGCGTCGCGCGTCGATCCGGCGTCTGTCGAGCGTGGCGGAGAAGCTGGCCGAGCTGCAGAACACGCCGCAGGCGATGAGTCTGGAGCAGATGAAAAACCGCATGGCGGAGCTGCGCCAGCCGGGCCCGGGGCCGATGAACGAGATGATCGAGGCGCTGCAGCGCGGCGACTTCCAGGCGGCGCAGCGCGCGCTCGACCAGATGCAGGCGAAGATGGACGCCGGGCAGATGTCCCCCGAGGAGATGGCCGCCGCCCAGAAGCAGATGGAGGACCTGGCGAAGCAACTCGAGCGGCTCGCGAAGGACGCGCAGGAGCTGGCCGAGGCGCTCGAGAAGGCCGGGCTGGACCCCGACCTCGCGAAGGACCTGGCGGCGCTCGACGAGATGCTGAAGAAGGACGGCGCCGGGCTGACCAGGGAACAACTCGAACAACTCCAGAAGATGCTCGAAGCGACGCGCCTGTCGCAGGACCAGCTGCAGGGCATGTGCGAGAACATGACCATGGGCGGCATGGACGGGCTCGCGGGGATGATGGGCGGGCTCGCCGGGCAGCAGGGCAACGGCGCCGCGAACCGGGAGGCCCTCGGCGAGGCGCTGGCGCAGCTCGACGCGCTCGCGAAGCAGGGCGCGCTCGACGAGTTGCAGAAGATGCTCGAGCAGTGCGAGGAGTGCGGCGGCTCGTGCGACGCGGAGGGGAACTGCACGAACGGGATGTGCCCCCACGGGAAGATGGCGAAGCGTCCCGGGGGCGGCGCCGGGGTGGGGCATCGCATCGGTGATCCCGAGCAGCACGACAAGACCTTCACGACCAAGCTCGAGCAGGCGGCCGGGCAGGGCAAGGACGGCCCGGTGATCGCGCGGACCTTCATCGAGGGCGTGCAGATCCGGGGCGAGTCGCGCGCGTCGTTCGAAGCGGTCGCGGTGGCGGCGGAATCGGCGGCGGCGGAAGCCATCGACGACCGGCGCGTGCCGCGCGAGCACCACGACGCCGTCAAGCGGTACTTCGGTCGCCTGAAGAGCGCCGTCTCGGGCGCGCCGGCGCCTGCCCCGACCCCCGCCCCGGCCCCCGCGCCGGCCCCCGGGGACGCGGCGCAGGGCAGCGCGGGCGCCGGGAACTGAGCGGGGGTTCGCGCATCGGAAGCGTTCGCGGCGTGAGGGGGCTACTCTCGCGTCCGAGAATCGCCGATAGTTCGTGCCGCGCTGGGGTCGATGACGCCCCGGGCCGATGAATGGCCGAACGCCTCAGTGGAGACCCGCCTTGTCGCTACCTCGCCGCCGAATCGTGCTCGGGATTGCCGCCCTTCTCGCGTCTGTCGCGCTGACCGGGGCGTCGCCCGAGTCGGTCGCGCTGGCGTCGAGCGATGATGGGCTCGTGGTGTATCTGGCGGCGGACGAGCGGCTCGCGCGTCCGGTGATCGAGGCGTTCGAGCGCCGGGCGGGCGTGAAGGTGCGCGTGGTCGCGCACGACCCGACCTCGGTTGAGCCCCTCGCGGCCCGCGTGAAGGCGGCAAAGGCCGACGCGATCTGGTCGAGCGAGCCGTTGCGCGCCATCGCGCTGGCGCACGAGGGCGTGCTGGCCCGTCACGACACGGCGACCGCCCGGGCGCGCGACGCGCAGTGGATCGGTCGCGAGTCGCGCTGGCACGGGTTCGCGGCCAGTCTGGGCGGCTTCGCGATCAACTCGGCCGATGTGCTCGAAGCCCCCAAGGACGAGTTCTCCGAGGGTCGCTGGCAGTTCCGGCACGCGTCGTCGCCGGTGTTCTCCTACGGCATGTTCGTGATCGGTCGCCCGGAGACGAGCGATTCGATCGCGCACCTTGCGATGGTCCACTCGCTGTGGGGGACCCCCCACTTCCAGACATGGTGCTTCCAGAGTCGGCGCCAGGAGATGCGCGTGCTGCCCGACGACGCGGAGGTCGCCAGGGCGGTCGCGCGCCGCGAGGCGGGCGCCGGTCTGCTCGATTCCGCCAACGCGGCGATGCACGCGAGCGAGGGATCCCCGATGCGCTTCGTCGCTGTGGACCACGAGATCCCCGTCCCCGGGACGATGGAGGTCCAGCACAGCGGGCTGATGGTGATCCCCCAGGTGGTCGGCGTGGTCGAGAGCGGCGCGAACCGCGCCACCGGGGCCCGGTTCGTCGATTTCGTGCTCTCTCCCGACGCGGAGCGCCTCCTGATCGCCGGCGAGCGCGGGCTGGCGCCCCTGCATCGCGATCTCGCGACGGAGTTCAAGGCGAAGGTCCCCGGGCTGGTGTCGACGGTGAACCTCGACGGCGCGGCCGAGATGGTCCCCGAGACGCTGCGCATCTTCCGTCGCGCCTTCCCCGAGTGAGCGCCGGGCCTCTCGCGTGGCCCCCCTCTTTGCTGTAGTCTGACGCTGAGCCCGCCCGTCGGCGGCCTGCGCGTTGGCGCGCCGAACCGGCGGGGCCCTCCGGGCGAATCAGTCTTCGAAGGGCCCGGCGTAGGGTTCGCGCAGGGGGGACTCGTCCCGAGCAGACCACCGTGACACTGGGGCCCTTTCAGTTCGACTCGCCTTGGTGGCTCGCGCTCGCGCCGGCGTTGTGGCTGGTCGCGTGGTGGATGAGCCGGCGCGCGATCGCCGGCCTGTCGCCCGGGCTGCGACGGGTCGCGCTGGGCATCCGGCTCGCGCTCATCGCGGCGCTGGTGATGGCGCTGGCGAGGCCCCACTGGCGCACGCGCGTGGACGATCTCGCGGTCGTCGCGGTGCTGGACATGAGCGACTCGATGCCCCCCGGCAGCGCCGCGAGGGCCGCGACCTATCTCCGCGGGGGCGCGGAGCGCGCCGACGCGAACGACCGGCTCGGGCTCGTGCTGACGGCGGGGCGCCCGCTGGTCAGCGCGCTGCCCGGCGCGCAGGTGCGCGCCGTGGAGCCCTCGTACGAGTACGACACGGGCTCGACGGACCTGGCGGCGGCGGTGCGCCTGGCGACGGCGGTGCTGCCCGAGGACGCGGCGTCGCGGATCGTGCTGATCACCGACGGCAACGAGACCGAGGGCGGGCTGCTCTCGGCTGTCGAGGCGGCGCGGGCCGCCGGCGCGACGGTCGACGTGCTGCCGGTGCGCTACGACATCCGGCGCGAGGTGATCGTGGATCAGATCATCGCGCCGGCCAACGCGCGCCAGGGGCAGACGGTGAACCTGCGCTTCGTGATGACCTCGACTGCGCCCACGCGCGGGCTGCTGACCCTCTTCGCGGGCGACGCGCCCGTCGATCTCGACCCCGGCTCGCCCGGCGTGTCGGTCGCGGTCTCGCTGCGCGAGGGCGTGAACATCGAGAGCGTGCCGGTGACGCTGCCGGCGCAGGGGGCACAGCGCTTCCGCGCGGTGTTCGAGCCGTTCGATCCGGCCGACGACGCGATCGCCGAGAACAACGCCGCCGAGTCGGTGACTTTCGTCAGCGGCGAGGGTCGCGTGCTGGTGCTCGCGGATGCGCCCGACGAGCACGGCGCGCTCGTCGACGCGCTGGAGCGGGGCGGGATGGGCGTGGTGCTCGAGCAGACGCCGGCGTCGTTCGGCTCGCTGGTGGATCTGGCGGCCTACGACGCGATCGTGCTGGCCGGGACCGGGGCGTACGGCTTCTCGCTGAAGCAGCAGGAAGAGCTGCGCGCGTACGTGCACGACATCGGGGGCGGGCTGTTCGTGCTGGGCGGGCCGGGCGCGCTGGGCGCGGGCGGGTGGATCGGCTCTCCCCTGGCCGACGCGCTGCCGCTGAAGCTCGACCCGCCGCAGGAGCAGCGGACGCTCAAGGGCGCGCTGGCGATCGTGCTCGACGCGTCGGGGTCGATGAGCATCCCGGTGGGGAGCGTGTCGCAGCAGACCATCGCGAACGAGGCGGCGGCGGCGGCGGTGAAGACGCTGACGCGCTCGGACGAGGTGCTGGTGCTCGCGTTCGACTCGGTGACCAGGACAATCGTGCCGCTGGGCCCCAATGTCGACCCGGACGGGATCTCGCGGGCGATCCGGGGCATCGGGCCGGGCGGAGGCACGAACATGTTCCCCGCGCTGGCGCGTGCGGCGATCGAGCTGGAGAAATCGGACGCGGCGTCCAAGCACATCGTCGTGCTCTCGGACGGGCAGACGATGGGCAACCCCGAGGACGGGCGGCGCGCGGCGCTGCGCATCCGGCAGTTGGGCGGGACGCTCACCGGCATCGCGGTCGGGCCGGGCGCGGATGTGCGCCTGCTCGAGGACCTCTCGAAGGCCGGGGGCGGGCGGTTCTTCGCGCTCACGACCGAGCGCCTGGCGCAGACGCTGCCGGCGGTGTTCGTGCGCGATGTCCAGACCGCCCTGCGCACGCTCATCTGGGAGGGAGAGCAGGCGAACCCGACGATCACCGCGATCTCCGAGGCGCTGCGCGGCATCCCGGGGCTGCCCCCCTATCGCGGCTATGTCGTCACCACCGAGCGCGAGGGGCTGTCGCTCGTCACCGCGAAGACGCACCAGGGCGACCCGCTGCTGGCGCAGTGGCAGCACGGGCTTGGGCGCGTCGTGGTGTTCACCTCGGACGGGACCTCGCGCTGGACTCCCTCATGGGGCGCGTGGGACGGGTATCGCTCGTTCGTCGAGCAGCACGTGCGATGGGCGATGCGCCCGACGGGCAGCGCGAACCTCAATGTCGTCACGCAGCAGCAGGGCGACTCGACGCGCGTCATCGTCGAGGCGCTCGACGCGAGCGGCGAGCCGCTGAACTTCGCGCGGTTCCAGGGGCGCATCGTCGCGCCCGACGGGGTGAGCGCCGAGGTCGACCTGCGCATGACCTCGCCCGGGCGCTACGAGGGGCGCGCGCCCACGCCGGGCGAGGGCGTGTTCACGCTCAACCTGCGCTACGACACGACCGGATCGCCGGTCGATGCTGCGCCGGGCTCGCGCGAGCAGCTCGCGGATCGGGGGTCGGTGCAGGCCGCGATCGTCAAGCCCGCCGCCGCCGAACGGCGGACACTCACGAGCAACGACGCGCTGCTCGAGCGCGCGGCGATGCTGGGGGGCGGGCGCGTGCTCAGCGGCAACCCAGAGACCGACAACCTCTTCTCGCGCGAGGGCATGCCCCGCGCGTTCTCGGCGCGCTCGATCTGGCTGCCGCTGACGCTGCTGGCGCTGGTGGTGTTCCTGACCGATGTCGCGGTGCGGCGCGTGCGCATCGATCTGGAGACGATCCGCGCGCTGGCGGCGAAACTCTCGCGCAAAGAGGCGAAGGCCAGCGAGCAGCCCGTCGGCGCGCTGCGCACGGCGCGCGAGAAGGCCAAAGAGCGCATCGCGACGAAAGAGGCGGCGGCCGCCGCGGCGACCAAGTTCGAGGCGCGGCCTGCCCCGGTCGCGAAGCGCGCGAATACCACGGACGACGACGACCTCATCCCCCTCGACACCAACCCCGGCGCGCGCGAGCAGGTTCTCGCGCAATCCACCAAGGCCCGGGCCGACGACGCCGAGCAGGGGGGCATGTCGCGCCTCATGCAGGCCAAGAAACGCGCCCAGCAGGCGCGCCAGAACCCCGACCACCGATCCCTGGGCCCCGACGACACGAACTGAGCAGAGAGCGATCCACGGAGCACCACGATGGCCATGCCCGATCAGACCAACACGACGCGACCCGACGCCACCCCCGAGGAGGTGCGCGCCCGGTGCGAGCAGTTCCGCCAGACCTTCCAGCGACTCTCCGACGAGATCGGCAAGGTCATCGTGGGCCACCGCGAGATCGTCGACGGCGTGCTCACCGTGCTCTTCACCGGGGGCAATGTGCTCCTCGAGGGCGTCCCCGGGCTGGGCAAGACGCTCCTCGTGAAGACGCTCGCCGACACGCTGAGTCTGCCCTTCTCGCGCATCCAGTTCACGCCCGACCTGATGCCGGCCGACATCATCGGCGCGAACATCGTGAGCGAGGACGCCGCCACCGGCAAACGATCGTTCGAGTTCCAGAAGGGGCCGATTTTCGCGCAGATCGTCCTCGCCGACGAGATCAACCGCGCCACGCCCAAAACCCAGTCCGCGCTCCTCGAAGCGATGCAGGAGAAGTCCGTCACCGTGGGCGGCGTGCGCCACGCGCTCAACGCGCCCTTCCTCGTGCTCGCCACCCAGAACCCCATCGAGCAGGAAGGCACCTACCCCCTCCCCGAAGCGCAACTCGACCGCTTCACCTTCAAGCTCGAGGTCGGCTACGGCACGCTCGACGAACTCATGACCATCCTCGACCGCACCACCGGCGCGCTGACCCCCGATGTCTCGCCCCAGATCGACGGGCCGGGCATCCTCGAGATGCAGTCGCTCGTGCGCAATGTCATCGTCGCCCCCCATGTGAAGCAGTTCGCGGCCCGCCTCGCGATGGCCACCCACCCCGGGGGCGAGTTCGCGACCAAGGCCGTCAACCAGTACATCCGCTGCGGCAGTTCGCCCCGCGGCGCCCAGGCGCTCCTGCTCGCGGCCAAGGTCCACGCGCTGCGCGACGGGCGCTTCCATGTCGCCTACAGCGACATCAAGGCCATCGCGCTGCCCGCGCTGCGCCACCGCGTGATCCTGAACTTCGAAGCCGAGGCCGACCGCGTGAACCACGACGCGCTGGTGAAGGACATCCTGGAGAGGACGCCGACGGAGCCGGTCGCGGCGGGGGTGGGGGCGTGACGGTGGGCAATACCCAGCGATTGCTGCAGAGTCTGGCGATAAGCTGCGGCCTTGCCCTCGGCTGTTCTGCGTCGGCGCACTTTCTGGAACCGAGTCAGGTTCCTGTCGACAGACTGGTCGATCGCCTCAACGAATACCTTGCGGCAAACCCGAGTGATGCGGTGGCTCATTACCGACTGGCGAGAGTGCATTACCTCGCGTTCTCGATCGGGCAAGGCACGGTTGCTGTGCTGGGGGAATCGACGCCCGCGCCTGAACCAGCGAGTGACGACCGCCAGGCGTGGCAGGGATTGCGAGAGGACGGCAACCCCCAGCCAACCGCGCCTCCCAGAACACCCGATCAGCAGATCGAGCATCTCAACGCCGCGATCGTGCACTTCAACCGCGCGATTCGGCTTGATGGTGACAACGGCCTGTACAAACTTGGGCTCGCGTGCCTCATGGAGGAGGCGGCAGAGCGCCTCGACACGGTGACGCAGATCCCGCTCGATCCTGCCGTGTTGCGCGAGGGAAGGGGCGTCGACCACGAGGAGTTCTCTCGCATCCGATCGGTGGAGCAAGTCCGAGGAGAACTCCTGAAAGACAAGGTGCGCGAACTGTTCGACTGTGACGACGCATTTTCGAAGGTGCTCAATCGCGACTCGACCATAACCGCGATGTATCACCTTCGGAACGACCCGGACACACGCGTGAACTCCGTGGCCCGACGGCTCGTTCGCGTTGACTGGCGTGACCAGACATCGGCGCTGTACTTCGCCGCGTTTACGGATGCCGCTGGGTTTGCGTCCGTACACGCGATGCAACCGATCGGGGGCTTTCGATCGCTCGTGGCCTATCAGGCCGGCACATCCTATCTCCGTTACGCCGACTCCTTCGGCGAGCGCAACCGTGTGCGCAGGGACACAGTCGAAGCGGCGCTCGAGGCAATGCGGGCGCTCCCGCAATCAACCACGGTCACTCCCATCGTCTTCTCTCTCGACGAGCCACTCCCCCTCGCCGAACTCCTCTCCCCCGAGACGGTCGTGCGTTTCGACCTCGACGGCACGGGGCGTGGTCAGGCGTGGTCATGGGTCAGGCCCACCACCGGCATCCTCGTCTGGGACCCCACGCGCAGCGGCGTCGTCACAAGCGGACGCCAACTCTTCGGCAGCGTCACCTGGTGGATCTTCTTCGACGACGGCTTCCAGGCGATGCGCATGCTCGACGACGACGCCGACGGCGTGCTCTCGGGCGAGGAACTCGCCGGGCTGTCTGTCTGGTTCGATCTCAACGCCGACGGCGTGTCGCAGCCCGGCGAGGTCGTCCCCATCGAACGACTTCCTATCCGCTCCATCGCGACGACCTACGACTCGCGCCAGGGCGAGTCGTTCGTCAGCCACGCGGGGCTCACGCTCACCGATGGGCGCTCCCTGCCGGTGTACGACTGGGTGACGGCGCCGGTGGACGACGACGCCACGACCGACGAGAGAAGCGGAGCGAACGACTAACGAAGACCCTCCCCCTGCCCCCTCCCGCGAGCGGGAGGGGGGAAGAACAGCATGCTCAGAACCACTGCTCCATCCCGGCCAAAGTCTCTCGACGAACTGCTCGACGCGCGGCTCGTGGCGCAGTTGTCGCAGTTGGATGTCGCGTCGCGAAAGGTGTTTTCGGGGAAGTTGCAGGGCGAGCGCCGCAGCAAGCGGAAGGGGCAGTCGGTGGAGTTCGCGGATCACCGGCAGTACGCCGCGGGAGATGATCTGCGCCGGCTGGACTGGAACATCTACGCGCGCCTGGACCGGCTGTTCACCAAGTTGTTCCTCGAAGAGGAGGACCTGTCGCTGCACCTGGTGCTCGACGCGAGCGCGAGCATGGACTGCGGCGAGCCGTCGAAGTACCTGTACGCGCAGCGGCTGGCCGCGGCGCTGGGGTACATCGGTCTGGCGAACCTGAACCGCGTCGCGATCAGCGCGATGGCGGGCGAGACGGCGACGGCGAAGGACGACTCGGGCGCGTCGCCGGAGGATGCGCCCGGCGCAGCGCTGCGCGTTCTCCGCGATCTTCGCGGAAAGAGACGCATCCACGACCTCGGGCAGTTCCTCGTGAACCTCGAGCCGGCGGGGGGCGCGAACTTCCCCGACGCGGCGCGGCGCATCGCGCTCTCTCGGCGCGGGCGCGGCGTGATGGTCGTCCTCGCCGACTTCTTCTTCAAAGAGGGCTACGAGGAGGGGCTTCGCCTGCTCAAGGGGCGCGGGTACGACCTGTTCGTCATCCAGATCCTCAGCCCGCAGGAAGTGAGCCCCGAACTCGGCGGCGACCTGCGCCTCCGCGACACGGAGGACCGTGATCTGACGGAGGTGACGATCTCGGCGCCGCTGCTCAAGAAATACAAGCAGAACCTGGGCGCGTACATCGAGCAACTCCGGATGTTCTGCGCGCGGCGGGAGATCACCTTCCTCAGCGTGACGACCGACACGCCGGTCGAGTCGCTGCTGGTCGACTACCTGCGCACGAGGGGGCTGCTGTCGTGACCTGGCTGACGCCCATCCTGGCCGGGGCGGCGGCGGCGATCGCGATCCCGGCGCTGCTGATCCTGTATTTCCTGAAACTGCGCCGACGCGAGGTGGAGATCAGCACCACGCTCCTGTGGAAGAAAGCGATCGAGGACCTGCGCGCCAACGCGCCGTTCCAGCGTCTGCGCCGGAACATTCTTCTGTTCCTGCAGATGCTCGCGCTGATCGCGGCGCTGCTCGCGATCGCGCAGCCCGAACTCCGCGCGAGCCTGACCGGGGGCGAGCGCTTCGTGCTGATGATCGACCGCTCGGCGAGCATGTCGGCACGCGACGGCGCGCAGCCGGGCGAGACGCGCCTGGACCAGTCGAAGCGCGAGGCGCGTGCGTTCGTCGAGTCGATGCGCGAGCCGGGGCTGATCCGCTCGCTGGGCGCGCTGGGCGGGCCGAGCGCGTCGGACGAGGCGATGGTGGTCGCGTTCGACACCGGCGCGCAGGTGGCGCACCCGTTCAGCGGGAACAAGCGTGCGCTGCTGGCGGCGATCGACGCGATCACGCCGACGGACGCGCCGGCGCGGATCGAGGAGGCGCTGCGCCTGGCGGGGGCGTACGCGTTGCCTTCGAGCGCTGATGAGAGCGTGCCGCGCGCGTCTTCGGTTGCGGGGATTCAGCTGTGGTCGGACGGGCGGATCGCCGACGCGCCGGGTGCGCGGGTCGGGCCGGAGTTGCCGATCACGTATCGCGCGATGGGCGGGGCGGAGGCGTCGAACATCGCGGTGGTCTCGCTGGGTGCGGAGCGTCAGTTCGACGACCCTGCGCGCGTGAGCGTGTTCGTGGGGCTGCAGTCTTCGTCGGCGCGCGAGGCGACGGTGGACGTGGAGCTGTCGGTGGACGGGGTGGTGGCGTCGGTGCGTTCGATCGCGCTGCCGGCGCGCGACGGTGCGGGGCCTTCGGACTCGGGGATGGTGTTCACGATGAGCCAGCCGGGCGCGGCGCTGCTGCGTGTGCGCGTGGTGACGCCCGACGCGCTGCGCGGGGAGGACCTGCTCGAATCGGACAACACGGCGCACCTGTGGCTGCCCCCGGCGCGTCGTGCGAGCGTGCTGCTGGTGTCGAACGGGTCGCTGTATCTGCAGCTGGCGCTGGAGGGGCAGAACCTGGCGCGTCTGGACACGATGCGCCCGGAGGAGTTCGAGCGCGAGTCGCGCCGGCCCTCGGGCGTGCTGGCGAACTACGACGCGATCGTGCTCGACGGCGAGGCGTCGACGCGCGGGCTGACGGCGCTGCCGCCGGGCCGGTACCTGTCGCTGGGTGCGTCGCTGCCCTTCGAGGGCGTGTCGTTCTCGGAGGACGCGGGCCCGACGATCGTGGTGGACTATCAGCGCGACCACCCGGCGCTGCGCCACGCGGGTCTGGATCGCGTGGTGATCGCGCGGGCGCACGCGCTGGGGCTGCCGCCTTCGGCGCGCGCGCTGGCGAGGGGCGAGCGCGGCGCGCTGATCGCGGAACTGGCGGACGCGACGGGCGAGGCGCTGCTGCTGGCGTTCGACCCGGCGCAGTCGGACTGGCCCTTCGACGTGGGGTTCGTGGTGTTCCTGGGCGAGGCGATCAAGCGTCTGGCGCAGGGCGGCGCCGAAGCGCAGGGGATGCTTCGCCCGGGCGTGGTCGGGCGGGCGACGCTGCCGGGCGACGCGTCGGGGGTGTCGCTGGTGGAGCCGGGCGGCGCGACGAGCCCGGTGGTGATGAACGACGCCGGGGTGGCGCTGTTCGGACCGCTGCGCCGGGCGGGCCTGTACGCGCTGCGCTGGGACGGGACGGCGGGCGCGACGGACATGCGCGTGGGCGGGCGGGCCCAGCGACCGATCGCGGTGAACCTGCTCGACGCGTTCGAGAGCGATGTTCGCGCGAGCGCGACGCTGGAGCTGGGCGCACGCTCCGTGCAGGCGACGAGCGCGCGCGATTCGGGCGCCGGGCGCCGGGCGCTGTGGCCCTGGCTGATCCTGGCGTGTCTGGCGGTTCTGATGGTTGAGTGGTGGGTCTACAACCGCAAGGTGATGCTCTGACGCGGGTTGGCGTGGATGAGCGGGGATTCATCGCGGGTTCAGCGTGTCGTCACCGTGGTGTGCGAATGTTTCTGAAGGCGGCGACAGGCCCGGGATGGCCGGGTCGCCCCCTTGAAAGGAGACTTCCATGACCACTTCGGCTTCGCAGACTTCACTCTCTCCCCACACGCAGCCGGGCGATGAGACGCACCCGGTGGACTTCATCGTCGAGGGCAAGGACATGACCTCGGGCGTGTGGAGGCGCCTGTTCGTGCACGCGGACGGGAAGAACGCGGCGATGCAGGTCGCGTCGGCCCGCGGCGTGGAGGCGCACACCGTGCGTGAGGCGCACCCGGAGGACCGCCCGGAGACAGGCCCCGACGCGCCGCAGCGCGAGTTCGGCGTCGCGGGCTTCCTATCGGTGATCGTGGGTCTGCTGGGGGCGCTGACGATCCCCTTCGCGTTGACGATGCGTGCGGAGATGCCGACCTTTGCGCTGGTGACGGGGATTGCCGGGGTGTTGCTGCTGGTGTACGGGCTGGTGGGGACGGGGGTGTTCTACGCGATGCACCTGCGGAACCGTCGGCGGCGCGCCGGGGTCGCGTGAGGTCGGGCGTGGTATCGTGTGACGATGCCGCGACTTGACTACTCGACCGCTGGTGAATCGCACGGGCCGGCGATGCTGGCGCTGGTTCAGGGCCTGCCTTCGGGGCTGGCGCTGGACATGGGCCTGATCAACGGGGAGCTTGCGCGCCGGCAGGGCGGGTATGGTCGCGGCGGGCGTCAGCGGATCGAGACGGACCGTGCGGAGTTCCTGTCGGGGGTGCGGCTTGGGAAGACGATCGGGGCGCCGCTGGTCGTGCAGGTGGTGAACAAGGATTCGCGTCTGGACGATCTGGTGAAGACGCCGGCGATTTCGCGCCCTCGCCCGGGGCACGCGGACTTCGCTGGGAGCGTGAAGTGGCTGACGACCGACTGCCGCGAGACGCTGGAGCGTGCGAGCGCGCGCGAGACGGCGGCGCGGGTGGCGGCGGGGGCGATCGCGAAGTGTCTGCTGCGCGAGCTGGGGATCGAGGTGTTCGGGTTTGTGCGCCGGATCTACGACGCGGAGACGCCGATCGACCCGACGCCGGAGAACTGGCGAGAGTTGATGGCGAAGCGAGACGCGAGCGAGGTGTATTGCTACGACGAGGGGGTGGGCGCGCGGATGATCGCGGCGATCCGGCAGGCGAAGATCGACAAGGACACGGTGGGCGGGCTGGTGGAGGCGCACGTGTTCGGGTGCCCGCCCGGGCTGGGGTCGTGCGCCGACTGGCGCGACAAGCTGGACGCGCGCCTGGCGTTCGCGGTGATGGGCATCCAGGCATTCAAGAGCGTGGAGATCGGTTTGGGGAAGGAGTGCGCGTCGCGCGTGGGCAGCGCCGTGCACGACCCGATCGGGTACGACCGCTCGGCGCGCGGGACGACGACGCTGGGGTACACGCGGTCGAGCAACAACGCCGGGGGGCTGGAGGGCGGGATGACCAACGGGCAGCCGGTGGTGGTGCGAGGGGCGATGAAGCCGATCGCGACACTGCTTCGGGGGATGCCCAGCGTGGATCTGAACACCAAGCAGCCCGAGCAGAGCCAGTACGAACGGAGCGATGTGTGCGCCGTGTCGGCGGCGAGCGTGGTGATGGAGAACGTGGTGGCGTTCGAGATCGCGCGGGCGGCGCTGGAGAAGTTCGGGGGCGACTCGATGACCGAACTTCGGGCGAACCACGCGTCGTTTCTGGAGTTCGCGCAGGCGCTGCCCCTGGACCCTCCGACAGCGACGCTGGCGTGATTGGGCGCTGGCGATGAGCAACCGGCCGGGCGGGCGGGGCGTAGGTTCGTGGGCGTTGGTTTGACGCCCGGAGGGCCCGGGGGTACAAGCCACGGGCGGGAGCGCGGCTGGCCTTGGGCGTCCGGTCGCCTACCCTGACAGACTAATCCGAGACCGGCGACGCCGGTCCGTTCCCTGGAGTGCGTTTCAGATGCGGAAGAACAATCGCGGCATGGTGTTCGGGAGCGTCACCCTTCTGGGCGTCGCTGTGGTGGCGCTGGGCGGATGCCGCGCCGATCCGACCCCGGAGCTTCAGACGCTGTCGCAGCGTCCGGCGGATGTGAACAATCGCATCAACATCGTCGAGGACACGAACTGGCGCATGTTCAACCAGGACCTTGGCCGGGCGTTCTTCTATGACCGTCCGAGCCGCCTGACGCCGGGGCCTGTCCCCTACTGAACCGGCTTCGCGCCGGGGCGTGGGATTCATCGAATGTGATCCAGGGCCGCGTCGCGAGGCGCGGCCCTGTTCGTTGATGGGCGACGGGCTATCCTGCCAGCCCCATGACAGGGATAGGCGCCTTTCTGACTCGGACCGTCGGGTCGTTCCATCCCAGGACGATCCCGCTGATGAGTCGGGAGTCGTACCGGTGGGAGATGCGCGGGGCGGCGTTTTTCCCGATGGCGATCCCGTGCGTGGAGGCGGGCGTTCTGGGGATCATCGCGCAGAAGGTGTACGGCGCGCCGCCGTGGGTGGTGGCGACGATCAGCGCCGTGCCTCTGGTGGCGAACCTGACGAGTCTGCTGTGGGCGCGCCTGCTGCGTGGGCGGGACCGGGTGCGGTTCGTCAATACGCTGCAGATGGCGACGGTGGCGTGCGTGCTGCTGGCGGCGCTGGCGCCTGCGAGCCCGATCGGGCTGGCGATGCTGGTGGGGCTGATGGCGGTCGCGCGGTCGTGCCTGACGGGGATCATCACCGGGCGGAGCGATGTGTGGCGCGAGAATTACTCGCGCGGGGTGCGCGCGAGGGTGACGGGGAAGCTGACGACGGTGGCGACGCTGGCGGCGAGCGCGACGACGATCGCGCTCGCGCTGGCGATGCGCGGGTACGAGCCGGGCGACCCCTCGCCGCATCGCGTGGTGTTCGTGGGCGCGGCGCTGCTGGCGCTGATCGGCGCGTGGTGCTACTCGCATGTGCGCTGGCGCAGGCGATCGGGCGCGATGCTGTCGGAGCGCCGGGCGGACGAGGGCCTGCCGGGGTTCGGTCGCGGCACGCGCCAGATGCTCGACGTGCTGCGCACGGACCGGGACTATCGGAGGTTCATGGTCGCGCAGTTCGTGCTGGGCGTGCCGAACCTGGCGGCGCAGCCGGCGTTCCTGATCGCGCTGGACGAGCAGACGGATCTGGGGGCGGGACAGTCGATCGTGCTGGCGCAGGTGCTGCCCTTCCTGATCCCGGTGCTGACGATCCCGCTGTGGGCGAAGATGCTCGACCGGATGCACGTGGTGCGGTTCCGGACCTACCACGCGTGGACCTTCGTGGTGAGCAACGGGCTGATGGCGCTGGGGTTCTTCGTCGACAGTCTGACGGTGCTGTATATGTCGCGGATCGCGCTGGGGCTTGGCAACGCCGGGGCGATGATCGCGTGGAACATCGGGCACCACGACTTCGCGAAGCGCGACCTGGCGACGATCTACATGGGCGTGCATGTCACGCTGACGGGCGTGCGAGGGGCGATCGCGCCGTTCGTCGGGGCGGCCCTCTACACCGGCGTCGCGGTGTCGGCGATGGGCCTGGACTTCGGCCTGCCGGCGCTGAACGAGTGGACCTTCGTCGTGCTGACGCTGGGGAGTCTGGCGGCGGTGTTCGTGTTCGTGTGGCTGGACCGCACGATGGGGCTGAGGGGAAAGCCGGTCAAAGATGCTTGAAGAAGGCATTGGGCACGGGGCACGGGGCACGAGGGGGGAGGGAGCAGGGAGCAGGGAGTGGGGAGCAGGGAAGAGAGAGAGAGAGAGAGAGAGAGAGCGAGAAGGGAGAGGTGAGTATGGGACGGGCGTTTCGGTCGGACAACAACGCGGGGATCACGGACGAGGCGATGCGTGCGATGGTGGGGGCGAACGCCGCGCACGCGCCGGGGTATGGGGGCGACGAGTGGACGGAGCGCGCGGAGGCGGCGTTCCGCGACTTGTTCGGCGACGCGTTGCGCGGGGTGTTCTTCGTCGCGACGGGGACGGCGGCGAACGTGCTGGCGGTCTCGGCGCTGACGAGGCCGTGGCAGCGGGTGCTGTGCCACTCGCACGCGCACTGGAACGACGACGAGTCGACGGCGCCCGAGATGTACACGGGCTGCCGCACGACGACGATCGAGCCGAGCGCGCCGCCCCCGGGCGAGTGCGACGCGCGGTTCGCGCGACCCATCGCGAGCAAGCTGACGCCGGAGGATGTGGAGCGTGCGGCGATGGCGGCGAATCGTGGCGATGTGCACCAGCCGGCGCCGGGCGCGCTGACGGTCTCGACCTCGACGGAGTTCGGGGAGGTGTACACGCCCGAGGTGCTGCGCGAGGTGTGCGGCGTGGCGCACCGTCTGGGGTATCGGGCGCACGTGGACGGCGCGCGGTTCGCGAACGCGGTCGCGTCGGTGATGCGTCGTCTGGGGATGTCGTGGGACGATCGCGCGTCGGCGAGGCGTGTCTGCCGCGCGATGATCTCGGAGGCGGGCGTGGACGCGCTGAGTTTCGGGGGCACGAAGAACGGGCTGGCGCTCGGTGAAGCGGTGCTGCTGTTCGGCGACGCGGGCGTGCGGGCGAGCGAGGACCTGCCCTGGCTGCGCAAGCGGTCGGCGCACCTGCTGAGCAAGCACCGGTTCGTGAGCGCGCCGTTCGCGGCGACGCTGGAGAGCGGTTCGTGGCTGGCGTCGGCGTTCCACGCGAACGCGATGGCCCGGGAGCTGGCGTCGGGGCTGTCGGCGCTGGGGCTGAAGACCCCCTACTCGGTGGACGCGAACGGCGTGTTCATCCAGATGGACGCGGCGCTCGAAGAGTCTCTGCGGCGGCGCGGGTTCGGGTTCTATCTGTTCGGCGACCCGTCGTGGCGTCTGGCGAGGCTGATGTGCTCGTTCGACACGGAGCGGGGCGATGTGGACGCGCTTCTGGGCGCGGTGAAGGAGTCGATGGCGTGACGCTGATCCTGTTCGATATCGACGCGACGATGCTGACGACCAAGCGGGCCGGGATCGAGGCGATCGAGGAGGTCGGGCGCGAGCTGTTCGGCACGCGGTTCGCGATCGACGGCGTGTCGTTCGCCGGGTCGCTGGACCCGGTGATCATCGCGGAGCTGATCGCGCGTCACGGGGGCGAGCCCAGCGACGAGGCGATCCACGACTTTCGCGTGCGGTACACGGGGGCGTTCGAGCGTGCGCTCGCGTCGGAGCCGGGGCGCGTGCGTGCGCTGCCGGGCGTGCGCGACGCGATCGATTCGCTGCTCGCGCTGCGCGACAAAGAGGGGCTGACGCTGGGTGTGCTGACGGGGAACTATCCCGAGACGGGCGCGATGAAGATCGCGGGCGCCGGCATCGATCCCGCGATCTTCGAGGTGTGCGTGTGGGGGAGCGACTCGCCGCACAGGCCGCCGCGGCGCGAGCATCTTCCGCCGGTGGCGTTCGAGCGGTACCACGCGCGTCGGAGCGTGCGGATCGCGCCCGAGCGTGTGACGATCATCGGCGACACGCCGCACGACGTGTCGTGCGCGTTGCTCAACGGGTGTCGTTGTCTGGGGGTCGGGACGGGGATGTTCAGCGCGGCGCAGCTGCTGGAGTCGGGCGCGCAGCACGCGGTGGACGATCTTTCGGACACGCGTGGCGTGGTGGACTGGCTGCTGCGATGAGCGCGGGCTGGCGGGGCGTCAGGGGCGTCCGTTCTCGCCGTTGACGACGGCGGCGGGGTCGCGTCCGTGCTCGATCTCGGCGAGTTTGCGCAGGCGTTTGGCGTGTCTGCCTCCCGAGAAGGGCGTGGAGAGGCAGATCTCGATGATTTTCTCGATGAGGCGCATGCCGAGGAGGTCGGCGGAGACGCAGACGATGTTGGCGTCGTTGTGGGAGCGCGACATCTGGGCGGTGATCTCGTCGTGGACGAGGGCGGCGCGGACGCCGGGGATCTTGTTGGCGGCGATGCAGGTGCCGATTCCCGTGCCGCAGACGAGGATGCCCATCTGCGCGTCGCCCCTGGCGATGGCGCTGCCGACGGCCCATGCGGCGTCGGTGTAGTCGCAGGATTCGCGGGTGCAGGGGCCCATGACCTTGACCTCGTGGCCGCGTGATGTGAGGTGCTCGGTGATGCGCTGGATGGCGTCGTAGCCCCGGTGATCGCCTCCGACGGCGAGTTTCATTCGTGGTCTCCTGTGGACTTCGCGGGCGTGGCGGCGGGCTCGTCCCATTCGGCGGCGCGTCGCTCGATGAGTTCGCGCAGGCGCCGGGCGGTCTCGACATAGACCTCGAAGGGGTGTCCGATCGGGTCGGGGATGGCGGCGCCCTCGGCGTCGAGGAGCTCGATCTTGTCGGCGTCCCAGGGGGCGAGTTCGACGGCGGCGCGCCGGTGCTGGGGCGTCATGACATAGACGCGTTCGGCGTCTTCGATGAGTTCGCGGGTGAGTGGCTGGCTCTGGTGGGGCCCGGGCGCGACGCCGATGGTTTCGAGGGCGCGGATGCCCTCGGGCGTCTGCGGGGCGCCGCGCATCGCGCCGGTCCCGGCGGATTCGGCGACGAGGGGCGCGTCGGTGGGGTCGGCGCCGGTCTGGGCGCGTCGCTTCTCGATGATGTCGTTGGCGATGGCGGCGGCCATGGGGCTGCGGCAGGTGTTGCCGGAGCAGACGAAGAGGATGGAGCGGAAGAGGCGTGCGCGGATGCGGCGCTCGTCGACGGCGCCCTCGCGCAGGACGGCGAGCGTGCCGTCGAGCGAGAGTTTGACGAGTGAGGACGGTCGCTGGAGGCGCGTGGGCCCGTCGTTGAGGACGAGGGCGAGTCGCGCGAGGGCGTCAGCGTCGAAGGCGAGTCGCGCGTCGACCGGGGGCGCGCTGCCGCGGGGGGCGGCGCCGGCGATGACGACGGGGTCGGCGACGGCGCGCAGGGCGTCGCGCAGGGTCTCGTGGGCCGGGATGCGCAGGAGGATGGAGGAGGCGTCGTCGATCGCGCCGGGGCGGACGCCCAGCGCGGCGCGGGCGCGCTCGAGCTCGTCGGGCCGGAGTTCAACGAGGAAGGTGACGGGGCCGGGTGCGAGGCGCTCGAGGGCGCGCCGGTGCAGGGCGGAGCGGAGCGGGACGACGGCGGCGACGGCGTCGGGGTCCGCGGCGTGCCAGGCGAGGGGGGCGGCGTCGGGCAGGCCGGTGAGGGCGCGCAGGGCGGCGAGTGGCGCGTCGGAGGACGCGAGGGCCGCGATGCCGTAGACGGTTTCGGTCGGGACGACGACGAGGCCGCCCTCTCGGAGAGTCTGGGCGGCGCGCCTGGCGGCGGCGGCGCGCTCCTGGGGGGGCGCGGCGCGGAGGTCGAGGACGGTCGTCGTCACGGATCGAGTGTATCGGAGGGAGCGGGCGCGTTCCCGATCGGGTGTCTGGGGGTCTCAGGCCGGTTTTCGGGGTGGTGGGGTTGCACGCGTGGTGAAACAGGGTAAATTCGTCGTCGTCCAGCCCCCGAAGGGGCGCGTCGGTGCGTCACCGGCTCCGAAGGGAAAGGCGTGGAGTTCCTGAGCGCGAAAGAGCTGTTTCCCGACCTTCGCGCCGCTGGCGTGGTGGAGGTCGCGTCCGAGGGTCTGGTGCGCTTCGACCTGGAGCCCTCGAGCAAGCCGGTCCGCGAGGTGCACCGGGGCGTGGTGGGCTCGGAGCGCGCGCTGACGCGGGCCGGGCTCGACGGCACGCGCGTCGCGGACGCGAGCGAGCGCCTGCCCGCGCTCGTGGAGGACCTGCTGCACAAGCATCGCGTGGCGGAGGTCTACATCGTGCCGGTGGGGCTGTGGCGCAATGTGTGCGACACGCTGTCGTTCGAGTTGTCGAGCGACGAATCGTGGCTGGAGATCGACGCGGACGCGGCCCTGCACCTGAACACGCGCGACCCGCTGGCGCTGTCGACGAGAGACTTTCACGTGCTGCCCACGATGCTCGGCGCGCTCTGCCGCGCCGCGTCGGACGACAGTTCGGGCGCGCACGACATGACGATCATCGCGCCGGGCGTGGGGATGGTGCTGGAGTTCTCGCCCTCGGGCCTGCTGCGCATGGCGGCGGTCAACGCGGTGTTCTGCGAGGAACTCGCGGAGATGGCTTGAGGGGAAGGCACGGGGGCCAGGCAATCGGCAATCGGCAATGGGCAATCGGCAATGGGCAATCGGGGGAGAGTGGGAATGCGCGTGTGATCGCGCAACATGTCTTCTCTCTCTCTCTTCCTCTTGCCTCGTGCCTTGTGCCTCGTGCCTCGTGCCTCGTGCCTGCTTCCCATCACAGCCCGTAGATGGGCTTGAGTTTGCGCTCGAGGTAGTTGCAGAGGGCTTCGTGGCCCAGGGGCTTGCCGGTGATGCGCTGGCAGAGGTCGAGCGCCGGGTAGCGTCGGCCGTGGGCGTGGATCTTCTCGCGCGTCCAGTCGAGGAGCGGCGCGAACTCGCCCTTCGTGATCTTCGCGTCGAGGTCGGGGATGTCGCGGTTGATGGTTTCCCAGAACTGCGCGCCGAAGAGGTTGCCCAGCGTGTAGGTCGAGAAGTACCCGATCGCGCCCATCGACCAGTGGACGTCCTGGAGGCAGCCGATGCGGTCTTCCTTGACCTCGAGGCCCAGGTCCTTGCGCATGCGCTCGTTCCAGACCGCCGGGACGTCCTTGACGGCGAGCTCGCCCGCGATGAGGGCGCGCTCGATGTCGAAGCGCAGCATGATGTGCAGGTTGTAGGTGCACTCGTCGGATTCGACGCGGATGTAGTGGGGCTTGACGGCGTTGACGGCGCGGAACAGGTCGTCGGGCTTGTGCTGGGCGAAGGCGCCGCCCAGGCGGGCGTTCATCTCGGGCGCGCACCACTTCCAGAAGGCGAGCGAGCGTCCGACCATGTTCTCCCACATGCGGCTCTGACTCTCGTGGATGCCCAGCGAGATGTAGGACGCGAGGGGCTGGCCGAACTTCTCGCGCTTGGGCAGGCCCTGCTCGTAGAGCGAGTGGCCGGATTCGTGGAGGGTGGTGAGCAGGGCCTCGGGCACGCCGTCGTCGCGGTAGCGCGTGGTCATGCGCGTGTCGCCGGGGCCGACGGTCTCGCTGAAGGGGTGGGTCGAGACATCGAGGCGTCCCCCGGAGAGGTCGAAGCCGACGGAGGCGGCGACGAACTTGTTGAATTCCTTCTGGAGCGTGACGGGGACTTTGACCTTGAGGGGCGCGTCGGAGGGGTGCTTGCCGCTGGTGCGGATCGCCTCGATGAAGGGGACAAGCCGGGCGCGAAGGGGCGCGAAGAGCGCGTCGACCTTGGCGGCGGTCATGCCGGGCTCGAAGTCCTCCATGAGGGCGTCGTAGAGATCGACGCCGCTGGCGCTGGTCCCGGCGTAGCACATGGCCTTCTTGCGGTTGAGGTCGACGACCTTGGAGAGCCAGGGGGCGAAGGCGGCGAAGTCGGACTTGGCGCGCGCGTCCTTCCAGGCGTCCATGGACTGGCTGAAGGTCTTGGCCATCTCGGCGACGAGGGCGGTGGGCAGGCGCGTAGCGCGGTCGTAGTCGTGGCGCACCCAGCGGAGGTTGGCCTGCGCGTCGGGGTCGGACTTGAGGGACGCGTCCTGCTCGCACTGGGCGAGGAGGTCGCCCAGGCGGGGGTGGGTGTGCTTCTCGTGGGCGATGGAGGAGAGGGCGGCCAGCTGGTCGGAGCGGAGCTCGGCCCCGGCCGGGGGCATCATCGTCTCCTGATCCCACCCCAGGAGGGAGCGGACCGAGTCGAGGACGGCGGCGTCGCGCAGGTGGGCGAGGAGCTCGCGGTAGGGCGCGCAGGCGGCGGCGGCCTCGGAGAGCGACGACTGGGGTGCTGAACCGGTGGCGAGGGTGCTCATGGTGGGATGGTACAACCCCTTGGCGGGGGCTGGCGCGCGCCGGGGCGGGAAAGAGGTTCACTGCGGGGGGTGCGGGAAAGGGGGTTGAATTAAGACAATTCAAAGTTTGATTTTGAGTTGTCTTGAAGAATGACGATAGTCTTGGGGCGATGATTGAGCGTGATCTGGCCCCCAGACTGGTCGCGGCGGCGAAGGCGTTCCCGGCGGTGACGCTGACGGGGCCTCGCCAAAGCGGGAAATCGACGCTTTGCCGGGCCCTGTTTCCGGGCCATGCCTATGTGAATCTGGAAGCGCCTGACACGCGGGACTTTGCGCAGAACGACCCGCGCGGCTTTCTGTCTGGTTTGCGTGGCGGGGCGATTCTGGACGAGATCCAGCGCGTTCCGGAACTGCCCTCGTATCTGCAGCCGCTGATGGACGAGGATCCGACGCCGGGGAGGTGGATCCTGACGGGTTCGCAGAACTTCGCGCTGCTGGGTTCGGTGAGCCAGTCGCTGGCGGGTCGTTCGGCGGTGCTGCACCTGCTGCCTTTGTCGTACCCGGAGGTGACGCGGTTCGACGATCCGCCGCGGACACCAGACGGCGCGATGTTCACGGGTGGTTACCCGAGGATCTATGACCGGGAGATTCCCCCTTCGGACTGGCTGTCGGCGTATGTGGCGACCTACATCGAGCGCGATGTGCGGACGGTTTCGAATGTCGGGGACCTGACGGCGTTTCAGCGGTTCGTTGAGTTGTGCGCGGGGCGGACCGGGCAGTTGATCAACTACTCGTCGCTCGCGTCGGACGCGGGCGTGTCTCAGCCCACGGCGAAGGCGTGGCTGTCGATCCTAGAGGCAAGTTTCCTCGTGTTCCGGCTTCCGCCGTGGAGCGGGAACATCGGCAAGCGCCTGACGAGGATGCCGAAGCTGCATTTCTACGACACCGGGCTGGTGTGCTGGCTGCTGGGGATCCGCGAGCCGGAGCAACTGCGGGCGCACCCGCTGCGCGGCGCGATCTTCGAGTCGTGGGTGGTTTCGGAGGTGGTGAAGGCCAGGACCAACCGGGGCGAGCGCGGCGGGGTGTACTTCTATCGCGATCAGAACGGCGTGGAAGCGGACCTGCTCGTGGAGAACGCCGGGCGGTTGCGCATTGTGGAGGTGAAGGCGGGGCAGACCTTGGCGGGGGATGTCGCGTCAACGGCGTTTCGGGTGCGCTCGGCGCTGGGCGACCGGGCCGCCCCTCGCCCGGTGGTGGTCTACGCCGGGGATGAGGGGCAGACCCGGAGCGATATCGGCGTGCTGGCGTGGCCGAGGGCTGGCGAGGCGGGCGCGGGGCCTGCATAAGAGGATTGCGGGCTCGCCCGGGCGTGACGCCGACTCTCGTGGGTCCCCCCCGCTACCATCCCGCCCCATGGAGCACCTTCTCTCGGCCCAGAACTTCGTGAGCATCATCACGCTCGTGATCGTGGTGCATGTGATCCTCGGGAACATCACGCTCCTGATCTATCTGGAGCGCAAGATCTCGGCGTACATCCAGGACCGCCTGGGCCCCAACCGCACGGGGTTCTCGTTCGGGGTGCTCCCCATCAAGTTCGGGTTCTGGGGTCTGGGCCAGTCGCTGGCGGACGGCATGAAGTTCTTCCTCAAGGAGGACTACGCCCCCAGCCGCGTCGACAAGGCGCTGTTCACGCTCGCGCCCATCGCGATCGTCATCCCGGCGCTCATCGGTTTCGCGATCATCCCCTGGGGCGGGTACCTCGAGGTCCCCGACATCCGCTCGCCGATCGGCGACTTCCTGCTGGTCAAGGGCGGGACGGCGCAGGTCATCGGCGCGAGCATCAACATCGGGTTCCTCTACCTGCTGGCGGTCGCGTCGCTGGGCGTCTACGGCATCACGCTGGGCGGGTGGGCGAGCAACAACAAGTACTCGTTCCTGGGCGGGCTCCGCGCGACGGCGGGCATGATCTCGTACGAGATCCCCCTGGGCGCGAGCATCCTCGCGGTGGTCCTGCTCTCGGGCACGGTGCGCACCGACGAGATGGTCGAGCAGCAGATCGGCGGCATGGGCTGGTTCGTGCTGTCGCAGCCCCTGGCGGCGCTGCTGTTCTTCGTCTGCATCCTCGCCGAAGCGAACCGCGCGCCGTTCGACAACGCGGAAGCGGAGCAGGAGCTCGTGGGCGGGTACCACACCGAGTACTCCTCGATGCGCTTCGCGCTGTTCTTCCTGGCCGAGTACGCCCACATGATCACGAGCAGCGCGATCCTCGTCGTGCTGTTCTTCGGCGGGTACCACCTGCCCTTCATCCCCTTCACCAGCCCCGAGTCCGTCGGCCTGCTGCCGGCGCTGGGCAAGTTCGCGGTGCTGTTCACCAAGGTGATGATGGTCGTGTGCCTGATGATGCTCATCCGCTGGACGATCCCGCGCGTGCGCTTCGACCAGGTGATGAAACTCGCCTGGGGCGGGATGATCCCGGTGTCGATCGGGCTGGTCGTCGCGACGGCGGTGTGGGTCGCCTTCGGGTGGACCGCGATCTGGCAGCTGCTGATCCTCAACATCCTCGTGGTCGCCGCCGCGATGGCTGCCATGCCCTTCATGCCCAAGGACAACGTCAACCGGCGCATCCCCATCGCCGGCTCGCGCTTCAGCCCGCTGCGCCTGGACGATGTGACCACCGCGCCGACGACGGCGGCGGCGCTGCGCGAAGGCGCCTGACGCGCGTATGGCCTTCGCCCCTCGCGCACGGCGCTGGCTCGCGCTCGACCTGGGCGATAAACGCACCGGCGTCGCGGTCGGCGACGAGGGCTCGCGCATCGCGTCGCCCGTCGATGTCATCGAGCTGCCCATGAGCGAGGGCGCGCGCGGCGAGGCCCTGCTGCGCGCCATCGCGAAGGCGACCGACGATCACCGGCCCGACGGGATCGTGATCGGGCTGCCCCTGAACATGGAAGACGCCAGCGAGGGCGCGCAGGCGAAGAAGGTCCGCGCGTTCGGCGAGCGCGTGGCGCAGGCGACGGGGCTGGAGGTTCGCTACCAGGACGAGCGTCTGACGAGCGCGCAGGCCGACTGGCGGATGGCGCAGTCGGGTCTGACGCACAAGCAGAAGAAGGGCCGGCGCGACGCGCTGGCCGCGGCGGTGGTGCTGGAGGAGTTCCTCAACGCGATGGGTCGCGACGGGTCGTCATGACCCGGGCCCGGAGGCGGTGCGCGGGTCTTTCCGGAAGACCTCGCCCACGATGCCCATCGCCGCGAAGAGCATCACCAGCAGCGCCGGGCCGGCGAGGGTGAGGAGACTCACGGCGTCGCGGCCCGCGCCGGCCGGGAGCAGGCCGAGCATGAAGCGGTTGGGGATCTCTTCCATCGCGCCGGTGTTGTCTTCGAGGCCGGTGCCCTCGAAGAGGTCGGCGAGACTCTCTTCCTTCGCGTCGCGCTGCTGCTGGGCGCGGGCCTGGTCGTAGTAGCGCGTGAAGGTGTAGCCCTCGATGCGGGTCTCGCGCCAGAGCGTGTAGGACTGCAGGGCGATCGCGCCGGCGCAGACCACGACGATCAGGCGCGTGAAGATGCGGAGCGTGCGCATGCGGGATGCCTTACTCGCGGTTGGTCGGACGGCCGGGACGCTCGCCGCCGGCGCCCGGCGCGGCGCGCTGGGCGGGGTCGAAGGTGGTGAGCAGGAGGAAAGTGTCGAGCCCGAGCTCGTTCGAGACCATGCCGGACTCGATGGCCTGATCGCCCACGGCGACGCCGAAGTCGCTGAGCGTGATGGAGTACTGGGCGCGGATCGCGAGCAGATCGCCCGGGGCGCGGGCCTTGGTCCGGTCGCTCTCGGGCATGAAGGTCAGGCGCGCCGGGATCTTCATCTCGCGCGTGACGCCCTTGACGGTCATGTCGCCGACCAGCGTCGCGTCGTAGGTGCGGAACCACGAATCCTCTCTGGCGAGGGTGACGCCCTCGGAGCCCTTGATGACGAAGGTGATGTTCGGGTGTTCCGCGGCGCCGAGCCAGCGGTCGCCCTTCATGTGCTCGTTGCGCATCGGGATGCCGGTGTCCATCGACGCGACGGGCAGCTCGAACCTGCCGACCAGCAGCTCGCCCTCGGGCTTGTCGGCGCTGGACGAGGAGGGGTTGGGCGCGACGGCGTAGCCGCTGACGCGGTTGCTGATGCCCTTGATGTGCTCGAGGGCCGCGTCGGAGGTGAAGGTGACCTGCGCGTCCTTCACCGGGTGCACGCGGTAGACCTTGCCCTTCGCGGCGTGCTCGGCGGGGACCTCGACACGGGCCTGCTGCGCGCCCTGTTGCGCGAGGGCGAACGGCGCGAGGAAGAGGCACGAGGAGGACGCGAGGGCGAGCAGGACGCTGGCTGGGCGCATGAGGGGTCTCCGTGTGACGATCCGGGATCGGTGGGTTCAACCGTCCCGGCGGGAGTCGGTTCGACGCCGGGTCAGGATATGGATTCCCGGCGTCGGGAGTTTGTTCCCTCGCTCGCGCAGGGGGGGGAGCGAACAAAGCGGGGCGGCGGCGCGTCGGAAGTGAAGGTTGCGGCGAACATCGCCCAACCCTCGATCGGCGCCGAGCCGATGAATGGATCGGCCCGGGCGATTTGGTCCCGGAGTCGGGCAACGATGGTGCAAGGAGCCGGCCAGTGAGAGAGCGGACGATTCGAACGGGCGTGCTGATCGCGGGCATCGTGATGACCGGGACTGTCGCGTGCGCGCAGATGGGGCGCCCAGCGCCCAGCAAGCCCGGCGACGAGCGCCAACCCGCCCCGGCCCCCGCCCCCGCCCCCGGCGGCTCCCCCACTTCCGAATCGCAGGCGCAGCGCGCCGACGGGGAGTTCCGCACGGCGCGCGATCTGCTCGTGGCGCTGGAGCGCGCCGGCGACACGATGCGCACGCTCGAAGCGCCGGTGGTGTACGACCGGCGCTTCAAGCTGCAGGGCGACCGGCACATCCGTCGGGGCACGCTGTACTTCAGCAACCAGTTGAACAACGCTGGCCAGCGTTCGCGCGCGTTCGCGATCGTGTTCTCGTCGCTGCAGGTGGCGGGGCGGTACGAGGACGACCCGCAGACCTGGGTGTTCGACGGTCGCTGGCTGGTGGAGATGCGTCCTGCGCAGAAGCAGTTCGTGAAGCGCGAGGTGTCGCGCCCCGGGCAGCCGTTCGACCCGCTGAAGATCGGCGAAGGTCCGATGCCGATCCCGATCGGGCAGGACGCGAACGAGATCCTGGCGCGCTACGACGCGCAGCTGCTGCCGGCGCGCGAGGGCCTGCCGGAGAGTTGGGGCGTGCCGGACTGGCTGCTGGGGACGTATCAGCTGCTGTTGACGCCGCGACCGGGCGTGAACGAGGACGACGAGTTCCGGACGATCCGGCTGTGGTACGAGAAGGGCACGCTGCTTCCCCGGATGGCGATCACGGTGAACCGTGGAGGCGATGAGTCGATCGTGTACCTCGAATCGCCCAAGGCGAACGCGCCGCTGCCCGAGGGGATGCTGAACGTGAAGGAGCCCCCGGCGGGGGCCGGCTGGCAGGTGCAGATCGAGGAGTTGCCCGCGCTCGAGGAGATGGAGATCGATGCGCCCTCGCGCTGACCGTTGCCGCGGACGCGGCGCGCTGGCGGCGGCGTTGGTCGCGCTGGCGGGCGTGTGCGCGCCGGCGTGGTCGCACGCGCCCGAGCAGGCCGAGCCCCGGCCGGCCGCGATCGCGGTGGCGCCGGCGGTGCAGCGTCTGATCGACGCGCCGTACACCACCGACGAGGAGCGCGGCGCGCTGCGCGTGTTCCACGGCGTGTGGACGGCGGCGGAGCTGCGCGACCCGGACCGGCGCGCGACGGCGGCGCTGCTGTCGGGCGTGTGGGACGACCCGTCGCTGCGCCGTGTCGAGGCGCCGACCGCGCTGCGCGCCGAGGCGGCGCTGCGCCGGGGCGAGCCCGAGGCGGCGATCGCGCTGCTCGAGGGCGACGCGTCGCTGGCTGCGGCGCGGGTCCGCACGCAGGCGCTGACCGATCTGGGCCGGTTCGACGACGCGCTGGTCGAGGCGGCTGCTGCTGAGGGCGCGCTGCGCGCCGACCGTTCGCTGACGGCGCCCGAGATCGTGGACGCGGTGCGCATGCTGCGCGTGCGCGCGCGCCTGCGCGGCGAGCCGGCGAGCGGGTATCAGGCGATGCTGGACCTGCTGGCGCAGGCGCGCCGGCTCGACCGGCTGTACTGGCCCGCGGCGCTGGCGGAGGCTGAGCTTCTCTACGAGAAAGACGCGCGCGACGACGCGGCCAAAGCGCTGCAGGAGGTTCTCTCGCTGAACCCGCGGGCCGCCGACGCGTGGGCGCTGCTTGGCCGGCTGCACGTGGACGGCTTCAACATGGACGCGGCGAGGACCGTGGCCGGCACGCTCGACGACATGGCGTGCGATGTCTCGGGCGACCCGACCGATTCGTCGTTCCAGGGCGCGCTGATCCGTGCGCGCTCGTGGCTTCGTCAGAACGAGCCCGAGGTCGCGGACGAGGCGCTCGCGCCGTGGGCGGAGCGTCACCCGTTCCAGCGCGAGGGGCTGGCGATGCGGGCCGCGATCGCGGCGGTGCGGTATCAGCCGGGCAGACTCGAAGACCTGCTCGCGCTGTCGGACGAGTTGTCGCCCGGCGCGCCGGACACGCTGTTCGCGGTCGGCGCGGCGCTGTCGGAGGCGCGCCAGTACGAGCCGGCGGCGGAGTACCTGCGTCTGTCGAGCGATCGCCTGCCCAACTGGCCGGCGCCGCTGATCGAACTGGGTCTTTTGGAGTTGCAGTCCGGACGCGACGCGAACGCGCTGGACGCGCTGCGGCGCGTGGCGAAGCTCGACCCGTACAACACGCGCGCGCGGAACAGTCTGACGCTGCTCGAAGAGCTGGTGACCTATTCGACGCTCGAGGGCGATCATTTCATCGTGCGCTACAAGCCGGGCGTGGACGAGGTGCTGGCGCGCGAGATGCTGCCGATCCTCGACGAGATCCACGGGGTGGTCGCGACGGCGATCGACCACGAGCCGGCGGTGAAGACGACGCTCGAGCTGATGCCCAACCACAGCTGGTTCGCGGTGCGGATCACGGGCATGCCGGCGATCCACACGATCGCGGCGGCGACGGGGCCGGTGATCGCGATGGAGACGCCGCGCCTGGGCCCGAACCATTCGGGCGTGTACGACTGGGTGCGCGTGGTTCGTCACGAGTACGTGCACACGGTGACGCTGTCGCGCACGAGGAACCGCATCCCCCACTGGTTCACCGAGGCGGCGGCGGTGTGGCTGGAGCTGGCGCCCCGGGATTACGACACCTGCGTGCTGCTGGCGACGGCGCTGGAGCGCCGCGAGTTGTTCAACCTTCGCGACATCAACACGGCGTTCGTGCGTCCGAAGAAGCCGACGGACCGCGCGCAGGCGTACGCGCAGGGCCACTGGATGTACGAGTTCATGGTGGAGCGTTTCGGGGAGCGCGCGCCGCTGGAGCTGATGGACCTGTACGCACAGGGCGTGCGCGAGGAGGAGGCGTTCCGGCGCGTGCTCGGCATGGGCGGGGATGAGTTCTTCGCGCTGTTCCTGCCCTGGGCCGGCGAGCAGGTGATGGCGTGGGGCCTCTCGCCCGAGCCGGACCTGCGCGTGGTGCGTTTCGAGAGCTTCCTCGCGAGCGAGGAGGGCGCCGAGATCGTTCGCGCCCGTCTGCGCGACGCGGCGCGCGCCGGCGCGATGCGCGTCGCCGGGCTGGCGGCGCAGCGGGTGGAGCCGATCGAGCTGCCCCGGCCGACGATCGAGCAGGCGCAGGCGTGGGTTGCGCTCTACCCGGATCACCCCGGCGCGCTGGAGGCGCTGATCCAGCTCTCGCTGCGCGAGCGCGAGGGCGTCGCGACGCCCGACATGATCGAGACGCTCGAGCGCTACGCGAGGGCGCGCCCGGTGGACCCGACCCCCCACCGCCTGCTGGCGCAGCTGTACCTGGCCGGGGCGGACCCGGACGCGGCGATCCCCCACCTGGAATTCCTGGACGCGCGCGAGCAGCGCACCGCCGCGTACGCCGCCGCTTTGGCGCAGCGGTACGAGGCGATCGACGACCTGTCGCGTGCCGCGGCCAAGGCGGATCGCGCGACGACGATCGCGCCGTACAACGCCGAGCTGCGCGAGCTGGCGGCGCGTATCGCGCTCGTGGGCGGCGACCTCGCGTCGGCGGAGCGTCATGTGTGGGCGCTGACGAAGCTGGAGCCCCAGCGCGAGCTGCACCGGCAGCGCCTCGATCGCGTGCGCGAGCTGCGCGCGTCGGCCGGGGAGTGAGCCGGTCCCTCAGCGGATGAAGCGGACGCGCCCGGCGTCGGGCACGAGCGGCTTGCGCTCGCCGGCGATGCGCAGCGCGTGGGGCGCCGGGAAGTAGACCATGAACGCGCGCCCGGACACGAGCGAGCGCGGGACGACGCCGATGGTGGGGTCGATCTGCGCCGCGACGCGCGTGTCGACCGTGTCCCACAGGCGACCGTCGCGGCTGGCGGCGGAGTTGTCGCCCAGCACCAGCATCTGCAGGTCGTTCAGGCGCGCCGGGCGCATGGGGTGCGAGGCGAAGGCCATTTCTCCCGAGAACCGCCCCGCCTCGCGGTAGGCGGGCTGGAACGAGACATCGCGGTCGAGCCCGACGCGCGACAGCGTGAAGGCGGAACCCTCGAACGACGCGCGCACGCGCGCCTCGGCGTGTCGGTAGGTGGCCGGCTCGGCGAGGGCGCGCGAGTTGGCGTCGGCGAGGACCTGGGCCAGGCGCGTCTCGGTCATGCCCGTCGCGAAGCGCAGGCGATCGAGGGGTGACCAGTCGAGTTCGTGGCGCAGGACTGCGCGGCCGTCGAGCGAGACCTCGACGCGCTGGTCGGCGTGCGAGAGCTGGAGGTCGTGCCAGCGCCCGGCGCGCAGGCCTGGGAAGGGTCGCTCGTCGAGCACGGTCCATCGCTCGCTGGCGCCCTCGCCCTCGGCGCGGCGCATCGAGAGGCGGAGAGCGCCGGGAGCGATGTCGACGAGGAACTCGTGCGCGCGAGCGCCGAGGACGATCGAGACCGCGAGGGAGTCGTCGTCGGGGCGCACGCCGGCGCGAAAGCGAGCATCGCCGGTGCGGAAGACGGGGAGGCCGCGGAGCGAGGGCGAGTCGTTGTACGGGTTGGCGTCGTCGACGGCGCGGAGCGCGTTGTCCCATCGCAGCGTGGCGCGAGCCGGCGTGTCGACGCGGACCGTGCGCCCCGAGGTGTCGATACGGGAGTTGTCGTCGAGGGTGAGCAGCCAGGGCGAGCGCCAGCGCAGCGAGGGGTCGCCGGCGTCGAGGGGCGCGTGCTCGGTGGAGTAGAGCGTGCGCCACAGGGTGCGCTGAACGCGATCGGGCTTGCGCGCGATGCGCCATTCTTCGTGGTCGCCGGCGCGGGTGAAGACATCGCCGTCGACGAGCCAGACCTGCTCGCCGGGGAGGCCGACGAGGCGCTTGATGTAGTTCTCGTCGGGGTTCTCGGGGTTCTTGAAGACGACGACGGACCAGCGGTCGGGGTCGCGGAAGAAGGAGAGCGGCTTGAAGACGAAGATGCGATCGCCGGAGCGGACTGGGGCGTCGTCGTCGATGGTGCGCAGGGCGGTGTAGGGGTCGTCGGCGTCGGCGCGCATCGCGGCGCCGGCGCGAGGGGCGGCGCCGATGGTCCAGGTCGCGCCGGTCTGGGGCGAATGGAGGCGCGCGTGGCGTCCGAGGAGGGTGGGCGCCATGGAGCCGGTAGGGATGATGAACGCCTCGACGACGAAGGCGCGGAAGACGAGGACGCAGACGAACGCGATGAGCATCGCGGTGATCGTGCCGCGGATGGAGCCGTGCTCAGGATGGGGTGCTCGAGACGGCTCGTCGTGCATCGTTGGTCATCGTAGAGCGTGGCGACGAGTGCGCGTCACGCGCCGGGGGCGGGGCCGGGCGAGTCGCCGCGGCCGTCGCGCCGCCTGCGCCCCCGCTTGCTGCGCCGGTTGCGACCGGGGCGCGAGGAGGAGGCCCGCTCGTCGCCGGGCGCGCGATCGCCGGCGCGTGGCTCGCGGGGTTGTCGCGGCTGCGCGTCGGGCGGGGCGCTGGGCGCGGGCGGGCCGGCCTGCGCGTCGCCCGGGGCGGCGGGCTTTTTCTTGCGGCGGCGCTTGCGCTTTTTGGGCGCGGGGCCCTGCCCCGGCTCGCCGGGGGTTGCGCCGGGTGGCGCGTCGGCGTCGAGGCCCGACATGATCTCGTCGATTTCGCTGGCGGGCCCGCGGGGCTTGGGGCCTCGCTGCTGGCGCGCGTCGTCGCGCTGGGCGCGTTCGCGATAGGCGTCCTGCTGGGCGTCCTTGGCGTCGGGGGACGGTGCGACGCGGCGCTCGACCTTGGCCTGGCGCATGCCGCGGAAGGGGTCGCTGGCGCGCTTGGGCGCGTCGGCGGGGTCGACGAGGTCTTCGACGGGGACGGCGACCTGCTTGCGCTGTGGGTTGGGGTCGCCCTCGGGTGGGTCGAGATCGACGAGGACGAGCTGGGTGAGGATCTGGGTGTCGATGACGACGCCGACGCCCTCGGGCGTGCCGACGCGCGTGCCTCGCCTGGGGAGGTTCTTTTTGAGGGAGTCGTAGGTCTCGTCCTCGTAGCGGAGGCAGCACATGAGCCGGCCGCAGCGTCCGCTGATTTTGAGCGGGTCGAGGGTGGCCTTCTGGACCTTGGCGGACTTCATGGAGACGGGCTTGAGGACTTTGAGGAAGTTCTTGCAGCAACAGTGCTGGCCGCAGCGTTCGTAATCGGCGATGAGGCGTGCCTCGTCGCGTGCGCCGACCTGGCGGAGCTCGATGCGCGCGTGGAACTCGCGTGCCATGGCGCGGACGAGCTCTCGGAAGTCGATGCGGTGTTCGGAAGTGAAGAAGAGGGTGAGGACCTCGCCCCCGAGGATGGGCTCGGCGTCGACGATCTTCATGGGCAGGTCGTGCTCGTCGACGAGGGCCCGGGCCTTGCGGACGATGTCCGGGCGGGTCGCGTCGAGGGCGCTCTGGCGGTTGAGGTCGTCGATGGTGGCGATGCGGATGACCCGGCCCTCGGTGGTGAAGGGGTAGTCGGGCCCGCCGGAGTTCTCGATGTACTCGAGCATCTGCTGGCGCGTGACGCTCTTGGAGCAGCCTGAGTTGGGGCAGGTGCTGGTGAGCATCTCGCCGACTTCGACGCCTCGATGGGTCTTGACGACGAGTTTGGAGCCGCAGCCGGGCTTGGCGTCCCCGTCGTAGGGGAACTCTCCGACCATTTTCATCGATCCGAAGCGGACGACGATGGAGGTGGGCGGCTTGAGGCGTTCGTAGGCCTCGCGGTCGGCCTCGGCGAGGTCTGCCTCGAACTGCTGGAGGGGGAAGATGGACATGGGGTGCTCGCGCGTTGGGAAAGCGTGCGCGGAAGAGCCGCGCGTGGGGGAGGAGGCGTTTGTCGTCGGTCTGGAGGTTTCGGCCCCCTGCGTCGGCCGACGGGCGCAGGGGTGTTCACGCGAGCAAAGGCCCGGCGCGCTCGGAGCGTGCGCGGCGGGCCGAGGGAGTGTATCGGCTCAGCGACCGGGGCGGGTGAAGCCGCCGGGTGCGCGCTGGTTGCGCGCCTGGGTGAAGAATTCGGTGAGCTTGATGTTCTGGTAGAGCTCGACGCGGTTGCGGTTCTCGACGCCGTAGATGAGGAGCGCGTCGGAGCGGGCGTCCATGACGAAGACGATGTCCTCGCGGTTGCCGGTGTCGGAGGTGAGGATGGTGAGCTCGCCGACGCTGGAGACATCGGCCCTGGCCTGGGCGCCTGCGCCGAGGCGTCCGGCCTGGACGACGACGAGGGCGGCGAGGACGAAGGCGCTGGCCCAGAGGGCGCCGACGCCGGGCTGCACGCGGTGTCGCGCGGTGGTGTTCATGGCGTGGTCTCCGTGCGTCATCGCGGGCGCGTCTGGGTGTTGCGGATATCGGCGTTGAGGTCGCGGAAGCCGATGAAGTCGAGGGAGCGTCGTGAGATGTCCCAGGAGCTGACGATGAGCTCCATGTTGGCGGCGTCGACGATGTAGACGCCTCGCGGGTTGAGGCCCTGGATCTGGCCCGAGACCATGGTGTATTGGCCGCGGACGCGCTGGGCGGGCTGCTGGGCGTCGGCGCTGGGCGCAAAGGTGGTCGCGGCGAGGGCGGCGAGCAGGGCGGCGTTGAGGAGGATGAGCGAGCGGTACGGGCGGTGTGATCGAGCGCGCTGCATGGGTGCGCCTCCGACGGGGTGGTGGGTCAGTCGAGGTGGCCGCGCTTGCTGGGGAGGAGACTCGCGCCGACGGTGGCGGCGACGAGGAGCCCGACGATGATGAAGTAGAGCCAGGTCGGTGGCTCGTCGGCGGCCTGCGGGAGCGGGGGTCCCGAGCCGCTCTGCGCGAAGGCCTGCGACGCGGCGAAGAGCGCGAGCGCGGAGGCGGCGGCGAGGGGTCGCGCGGCGCGGGCGGGGGCGTGGGTGTCGGCGTCGTTGGTCATCGTCTTCACGGTACGAGGGAGTCGAGGGGGTGTAAAGCGTGGTTCGCGTGCGGGGCGGTGTCGGTTCCAGCCGGGCAGAAGGGCGTGCTGACGCGCTGGAAGGCGCTGGCTCCCAGGTGGACGGTGCCCCATCGCGGCGAGCGTGGGCGCATGTTCGCTTCGTATTCGGGCAGCGAGACGCATCGGACGGAGTACCAGCGGTCGCGATGGGTGAAGACCTCGTGGAAGAGCCCGTCGGGGGGCTGCTCGTCGCACCAGTAGACGAAGACGAAGCATGCCTCGAACCCCTCGCCGAAGAGGGTGCGCCAGGCGCGCAGGGAGTCGATGTCGTCGAGGGTGACCCAGTTCTGCAGGGCGCTCCACGCGCCCGAGCCGGACCGGCGCGCGATTTTGCGTCCCTTGATGTCGAGGAGGAGGTTGTCGCGCCGGCCGTAGACAACGAAGTCGAAGGACTTGAGTGCCTGGGCGGGCTGCGCGGCGCTGGCCGGGAGGAGGGTGCGGCGTGCCTCGTCGACGGCGACATAGGGCACGCGCCGGGCGCGCAGGTAGTGTTCGAACGCCTGCTCGTAGTGGTGCCGGCGCTGCGCCATGGGCGCAGTGTACCATCGCGCGAGGGGGCTTATTCGATGTAGGCGTCGCCCGTTTCGGCGCGGATGCGCACGACGAGGGCGTCGTTCTCGGTGGAGAGCTCGAAGCGCACATCGACCGCCGGGGCGAGACGCCCGAAGGCGTCGAAGCGGACGAAGGGCAGCGCGCCGGCGACGATGGTGTCGGGGTCGACGCCGCCCGGGGCGAGCCGCACGCTCCAGAGGTTGGAGGCGGGGCCCTCGCCGAAGACGATGCGCCAGTCGCCCCCGACGCCGCTGGGGAGCGTCATCGGCGTGTCGGGATCGGAGTGCCGGGCGAGATACCAGCCGGCGCCTGCCGGGCTGACGACGACGCGGACGGGGTCGCCCGGGTCCTGCACGGTGAGCATGCGCGCGTTCTGGAGGTCTGCGGTGAAGAGGTTGGCGGCGGCGACGAGTCGCGTCCGATCGTCGCGCGAGAACGCGGGGATGACGGCGAAGAGCACGATCGACAGGACCGCCATGACGACGAGGACATCGATCAGCGTGAAGGCGCGCGGGGTGGGGTTGCGTCGTGGCATGCGGGTCATGGCGTGACGGAGACGATCCCGCCTTCCGACGCTTCCTTGTCGGCGTGTGCGTTCTTGCGGACGGTCGACGGGTTCGAGCGCTGCGTCGAGGCGAGCCCCTTCACGGTTGTGGCGAGCGTGCTGTCGTCGCCGGCGGCGAGGGTGGCGCCGAAGAAGGTGGCTTCGGGGAGCGCGCCGGCCTCGATGGCGCGGACGGCGCCCAGGAAATCGGCGACGACGATGTTGCGCAGCGGGTCGCGCGGGTCGGGGAGTGTGGCGCTGATGACGCGCGCGTCGTCGTCGGGGTCTGGCTCGACGCCCTCGCCCTCGAAGACGGTGACGATGTGGGCGATGAGCGAGTTGAGCCCCTGGGTGTTGTCGAAGGTGGCGAGCGCCTTGCGCAGGACGGGGAAGCGCTCGGGGTCGTAGACGGGGCCGAGGGTGTCGGCGATGCCGCCGCCGCGGTTGAGGGCGTGGTCGTAGAGGATGGACGCGTTGTCGCGCATGCGGAGGTCTCGCGCGGCGGCGCGCCCGATGACGGCGGAGTTGGACGCGATGTCGACGAAGGCGCCGGGCGCGTGGATGGCGCCGGCGACGAGCGCGCGGGAGGAGAGGGAGACGACCTGGTCGGCCTCGCCGCCGCCGTGGGTGTCGATGACGAAGATCTTGACGCGCGAGGAGTCGACGACGCCGGAGACGCTCTGGTAGGTGCGTGAGGTGTTGTTGCCGAGGGACTTGGTGAAGCCGACGACGGAGTTGGCGATGGTGACATCGTCGTAGACATAGATCTCGACGCGTGAATCGGCGCCGATGAGTTCGAGCGCGGAGCGGTCGTAGAGCTCGAAGTCGTTCCGGACGAGGATGCGGACATCGCCCGAGACGCGGATGGTGCCGTTGTTGGCGGTGAGGTTGTGGACGGAGTAGTTGCGCCCGAGCGCGCCGTTGAAGGTCACGACGCCGCCGCTGCTGGCGGAGACGTTGGCGGTCGGGCCCGGCGCGACGGTTGCGGGGAGCAGGGCGGTGATCGACGAGACGCCCAGGATGCCCGGGGCGATGGAGGTGAGGGCGGAGGGGACCCGCACGCTGGCGGAGGGGAAGACCAGGTCGCTGACGACGCCTCCGGCGAAGGGGGCGGCGGACGCCGCGTCGCGCAGGGATGCTGTGGCGTTGTCGCTGACGACGAGTCGCGCGTTCGCGAGCGTGCTGGCGCCGGAGACGCTGAGCTGTCCCGACGGGGCGAAGGCGACGCCGACGTTGGCGGTATAGAGGGATGGCCCTCGCACGCTGTCGGGCCAGGGGGCGATGAAGGCGCCGCTCTCGACGCGGAGGCGATCGACGGCGAAGGCGGCGAACTCTGGGAGCGTGGGGTCGATGGCTTCGGTGAGCCGGTTGGTGGGTCGGCGGATGACGCGCTTCTGCTGGATGGAGCCGATCTGGCCGGCGCCGCCGATGGCGCTGACGAGGTAGAAGCGGTCGGTGGCGGCGACCTGCTCGCCGGAGGTGTTGGTGACGAAGGCGTCGGTCTCGCCGAGGCGGAAGGCGGCCTTGGCGACGATCGCGCCGTCCGTGAGGTCGTCGCTGGGGGCGACGGAGGTCTGGAGGATGGCCATGGCGAGGTTGGCGCCGGACTGGGCGGCCCACTTGGCGTTGCTGGAGACCTCGGCGTTGGCGGCGATGGCCGGTGCGGCGTCGCGGCTGGCGACATAGGCGGAGCCCATGACGGTCGCGGTGCCGAGCGCGACGAGCACGAGGAGCATCGCGACGCCGCGGCGGGAGGCGCGCGGGCGAGCGGCGGTGGTGCGTCGTGTGGCGTTCATCGCGAAGGGCTCCTGTGATCGGCGAGGCCGAACGCCGCGAGCATGGTGGTCGTGGTCGCGTCGCCGGGGTCTGCGGCGATCAGGTCGAACTCGACGCGGAGGCGCGCGGAGTTTCTGAGATTCGCCTCGTCGCTGACGGACCAGCGGACAGCGTCGATGCCGGAGGCGAGGACGACCTCGCGCGTCATGCCCATGGAGCGGAAGGCCTCGATCATCGCGATCGGGTTCATGGCGCTGGTGATGACGCTGTTGGAGTTCTGCTTGAGGACGGCGTGCCAGACCTCCGGGAACGCGACGCGCTCGGCGAGGATGCGCTGGCCGGCGCTGTCGAAGCGGATGAGTCGCAGCTCGAGGAGGTTCGCGAAGCCGGGGGACACATCGTCCTCGAGCCAGAGCGCCACGGACGACGCGTCGGCCGAGAGCTGCACGGGCGCGAGCGAGGGCTCGACATAGGCGCGGAGCGATTCGCGCACGGCGTGGGCGCGCAGGAGCGACGAGCGGTTCTCGCGGTCGCCCTGCGCGACGCTGCTGACCGAGGTCATCATCGACGCGATGGCCATCGCGACCATGGCGGTGACGGCGGACGCGAGGAGCAGCTCGACGAGGGTGAGGCCGCGGCGTGATGGGGCGTGCGCGCGGGTCACGACGCGGGCTCCGCGATGAAGAGGGTGGCGGAGCAGAGCTCGCCGGTGTCGTCGAAGGCGAAGACGGTGACGGAACGACCACGGATGATCGCGCCGCTGGCGGATTCCTTGATGGTGACGTCGAGGACCTCGACGCGCCGCCCGACGGGCCAGTAGGCCTGGGGGTAGGGCGCGCCGTCGACGGTCTCGAGGGCGCCGGGGTTCTGGACGAGCTCGTCGAAGTCGGGCAGGTCGTCGTAGGGGACGCCGGAGAGCTCGCTGAGCAGGTCGTCGATGACCATGGCGCCCAGGAAGAGCTTCTGGCTGACGAGGGAGGCGGCCTGGCCGGCGGCGATGGCGCTGGTGAGGGCGAGGACGGTGATGAGAAGGATGGCGCTGGCGAGGAGCGCTTCGAGGAGCGTCACCGCCGCGCGCTGGGCGCCCCGGAAGTTTCGGGATGAGCGGGTCGTGGGTCGCACGAGTGAATCGCTCTCGCCTGGGGTGCGTGCCTGGTGGGATGTCCGAACGGGGTGTGGACCTTCCTCCATGACCGAGTGTCGGCGTTCGGTGGTCGCGGGTTTGGGCGAACGCCCCTCGCGCCGGGGATCGGCCCGAAAGAACCGGTGTGACTTGCCCAAACCCCGGAGAAACCGGGACCCTGACGGGGGAGAACCCCGGGACGCGCGGTTCCCGGTCCCGAACGGGATTCGTCCGAGAACGCGCGGCCCGGCTTGCCGCGAGGGGTCGGGGAGCGCAGGATGCACACACGCATGCGCCCGCGGATACCCCGGACCATCCTGAAGATGCTGAGCGCCGACCTGCTGCGTCTGGTGGTGGTCAGCGCGTCGGTGCTGGTGTCGATCGTGGCGTTCTCGACGGCGGTGAAGCCCCTGGCGGAGGGCACGCTGACGGCGGGGCAGGCGCTGAGCTTCATGGCGCTGGCGGCGCCCCCGATGCTGCAGTACGCCCTGCCCTTCGCGGCGGGGTTCGCGGCGACGCTGGCGTACCACCGCTTCGCGTCGGACAACGAGGCCAACGCCGCGTACGCCGGGGGGATCGGGCATCGGACGCTGCTGCTGCCGGCGCTGAGCGTCGGCGCGCTGCTGCTGATCGTGATGCTGGTGCTGCAGCACAGTCTCATCCCCCGGCTGCTGCGCCAGATGGAAGAGCTTGTGACGCGCGACATCGCGCAGCTGCTGGTGAACGCGGTGGAGCGGGGCGACTCGCTGCGCATCCAGGACGCGATCATCCACGCCGACACGGCGGACCGGCTCGGGCCCGACCCCGTCTCGGGCGCGCGCGAGCGTCTGCTGCTGGAGGGCGTGCTGGCGATCAGCCCGAACCCGGCCGGGGGCCTGTCGTGGGAAGCCACCGCCCAGCGCGCCGTCGTTTGGCTGTTCGACGGCGAGGTCGGGCCCGGCGCGGCGGGGGCGGCGGGAGCGAGCGGGACGCTGCTGTCGTCGACGAGCGGCGTGCCCGACGCGACGACCGAGGGCGCGCAGCGCGGCGCGAGCACGACGACGGTCGTGCTGCAGCTGATCAATCAATCGATCGTGCGCGAGGGGCAGGGGTCGTCGCAGACCGCGGGGGATGTCTACCGCTTCGCGGTGCCGGGGGCGTTCCGCGACAAGCCGAAGTTTTATGACTGGAAGGGGCTGCGCGAGCTGCGTCGCAACCCCGACTCGGTGACGGGCGTCGACCGGCAGAAGCGCGAACTGGCTCAGGCGCTGGCGATCGACGAGACGCGGCGCGCCATCCGGCTGAGCATCGAGGGCGACGGCGTGCTGCCGCTGGTCGACCCGGAGGGCCAGTGGGCGCGGCTGACGGCGGGCGGCCTGCGCTGGGATGAGTCGCGCTCGCGTTATGAGCTGCTGCCCCCTCGCGGCGAGGGCGGCGTCGAGGTGCTCTGGCGCCTCGAGGACGGGCGCGCGCGCATCCAGCGCGCCGAGCGGGCGTGGATCCGCGTCGAGGAATCCCGGGGCGTCGCGGGCGTGCCGACCATCACGCTCGACCTCGAGGGCGTGGCGACGCGCGAGCCGGGGTCGGCGTCGGCGTCGGCGCCGGGCGAGACGGTTCGCACGCGCCTGGAGCTGCGCGACCTGGGGCTGGCCGGGGCGGACCTCGCGTCGCTGTTCCGGCTCGGCTCGGACGGGCTGCTGGCGAAGGCGGACTCGCGCGTGGGGCTTGGCGCCGCGCCGAACTCGACGGACGCGGCGACGGTGGAGGACATCCGGTCGCGCGCGAAGAGCCTGCGCAAGCGCGTGCTGACGGCCAAGAACGAGGCGCTGGCGCTGATGCACGAGCGCGTCGCGATGTCGTTCGCGTGCCTGGTGATGCTGATGGCGGGCGCGGTGGCGGCGCTGCGCCTGCACGAGGCGCGCCCGCTGCTGGTGTATCTGAGGAGTTTCTTCCCGTCGCTGGCGACGGTGATCGCGATCAGCTCGGGGCAGAACGTGGCGACCGAGCGGGGGCCCGTGGGGCTGGCGCTGCTGTGGGGCGCGCTGCTGATCCTGGGCGTGTTTACACTGGTCGAGTATGTCCGCCTGGCGAGGCGATGAATCGGAGCTGAGTGTCTCGTGCGGATCCTCGATCGCTACATCGCGCGTCAGTTCGTCGTGAATCTCGCGACGCTGCTCGTGCTGCTGATGTCGCTGACGGTGGCGATCGACGTGCTGCTCAACCTGAACCGCTTCGTGCGCGTGGGCGCCGAGCTGGCGGGCGAGAGCGGGTCGGTGCGCCATGTCGTGAACACCACGCTGTGGGTGATCGACCTGTGGGGCCCGCGCCTGCTGCAGTTGTTCAACGCGATCGCGGGTCTGACGATGGTGATCGCGATGGGGTTCACCTGCTCGCAGCTGGTGAAGCGGCGCGAGCTGGTGGCGGCGCTGGCGTCGGGGGTGAGTCTGCAGCGTCTGGCGGCGCCCTTCCTAGTCGTGGCGCTGGGCGTGACGGCGCTGCAGGCGCTGAACCAGGAGCTGGTGATGCCCAAGGTGGCGCACCTGCTGACGCGCGGCTCGACCGACGCGCTGCGCCGCGAATTGCGCCCGTTCGAGACGCCGGTAGTGAAGGACGGCTCGGGCCGGCTGTGGTACGCGCGGGTGTTCGACGCCGACACGGAGACGCTCGAGGGCGTCTTTGTGTGGGAGCGCGACGAGCGTGGGCGCGTGGCGCGGCGGATCCAGGCGGACCGGGCGTCGTGGGACGGGGGCGGGTGGCGGTTCGAGAACGGTCGCGCCGGGCCCGACGCGGTCGATCGGATCGCAACGAGTCTCAACCCGCGCGTGCTCGTGACCAGACGGTTCGAGGGCTACGGGAACAACCTGTCGTGGAGACAGATCGGCGACATGTTCGAGGGCGCGCCGATGGAGCCCCAGACGCGCGAGCGGTTCGAGCGCATCCGCTGGGGGCGCTACGCGACGATGGCTGGGAATCTGCTGGCGCTGGTGCTGGTGCTGCCGGCGTTTCTGGTGCGCGAGCCGCGGAACATGCTGACGCAGTCGATGCGTGCCGCGCCGATCGCGGGGCTGGCGCTGGGCGCGTCGGCGTTCGCGCCGGCGTTCGCGTTGCCCGGCGCGCCGCCGCAGGTCGGCGTGTTCGCCGCGGCGTTGATCCTGGCGCCGCTGGCGCTGGCGGCGGCGGTGAGTGTGAGGACCTGAAGAAGGCACGGGGCACGAGGCACAAGGCACACGGGGGAGATGCCTGTGTGGTTTGTGACGTGAAAGTGTTCCTTCGTACGGTCGTTCTCGACTCACTCCGGCGCGTCGGGGAGCGTGGGCGTTATGACGGGGGCCTCGGGGGCCTCGGGGGCCTGGAGGGCGCGGTCGAGGAGTTGCTGGGAGGTGACGGGGGTGAAGTTGAGTCGGATGGCTTCGACCCTGGCCGGGCCGTCGTCGCGCAGGGTGAGGGCCTCGCCGTTGGGGAGCAGGACGAAGATGTCCTGGTAGCGGAAGACCTGCGAGGGCTGACCCGCGGGATCGAAGACGCCGAAGACCGCGACGCCGCCGGCGTCGGTGAAGAGGAGCGTGGGGACAGCGCTCTGGGCGGACCCGCCGAACTGGCCTCCGGTGCGGCCGAAGCCCTCGCCGGCGGCCTGCATCCATTCGTTGAAGGTGACGGGCGCGCCGCGGAACTCGCCGAACTCGGCGCGCATGGCCTGGCCGAAGGCGATGATCTCTTCGTCGGTGATGAGGCCTGCGCCTGCCGGGGTCATCTCGGCGCGGACGGCGGCGACATCGCCGAGGTAGGCGCCCTCAACGATGCGGCTGAGGGGCGGGGTGATATTCGTGACCCAGTACGACAGGCCCGAGCCGGCGCCCATCGCGAGCACGATCCAGCCGATGGTCGAGAGCAGGCCCAGCGCCATGCCGCTGATCGCGGCGGGCATGCCGCCCAGTCGCCCGCGCGAGCGCGAGACGCTGATGGCGCCCAGCATGCCCAGCAGCATGGCCAGCACGCCAAGGCCGGGCAGACAGCACAGCAGCCCCGCGATGAGCGAGAGCACTGCGGGGATGGACAGACGCGACGGGCCGTCGAAGGCGTCGACCGGGTCGTCCTGATAACTGGGGTATGACGCGTAGGGGTTTTCGCTCATGCTGCCTCCAGCGTATCGCTCGGAATCGGGGGATGCGAATTGCGGGGGGAAGGCAAGAGGCACAGGGCACAAGGCACGAGCCGGAAGGGTCTGCTCTGGACGCGTGCCTTATGCCTGATGCCTCGTGCCTGCTTCATCCAGGAGCAAGCCCATCTCGAGGTCGTCGCGTTCGGCGCCGTCGGGGTCGCGGGCGAATCGTCGGCGGTGGCCGATTTTTTCGAAGCCGAGGGACTCGTAGAGCGCGATGGCCCGGTGGTTGTCGGCGAGGACGTTGAGCTGGACGCGGTTCACCTCGGCGGCGCGGGCCCAGTCGAGGAGGCCGACCATGATGGCGCGCCCGACGCCCAGCCCCTGCGCCGCTGGGTGGACCTCGAGCGAGACCTGGACGACGTGGCGGATCTTGGCGGGTTTGAAGCGCCGGAAGTAGCCGGCGCCAAGGATGCGCAGGTCGGCCTCACGAGGGGGCGTTGCTTCGACGACGAGCATGAGCCCGTAATCGTCGGGGTGCTCGTTGGCGACCCATGGTCGGAGGGCTTTGCGATGGGCCTCGACGCTGGGGGGCAGGTCGGACTCGGCGCGGACCATGCCGCGCCCGTCGCGGACGACCTCGTGCTCGAGTCTCAGGATGTCCGGAGAATCGTCGGGCGTGACGCGTCGGAGGAGGGCTTGGGAGCCGTCCTTGAGCGTGATGGCGAGGGGCGGTCGCATGGGCGATTCAGGAATCGGAAGGGTTGTCGAGCGCGTGGAGCCAGCGTGCGCGCAGGTCGCGCGTGACCGGCCCGGGCCGGGCGTCGGCGATGTGTCCGGCCTCGACCTGCACGACCGGGAGGACGCCCCAGGACGAGTTGGTGAGGAAGACCTCGTCGGCGTCGAGGAGGTCGTTGATGGTGAGCATGCGGATGTCGGTCTCGGCGCCGATGTCTTTGGCGAAGTCGAAGATCGCGCTGCGGGTGATGCCCGGGAGGACGGGGGAGCGGAGGGCGCGCCCCTGGTCGGTGGGTTCCTCGCCGCGCGCGATGGGGGTGAAGAGGACGCCGTTCTTGACGAGGAAGAGGTTGCTGACGGCGCCGCCGGCGAGGTGGTTGGAGAGGGTGAAGAAGATGGCTTCCGCGCCGCCTCGTTGCGAGGCGATCTGGAGTTCTCGGAGGCGCATCCAGTAGTTGATGGTTTTGTGGCCGAGGGTCGGGTCGAGTGGGTTGAGGCGTGGCTCGGCGATGCCGACGATGACGCCGCGCTCGAACATGGCGTCGGGGTAGGTGGTGGCGGGCTGGGCGACGATGAGGACGGTGGCCTGGGGCTCGTCGGTCGAACCGGCGCGGGCGGCGGCGAGGAGGTTGGTGTCGCCGGCGGTGATGGTGACGCGGACGCGCGCGTCGGGGAGCTGCGCGCGTTCGATGGTGCGCGTGATGGCTTCGGCGAGTGGGTTGACGCGCAGCTCGGAGGAGAGGCCGAGCTCGCGGGCGGAGTTCTGCAGGCGCGTGAGGTGGCGCCAGAGGTGGAGCGCGCGCCCGTTCCTGGCGTGGAGCGTCTCGAAGAGTCCGACGGCGTGCTGGAAGCCGGCGTCGAAGGCCGAGACCGTGGCGTGCGCCGGGTCGATGAACTCGCCGTTGATCCAGACGGTGGTGGGCATGGGTTGGCGATCAGAATGCCGGAGGGCTGGCGCTGTCGATCTGGGGCGCGGGCTGGGCGCGTTCGGGCGCCGGGGGCCCCGGGGGCGCGTGGGGGTCGCGCGCCGGGAGGTGGACCATGGGCGCGATCCAGAAGAGCAGCTGCACGAACGCCCAGAGGATGAGGTGGGAGAGCGAGAGGACGAAGGCCTCTTTGACGGAGGTACGCGTGGAGAGCCAGACGATCGCGCCATAAATCAGCGCGCCCGACAGCCAGAGGACTGCGCCGGCGAGGGCGAAGTCGAGGGTGAGGGCCATGACGGCGTGGAAGGCGCAGACGGCGACGAAGAGTCGCGCGAGGGCGCCCTTCCAGTAGCCGAGCGGGCGCTCGGTGAGGACCTTGAGGGCGATGAGGGCCGCGAAGCCGAGGGCGGTGTTGATGGGGATGTGGAGGAACTGGTAGCCGACGGCGCGCCAGAGCCCGCCGGGGGTCGCGTTGGTGGCGGCGAGGACGACGGCGACGATGAAGAGTGTCGCGCCGACGAGGAGCGGGGCCTTCCAGCCGAGCTTGCCCATCGCGACGATGGGCCCCTCGTCGCTGCGCAGGGCGTTGGCGCCGGTGTCGGGGTCGGTGAGCACGCGCGGCTTGCGCTTGCCGGTGGAGTGGTCGTACTTCGAGTGCGTGTCGCTGGTCGCGGAGCGCAGGACGGCCTTCTCGTCGCTGGCGGCGTCGACGTCGATGCCCTCGGTGAGCGAGCCGATCGTCTTCAGGGGACGGTCGGGCTGCCTGGGCGCGCCGTCGTCGGGCGCGAGGGTGTACTCGTCGTCCGGGCGGGGCTGGGCGGGGGCGGGCTCGTCGGGCTTGCGGGGCGTCTCGTCCACGGCTCAAGGATACCACGCCCGGCGCTATCATCGCCCGATGACGACGAACACCGATCCTTCACGGTCCCGGGCCCCCACCTTCACCATCGGGCTCGTGCAGCGCGTCTGCGGCGAGGATGTGGCGCAGAACGTGGCGCGCGCGCTGGACGGCGTGCGCGAGGCGGCGTCGAAGGGCGCCCAGATCGTCTGCCTGCAGGAGATGTTCAACACGCGGTATTTCTGCAAGGCCGAGGACCACTCGAAGTTCGACCTGGCGGAGGGGCTGATGCCCCCGGACACGGGCGAAACGGTGCGGCGGGTGCGGGACTGCGCGAAGGAACTGGGCGTGGTCATCATCGCGCCGATCTTCGAGAAGCGCGGGCCGGGGCTGTACCACAACTCGGCGGCGGTGATCGACGCCGACGGTTCGCTGCTGGGCGCGTATCGCAAGATGCACATCCCCGACGACCCGCTCTATTACGAGAAGTTCTTCTTCGCGCCGGGCGAGACCGACGCGCACGCCGGGGCGATCGAGGAGCACGCTGCGAAGGTGCGGTCGGCGAACGGGTTCAAGGTGTGGCGCACGCGCTACGCGGACCTGGGCGTGCTGATCTGCTGGGACCAGTGGTACCCCGAGGGCGCGCGGATCACGGCGCTGCTGGGCGCGGAGATCCTGTTCTATCCCACGGCGATCGGGTGGATCGTGGGGGACGAACACGAGTTCGCCGGCGACCATCGCGAGGGGTGGCGCACGATCCAGCGCTCGCACGCGATCGCGAACGAGGTGTATGTCGCGGCGCCGAACCGCACGGGCAACGAGCCCCACCCCGGCACGCAGGGCGTGCGCTACTGGGGGTCGTCGTTCGTGGCTGACCCGCTTGGCAACATCGTGAAGGACGCGCCGGTGGACGAAGAGGCGGTGCTGGTGCACGTGTGCGAGCGCCGGCAGATCGAGGAGGCGCGCCGGCTGTGGCCGTTCCTGCGCGACCGGCGGATCGACGCGTACGGGCCGATCACGAAGCGTTGGATGGGCGCGTGAGGCGCGTCGCGCGCGACCCCGGATAAACCTGAACACTCACCCTGCCCCACGCTGCGGGCGGAGAACGAACGATGACGAACTATCGCATGCCTGTGGAGTGGGCCCCTCACGAGGCGACCTGGCTTGGGTGGCCGGCGGAGGAGACGGACTGGCCCGGCAAGCTGGAGCAGGCCAAGTGGGGCATGTGCGAGTTTGCGCGGACGATCACGCGCGACAGCGCGCTGCGCGGCGCGCCGGCGGAGCGCGTGGAGATGCTGTGCCGCGATGAATCGCAGCGCGACGAGGCGCACGACTTCCTGCGCATGGCGGGCGTGGACATGGGGCGTGTGCGCCTGCACGTGTTCGAGACGGACCGGACCTGGCTGCGCGACTGCGCCCCCACCTTCGTGCGCGACACGAAGTCGGACGCGCTGGTGGCGATCGACTGGCGGTTCACGGGGTGGGCGCGGTACCCGAACCATCGCAAGGACGACATGGTCCCGACGCTGGTGGAGAAGGTGACGGGGGCGAAGCGCGTGGAGGCGGCGCGTCCGGACAACGGGGAGCGTCTGGTGCTGGAGGGCGGGGCGATCGAGATCGGCGCGAACGGGGTGGTGCTGGTGACGGAGGAGTGCCTGCTGGATCAGGAGAGGCAGTGCCGCAACCCTCGGATGAGCCGGGCGGACTACGAGCGCGCGCTGAAGCAGTATCTGGGCGCGACGCGGGTGGTGTGGCTGGGGATGGGGGCGACGGCGGACGACACGCACGGGCACATCGACGACATCGCGCGGTTCGTGCCGCGGCAGGGGTCGGGCGGTCGCGAGGTGGTGCTGCTGGCGTATGAAGAGGATCGGCAGGACGAGAACCACGAGCCGAGCGTGGAGAACGCGCGCCGGCTGGAGGACGCGGGCTTCGAGGTCGTGAGGGTCCCGTATCCCGAGCCGGTGTTCTTCGACGGCGAGCGCCTGCCGGCGAGTTACGCGAACTTCTACGCGTGCAACGCGGGCGTGCTGGTGCCGGTGTTCAACGACCCGCGCGACGCGGAGGCGCTGCGGATCATCGGCGCGCAGTTCCCGGACCGGCCGGCGCTGCCGGTGTACGCGCGCGACCTTGTTCTCGGAACGGGCACGCTGCATTGCCTGAGCCAGCAGCAGCCGCGCTGAAGAAGGCATGGGGTGCGGGGGAGCAGGGAGCAGGGAGTGGGGAGCGGGAAGAGGGGGCGCGATAACTCGGGTGTGAGCGCCCGGACTCGCCAGACGGCGCAGGCGGTCGCGTGCGCCGGGGAAAGCGTGGTGGGCGCGTGCTTTTGGGGGTTGCGATTTGGATTGTTGGGGTGCGACGTCGGGGAGCCCGGCGGCCCGCGGGGTCGGTTCACCGAACGCCGGCTGCCCTGCCGCTCCCCTCGCGCCGCGATCCTGACGCACGCATCCCCTGGAGATCACCGAACCCATGCGACCGACCGCCCGCCAGACCAAGTTGACGCTGCTCGCCCTCGCCGGGGGCGCTTCGCTTTCGGCGGGCTCGATCGCGGCGCCCATCGTGTTCCACCAGGACTTCGAGAAGGCCAACACCGTCGGCAAGGAGTGGAGCCAGCGGGGCATCTCGAACACGCAGGAGCTCGGCAAGTTCTCCAACCGGATGAACAACGGCGAGCTGACCCTGACCGTGGACACGATGAACAACCAGGTCTACACGCTGGTGTTCGACCTGTATGTGTTCGGCGACTGGAACGGCAAGAACGGGACCTTCAGCGTGCGCGCCGAGGGCAACGAGCTGTTCCGCGAGACCTTCTCGAACACGGGCGACTTCTCGGCGCAGACGTATGCCGGCGCGCCGGACCTGTTCGGGGATCTGGGGTACGCGAAGTCGATGGACTCGGCGTACCGCGCGATCACGATGGAGTTCGACGGGCGCAACCCGTCGACGACGCTGCGCTTCATGGCGCAGGGTCTGGGCAACATGGGCTCGCAGTCGTGGGCGATCGACAATGTCAGCGTGTTCCAGGGCGTGCTGAGCGCGGCGGCGCCCGCGGTGCCCGGGCCCGCGACGACGGTGGGGCTCGGTCTGCTCGGCGGCGCGGCGATGCTGCGGCGCAGGCGCCGGACGGCGGTGGTCGTCGGCGCGCTCGCCGGCGGCGTGGCGGCGTCGGCGAACGCCGGCGTCGTGGTGTACCAGCAGGACTTCGAGAACGCCTCGCTCATCGGGCCCGAGTGGTCGAACACCAAGACCGACTTCGCGCCGGCGTTCACGCGCTTCAGCCAGCGCCGCTCGAACGAGCAGCTCACGCTGATGCTCGACACGACGCCGGGCGGGATGTACTCGCTGCTGTTCGATCTGTACCTGATCGACTCGTGGGACGGTTCGCACCCGAGCTGGGGCAACGACCGCTTCGAGGTGACCATCGGCGGCCAGGTCGTCTTCAGCGAACTGCTGGATAACAAGGTTGACTCGCCGTACTCGACCTATCGAAACCCCGACGAGATCGGGTACTTCGGCTTCGGCGCGCGCGACGTCGACCGCGACACGATCTTCCGCGGCATCGCGCTCGAGTTCGGCGCGACGGGCTCGCAGACGCTCGTGGTGTTCTCGGCGTCGGGGCTGCAGGAGCGCAGCGACGAGTCGTGGGGCATCGACAATGTCTTCGTGACGATGGCGCCGATCCCGTCGCCCGCGACCGCGGGCTTCGCGCTGTTCGGGGCGGCGGCGATGCTTCGGCGCAGGCGCGCCGTCGCGGCTGCGGCTCTGGCCGCTGGGGCTGCGGGCGCGGCCGCGACCTCGGCGAACGCGGGCGTCGTGGTGTACCAGCAGGACTTCGAGCGCGCGTCGCTCATCGGCCCGGAGTGGTCGAGCAACAAGACGGACTTCGCTGCGCCGTTCACGCGGTTCAGCCAGCGTCGCACGAACGACCAGCTGACGCTGACGATCAACACGATCGCCGGGCGCCTGCACACCCTGCAGTTCGATCTGTACCTGATCGATTCGTGGGACGGCTCGGACCCGACCTGGGGCCAGGACCGCTTCAACGTGAAGGCGGACGGGGCGCTCCTGTTCAGCGAGTTTCTGGACAACAGCATGAACTCGCCCAACTCGAGCTATCGCAACCCCGACGAGGTCGGGCACCTGGGGTTCGGGTCGCGTGATTTCGACCGCGACACGATCTATCGGGGCATCACGCTCGAGTTCACGGCGAACCACGCCCAGACGACGTTCGCGTTCTTCGGCTCTGGGCTTCAGAGCAAGAGCGACGAATCGTGGGGGATCGACAACGTGATCGTGACGATGGCGGCGATCCCGTCGCCCGCGACCGCCTGCGTGATGCTGGGCGCCGGCGCGGCGCTCGCCGGGCGTCGTCGTCGCGAATGAACGACCGCTGGAGGAGAGAGAGACCCCGTTCGGCGGCGTGACAGGCGCCGGACGGACGCTCGGAGGGAACCGCGCCGCGAGGCGCGAATGTGTGTACAGGGCGAACGCCGTTCCTGAAAGGGGACGGCGTTCGTTGTTTCGCGTGCGTGCTCAGCGCGCGAGCATGGCGGGCGCGTGGGTGTGCCACTCGGTGGCGTCTTCGTACATGCGCGCGACGCGGAGCATGCGGGATTCTTCGAGTGGAGGGCAGAGGATCTGGAGACCGACGGGGAGGTTCTCGCCCTTGCTGCCGGCCTTCTCGGCGAAGCCCATGGGGATCGACACGCCGGGCACGCCGGCGAGGTTGGCGGTGACGGTGTAGATGTCTTCGAGGTAGAGGGCGAGGGGGTCGCCGGTTTTCTCGCCGATGGTGAAGGCCGGTCCGGGCGCGCTGGGCATGATGATGGCGTGGGCGCCGGGGTTGCCGGGTTCGCAGGAGAAGGCGTTGTCGAAGTCGCGCTTGATGAGGCGGCGGGTCTTGAGGGCGGTGAGGTAGTAGGCGTCGTAGTAGCCGCTGCTGAGCACGTGGGTGCCGAGCATGATGCGGCGCTGGACCTCGGGGCCGAAGCCCTCGGCGCGGCTGCGCGCGTAGAGGGTTTCGAGCGATTCGTCTTTCGTGATGGTCGCGCGTCGGCCGTAGCGGATGCCGTCGAAGCGGGCGAGGTTGGAGGATGCCTCGGCGGGGGCGACGATGTAGTAGGCGGCGATGCCGTAGTCGAGGTGGGGCAGGTCGATGTCGACGATGGTGGCGCCGCGCTCGCGGTAGGTTTCGACGGCGTCTTCGAAGGCGGCGGCGACGGCGGGGTGGTTGCGGTCGCTGCGCGCCTGTCGGGGGACGCCCAGGCGCAGGCCGTCGATGGGGCGGTCGAGATCGTGGAGGAAGTCGGGGGTGTCGATCGCGGCGCTGGTGGAGTCGAGCGGGTCGTGGCCGCAGATCGTGTTGAGCATGAGCGCCGCGTCGGCGACGGTGCGGGTGAAGGGGCCGATCTGGTCGAGACTGCTGGCGAAGGCGACGAGGCCGGAGCGCGAGACGCGCCCGTAGGTGGGCTTGACGCCAACAAGACCCGTCAACGACGCGGGCTGGCGGATGGAGCCGCCGGTGTCGGAGCCGAGGGACGCGCTGACCATGCGTGCGGCGACGCACGACGCGGACCCGCCCGAGGAGCCGCCCGGCACGCGCGTGGGGTCCCAGGGGTTGAAGGTGGGGCCGAAGGCGGAGTGCTCGCACGAGGAGCCCATCGCGAACTCGTCGAGGTTGGTCTTGCCGACGGGGATGGCGCCGGCGTCGAGGAGTTTCTGGACGGCGGTGCCGGTGAAGGGGGATTCGTAGTGCTCGAGGAAGCGGCTGCCGCAGGTCGTGCGCCCGTAGTTGAGGCACATGTTGTCCTTGAGCGCGACGGGGACGCCTGCGAGCGGGCCGACGCGCTCACCGGCGGCGAGGCGTCGGTCGGTTTCCTTCGCGGCGGCGAGGGCGCGGTCGGGGAAGGTCTCGAGGAAGGAGCGCAGCGCGCCGTCGTGCGCGTCGATGCGGTCGAGCGACGCGCGGACGGCGTCGTGGGCCGAGACCTGGCGCTGGTGGATGGCGTCGCGGAGCTCGATGAGCGTGAGGTCGAGTGGGTTCACGGGGGAGGGTAGGGGGGGAAGGCACGGGGCATGAGGCACAAGGCATCAGGGGGGAAGGGAGTGGGGAGCAGGGAGTGGGGAGCAGGGGGAGGGAGATCTGACGGACATGCTCGCGCCTTCTCCCCCCCATTGCCTATTGCCTACTGCCTCTTGCCCTCTTGCAGCCGCTCCATGGCGGCTTTGAGGTCGCTCCAGACTTTTTTGCGGTTTTCGGGGGTGTAGGCGCGGAGGAGGTAGGCGGGGTGGAAGGTGGGCATCAGGGGGATGACGAGGGTGTCGTCGCGGTATTCGTGCCAGACGCCGCGGAGTGAGCCCATGGCGTCGCGGTTGTTGAGCATGTAGTTGGCGGCGGGCTTTCCGAGGGTGACGATGACGCGTGGGTGGATGATGCGGATCTGTTCGCGGAGCCAGACGCCGCAGCGCTCGGACTCGTCGGGCGTGGGCGTGGCGTTGTTGGGCGGGCGGGCCTTGAGGATGTTGGCGATGTAGACGTCTTCGCGCGCGAGGCCCATGGCGCGGATCATGTCGTTGAGTTTCTCGCCGGCGCGTCCGACGAAGGGGCGTCCGGTCTTGTCTTCCTCAGCGCCGGGGGCTTCGCCGATGAACATGAGGCCGGCGTCGGGGTCGCCCTCGCCGAAGACGGTCTGCGTGAAGGGCGGCGCGACGGTGCAGTGGGCGCACTGGGCGTCGTGGCGGCGTTTGAGGTCGTCGAGGAGGGCCTGCTTCCCCCCCACCGGCGCTTCGGGCGCTGGCGCGACGGCGGCTTTGACCTCGACCTCGATGATGGGCGGCTGCCCCCGGGGGGCTTCCTGCACTGCTTCGGGGGCGCGTGAGGAGACGGGGAGGAAGTCGACGCCCATGAGGAGTGCGGTGCGGGCGTGCTGGCGGAGGGCGTTTGACGATGTGCTGCGGGTCGCCATGCGTCGAGTCTATCGATGGGGCACTGACGCCGCCCGCGGCGACGGCGCGAGCTGGGCGGAACGACAACGCCCCGCGCCGTGATGACGGCGCGGGGCGTGGAGGAGTTGAGGCGTGACCGGGGCGGCGTGTTACTCGAGGGGTTCGAGGACGCCGTCTTCGGTTTCGAGGGTCTCGCTGGAGAGGCGGACGCTCTTGCGGTTCTCGAACGCGTCGGCGTGTCCGAGGGCGCGGGCGATGAGCTGGCCGCGGCTGCTCGCGTTGAGTTTGCGGTGCAGCGACTTCACATGGTCGTGGACCGTGTGGGGGCTGCGGCCGAGCTCGTCGGCGATGACGCGGACGCTCAGGCCCAGGGCGAGGAGGTCGAGGATCTCCTGCTCACGCGAGGTGAGCATGCGCGAGGGGACGATCGGCTCGTGGCCGAAGGCCATCACGGCGCGGCGCATCATGGGGCGCATCGACGCGTCGACGCTGAGGCGCAGGATGCTGGGGAACCAGTCGGACTTGGGTCCGACGGCGCCGATCTCGACGACGAGGACGCGCTTGTCGTCCTTGTCGCTGTAGCGAGCGGCGGAGGCGATGACGCCGTGCGCGCCGGCGTCGCGCCACTGGGACGCGGCCTTGGACCTGGCGAACTCCTCGTCCTGGAGGCACTCGCAGGCGGCGGTCTGGACGCGCGCGTTCCAGTCGCTGGGCTCGCAGACGCCCCAGTCGAGGGGCGCGGTGTCGCGGAACCGCGCGTTGAGAGCGCGAAGGGTCTCGGCGGAGACCTGTCGCCCGGAGAGCCCGAAGGCCTCGACGCGAAGCATCTGCCCGTTGAGTTCGCCGATCGCGATCGCGACGGGGCCGGGGGTGAGGTGGGAGACGGCTTGCGCCGCCCGATCGCACCAATCCTGGGTCGCGATCCCCGGAAGATCGCACAGGCGCTCTGTCGCGTGGACGAGCGCATGGGTTGCGGACAAGGCGCCGCTGGGTTCCATACTCATAGCACTACCGCCCTTTCAGTCATGGAAAAGGCCACTGGATGGACAGACAGGACACAACGCACCACTTCCCGAGACCCCGTGTCCGCAGGCGCCGACGGAGCCGCCGACGCGAACCTCACGGAACCTGAACAGGCAGGCACCGCAAGCGGGGAGTGACAAGAATCACCTTACCATGGTTCTTGCTGGTCGTCCAGCCCCGAAGACGCCTGTTCAGGGCCTTTTGGCGTTAACCTTTTGTGCCAACAGGGACTCGGCACGCAAATTTCGCGCTCCGGTGACCGTGTATTCGGGCTCCAGGCCGCGTCCGGCGAGGACACGGTCCGAGAAATCCCAGGCGTAGGCGACGCTGGTGGTGTCGATGCGCCGGCTGGGCCGGTACTCGCGGAGTTCGACCACCTCGAAGCGGAGCGTGCGCGTCCCGGGGTCCAGCCGCAGGTCGGGCGGATTCTTTTTGTCGTCGGCGCTGAACGTCGCCCGGGCCCGCCACGCGGTCCGGTGCAGCGACGCCCCGCCGGCCTGGCGCAGGAGGGGGGACTTGATGGCTTCCATCCCCCCCATCGGCTCGGTGGTGATGACCCCGGCGGCGGCGTCGACGCGATCGATCACGAAGCCGGCGGCCCGCAGCGCGTCGCGGGCGGCGTCGAAGACGGAGGCGTAGTCCTCGGCGCTGACGCTGATCGCCGAGTCGTCGACGAACTCGACGCGCGACTCGGCCCGGGCGGCCCGCTGCGCGCGCGAGTCCGAGGACCCGGCGCAGGCGGCGACCGCCGCGCAGCAGGCGAGGAGCGAGGGGACGAGCAGCAGACGCGAGGGGACGCGGGGCATGGAGGGAGTGTAGCGGAGGGGGCGGCGGGTGCGTGACGAGCATCTCTGCAGCGATTCGCCGCCCTGTCGCGGCTGTCACAGATCAGGTCACCAACAGTTCTACTTTGATACACTCTCCCGCAGATCCCCGGGGAACGGGGAAACTCGTCATCGTCCATATGCACTGGGGAGTTTTTCCATGAGCACGGCCGAGCAGATACAGCGGAAGAACATCGACGGCAAGGGTAAGACCGTCCGCGAGATCCTGTTCTCACGCAAGTTCTTCATCGACTACTACCAGCGCGAGTATAAGTGGCAGGCCAAACAGCTGGATGAGCTTATCAGCGATCTGACCGGCGTCTTTCTGCGCGGGTACGAGCCAGAACACGAGCGCCGCGCTGTCGCCGGATACGACCACTACTTTCTAGGCTCTATCATCGTCAGCCAGAAGGACGGGCGGGACTTCATCATCGACGGACAGCAGCGTCTCACGACGCTCACGCTCCTGCTCCTCTTCCTGATGAAGCGACAGCAAGCCGCGGGCCAGCAGCAGACCCTGCAGGAGATGATCTTTTCCGAAGAGTACGGCGAGAAGTCCTTCAACATCGATGTGCCCGAGCGACGGGATGTCATGCAAGCCCTGTTCAACGGCGAGACGCCCGACGAAGAAGGGCTTGCCGAATCCTCTCGCAACATCATCGCTCGGTACAGCGAGATCGAGGACATGTTCCCCGCCGAGATCGACGAGAACGCGCTGCCGTACTTCGTCGACTGGCTCACGAAGAATGTCCATCTCGTCGAGATCACCGCCTACTCCGACGATGTGGCCTACACCATCTTCGAGACCATGAACGACCGGGGTCTGTCGCTGTCACCGACCGACATGCTCAAGGGATATCTGCTCGCCAACATCACTGACGAGCAGTCGCGTACGCACGCCAGTGCTGAGTGGAAACGGCTGATAGCGACTCTGCGCGCGCTTACCCCCGACTCTCACGAATCAGACGCTGATTTCTTCAAGGCATGGCTCCGCGCCCAGCATGCGGACAGCATCCGCGAGCGCCGGAAGAACGCTCGCCCTCTGGCGTGGGACCTCATCGGAAGCGAGTACCACCGCTGGGTCCGCGACCAAGCCGAGCGCCTCGGACTGGTCCACAACGGGCATCCCAGATCAGGAGCGTACCGTGATTTCATCACGGCCGAGATGGCCTTCTACGCGAAGTGGTACCTCGTCATCCGGCAGGCGGAGATGACGCCCTCGAAGGGCTTCGAAACACTCTTCTGCAACGCCACGAATCAGTTCACGCATCAGCCCACGCTTCTTCTCGCGGCGATCCAGGCGAGTGACAGCGACAACACGATCCGGCTCAAGATGCGTCTCGTCGCCAAGTATGCCGACATCTTTCTCGCGCGACGGCACTGCAACTTCCGCAACACCGATTATAACACGCTTCAATACAATATCTTTACCGTCGTTCGCGACATCCGGCGCAAAGACCCCCCCGAGATCGCCGCGCTCCTGCGCACCCGCCTTGAAGAGCAGGAGGAATCACTCGTCGGGTTCGAGACCCTGTACCTGAACCAGTGGAGCCACAAGCCCATCAAGCGCCTTCTTGCCCGCATGGCTGACTACATCGAGGTTGGCTCCGGCGGTGAGGCCCGCTACGCCGAGTATGTCACGCTCCGCGGCAAGAAGGCCTACGAGGTCGAGCACATCTGGGCCAACCATCCTGAGGACTTCCGCGACGAGTTCCAGCACAAGGCCGACTTCGAGGACTATCGAAACCGTCTTGGCGGCCTACTGCTGCTTCCCAAGCAGTTCAACGCATCTTACGGGGACAAGCCCTACACCGACAAGCTTGAGTATTACTTCGGCCAGAACGCGCTGGCGCGCACGCTGCACCCTCGGGCCTACGAGCACAGCCCCGGCTTCCTGCGCTTCAAGAACGAGCAAGGCCTGCCCTTCGAGCCGCACCCACAGTTCAAGCGCGCCGACCTGAACGCTCGTCAGAATCTCTACCGCGCCATCGCTGAGCGGATCTGGGACCCCGTGTGGCTGGACCGCATCCTCGAGGGTGAGGAGGCGATCCCGTGATCAACAAAGCCATCAAAGATATCACGAGCAGCGACCTCGTTGCACTCGTCGCCAACGGGACCGAAGAGGGTCGAAATCTCGAATTCAAGCGTGAACTGCCGGGCTCCGCAGACAAGGACAAGGCCGAGCTGTGCGCCGATGTGTCCTCCTTCGCCAACACCGCAGGCGGCTACATCCTCTACGGTGTCGAGGAGACGAACGGAGCGGCGTCGGCGGTCCCGGGCCTGCGCGATGCCAACCCAGACGCAACGAACCTTCGGCTCCATCAGATACTGTCTTCGGGGATCGATCCGCCGATCCCGGGTGTTGCATTCCAGGCGATTTCTACGGACTCCGGAGCAGTCGTGATCGCCGTTCATGTGCCGCGGAGCTGGCGAGCGCCCCACCTGGTTAAGTACCGCGGTTCGTTCCGTATGTACGCGCGAACGAGCAATGGCAAACAGCCGCTCGATGCTCAGGAGATCCGGCGCGTGTTCGAGAGCACAGTGAGCGCCGCCGAGGCCATCCGGCGTTGGCGCGACGACCGCATCGCGGGGATCCTCGCGAACGACACTCCGATCCGACTCGTGCAGGGAGCAAAGATGGTGCTCCACATCGTGCCACTCGAATCCCTCGGTGACCCTTTCCGGTTCCCGGCTTCCGACCTCGACGGCAAGCTGAGGGATTTCATGCCGCTTGGCGTGAACGGGTGGGATGGGCGCATCAATCTTGATGGTGGGGTGACGCACGGTGGTCGCCCGTATGGAGACCCAAGTAGTCCAGACAGTTCCTACTGCCAAATATTTCGCTCAGGACGCATCGAGGCAGTCTTTTCAGAACTAGTTCTGGAGCATGCTGGCCGGCGACTCATTGCAAGCATTTGGTATGAGAAGTTGGTTCTGGAAGCTACTGCCAGATACATCAAGGTCTTGGCCGAGGTCGGCGTATCGTACCCGATCGTCGTGATGCTCTGCTTTCTTGAAGCGCGAGAAGCCATAATGGCGATCGATTCCAACCGCTCTGTGCGCGATGTCCACCCAATTGATCGCGATGTGCTCGTTTTTCCCGATGTCGTTCTAGACTCGGCACCTGCAGACTTACCTCGCGCTCTGCGACCAGTCTTCGATGCGGTGTGGAACGCAAGCGGCATCGCGCGCTCGCTCAACTACGACGAGAAAGGAAACTGGACCGCCGATCACCTCTCCGGAGTTCCTCTCGAGCGGGTTTGATGATGCTTGGAGTCGGATGGAGACAACGCTCAATCCCCCCTGTACCCCAACTTCTCCATCACCGAATCGAAGTGGTCCAGGTCGTAGAACTCGAACACGATCGTCCGATGGCTCGCGATCGGCGTGGTTGCGATAGACTGCGGTGGGCGTCGCTGTCGCATGCGCCGCTCGCTTCATGGGTCATGCTCTTGATCACATCTCCAGACAGAGTGCCGCACACCATGCCTTCCCGATCTGTCGGCCTCCGCCCCAAGCGCGTGGCGAAGACGATCAATGCTGCGTGCATGGTCGCCATGCTCATCGGGGCCGTCCTGTTGCGCTTCCGGCACGAGACCCTCGGGTGGTTTCTGTGGGCCGCCAGCGCGTTCACACTCGCGTCGCTGACTTTGTACCTCGTCGTCGCCCGCCGACGCGGACCATTATGGCCCCGCGGCGACGGATCCCCCAGGTGCACGAAGTGCCGTTATCCGATCGAGGCCGACTACGCCGTGTGTCCCGAGTGCGGCCTTGCCCTGACTCCGGAGAAGGTCGAGGCGTCACGCTTTGTCTGGATGGACAGGCGCCTCTTGACCATCCTGCTCGCGATGGCCGCGTTGGGGTTTGGCGGCGGGTTCCTGGCGCTGGGGATGATGCTGCGGGCGATGTGATGGAGGCCGTGCTTCGCGCAGGTACCATGCGAACCATGACGGGCCGATCATCGCGCACTCCTGACGCCCCCCGACAGCGGTTCACCGCGCTGGCGAAGATTTCCTTCCTGCTGGATGCTGTTTACATCTGCGCCGGTATCGCGATCATCGGCGCGATCATCCTCAACACGCAGTCGATCCCGACGCGGACCGCGTTGCTTCTGAGCGCCCTCGTCGTTCTGCTCCCCATGCTTCACACAATCATCTTTGTGACCACCTTTCAGCGTCGTGCGCTGGCGATCGTCCCCGGGCACACGCCCCACTGCCTGCGCTGCGGGTACCCGGCGGATGTGCCGGCGCCGCGGTGTCCGGAGTGCGGCGTGGTTCGGACGGATCGCACCGTGGTGCTCGGCACGCCGCGGTTTCTGCCGGCGGACACGGCGAAGGCGCTGTGGGGGATGATTCTGTTCGGCGCAGTGCTCGTCGCCGGGATGGTCGTGTGGGCGATGCGGTTCTGAGGGGCGAAGAAACCCGCGGCGTCTGCTCAGTCGCCCTTGTATCCCAACTTCTCCATCACCGAATCGAAGTGGTCCAGGTCGTAGAACTCGATCACGATCCTGCCGCGGCTGGCGCCGGGTTTGGCCTTGATCGCGACCTTGGAGCCCAAGTGGTCGCTGAGGGATTTCTCGAGGGAGACGATCTGGGCGGGGCGCTCTGATGCGGGTTCTGAGGCGCCTCCCCCACTCTTCGCGCGCGGCGTCACGAGTGAGGCGTCGCCGGTGATGAGGCCTCGCTCGAGGCGCATGGCGAGGCGGTCGTCGGCGCGGCCTTCGGCGATGGCGCTGAGTTCGTTGGCCGCCTCGCGCTCGAGGACGCGGACCGTCCAGTCGCCCTTGTGGGCCGAGTGGGCGAAGAGGCGGCGCGTCTCGCCCTCGGGGAGGGAGAGGAGGGCCTTGGCGTGGCCGACCGTGAGTTTCGCGTGGGCGAGCAGGTCGAGGATGTCGGGCTCGAGGTCGGTGAGGCGGACGAAGTTGGCGACGGTGGAGCGGTCGACGCCCATGCGCTGGGCGATCTGCGCGTGGGAGAGCCCGAAGCGCTCGGCGAGGGTGCGGAAGGCGCGGGCCTTGTCGACGGGGTTGAGGTCCTCGCGCTGGATGTTCTCGACGAGCGCCCACTGGGCGGCGGTCTCGTCGTCGATGCTCACGACGACGGCGGGGACGAGTTCGAGCCCGGCCAGGCGGCTGGCGCGCCAGCGGCGTTCGCCGGCGATGAGTTCGTAGGGGGGAGAAGACCCTCCCCCCGCCCCCTCCCGCGAGCGGGAGGGGGAGGCGGAAAAGCGGACGACGATGGGCTGCATCACGCCGGCGGTGCGGATCGAGTCGGCGAGTTCTCGCAGGGAGGCCTCGTCCATCTGCATACGCGGCTGGAAGGGGCTGGGCGCGATGTCGTCGAGCCCGAGGTAGGCCAGGCGGCGCTGATCGGACGGGGACGCCGGCGCGGCGGAGTGTTTGTGCGGGGTGGGAGAAGCCCCCCCCGCTCCCGGAGCCGACGGACGCGTCGAGGCGGCGGCGCCGTTGGCTGGAAGTTCTTTCTTTACAGTAGTTTGCGACGCTGGAACCTCGGGCGGCGCGGGCGGCTCGACGGGCACCGGGGCGCCGATCAGCGACGAAAGTCCTCTCCCGAGTCTGGACTTTGTTTGGGTCGTGTTCGTATCGTTCTGCGCTGCTCGGGCCATCCGTGGTCCTCCGTCGTGCGTCGTTGGTGTCCGATAGAGTAGAGTGCATGGGCACGGAACACAATCCCTCGTCATCGAAACCCCCCCACTCCCCTACCGCTGGACGCGATGTCGCCTCGACGATCGAGGTTCTGGCGCGTGGGCTGCTGTTCCACGGGGAACGGGTGCTGCTGTGCCGCAATGTGAAGCACGGCTACCGGTACCTCCCGGGCGGGCATGTGGAGCCGGGCGAGGCGGCGGCGACGGCCCTGGCTCGAGAGTTCCTGGAGGAATCCGGCGTCGCCGTGCGAGTGGGCGAACTGGTCTGTGTGACGGAAGGGGGGTTCATGCAGAAGGGGCGCCCTCGCCACGAGATGAACCTGGTGTTCCACGTGGAACTGGCCGCCGACGCCCCCCCCACCGCTCCCGCTGCGTTCCCGTCGCTCGAGCCCGACATCGCGTTCGACTGGGTGGCGCTGTCCGATATTCCGGGGGCGGACCTGCGTCCGGGCGCGATCCGGGACTGGGTGATTTCCCGGGTGAAGGCGGGCAACCCGGGCGCTGCGGGGCGACCCTGCGGGTGGCTCAGCGACGGGCTGGCGTGAATCGCGACGGCGAGGGCAGGGGGGTCAATCACACCCGAGAACGCGTCGATAGACCCTGCGGGCCCGATCGTTCGCAGGGTGTTCCACGTGGAACGCTTCTCGGACGCCGGCGCACGGATGTGCCGCGTACCCCGGGCCGGGAGGGAAGCGTGATGACTCGCACCCCTGCATCTGTCGACCTGCCGCGATCGGGCGTGAAGCCGTCGATCCCGGCGTCATCCCAAGAATCGGCCCAGGACACGACGGCCAACCCGCTGATGGCCCTCGACTCGATGGACCGCGCCACGCTCGAGCGGACGATGACCGCCGGGCAACTCGCCGGGATGTTCGCGCACGAGCTGTCCAACATCCTGACCCCCCTGCTGAGTTACGCCCAGTTGGCGCTCGCGCAGCCCGACGACGAAGCCCTGAGCCACAAGGCGCTCACCAAGGCCGCCGAGGGCGCGCAGCGGGCCGCGTTCCTCGTGGACGCCCTTCTTGGCAAGCGCGGCGGGCCCGAAACCCGCGATCGAGACGCCGAATCCGCGACCAGCCCCCTGCTGTCGCTCGCGCCGGCCTGCGAGGTCGGCGATTGCGTGCGGCACTCGCTTTCCGCGGTGTTTCGCGCTCCAGGGGCGGCCATGGACCGCTCGCGCATCGCGATCGAGTTGGATCTGAGCCCGAACATGCACGCCGCGATCCACCCGATCGCGCTCGAACAGGTGCTTCACAACCTGCTCAACAACGCCCGCCTCGCGGTTCGCGAGCTGCCCGACGCGTCGATCCGCGTCGAGGTCGGCTCGCCGGCAGGGGGGTGTTCCACGGGGAACAGCGCCGATGGGCGAATCGAGATCCGCGTGCGCGACAGCGGCTACGGCGTGCCCGATCACCTTCGGGCCCGGCTCTTCGAGCCCTTTGTCAGCAGCCGCGCCGGGCAGGGGGGGTTCGGTCTCGGCCTCGCGGTCTGCAAGCGTCTCGTCGAGCAGGCGGGGGGAACGATCACCCTCGAGCCCGCCAGCGAACACGCCGGCGCGTCGTTCCTCGTGACGCTCCCGCGCGCACGCCAGCCCGTCGCGGCGACGCCCGACACGGACGCCAGACGCCTCGCCGCGTAACGATGGGGGGGGCTCACTCGAAACACACAAGGGGTGTTCCACGTGGAACACCCCTTTGTCATTTCACCGGTGGGGGGGGTGGCGCTCAGTCGCGCAGGAGCACGACCTCGCGCGGGTCGATGGTGATCGAGACGGCGTCGCCCGGCGCGTACGCGTGGCGCGGGTTCATCTCGAAGAGCTTGACCCGCCTGGCCGCTCGATCGCCATTTGGCTTGAGTTCAACCCAATGCTGCGCCATCTCGCCGAGGTAAATAGTCTCTAAGTGCTTACCCGACAAAGCGTTATGCCCATCGAGCTCGGACGGGACGCCCTCGCTCCCGGGCCGCAGGTTCATCGACTCGGGCCGGATGAGGCATGTCAACTTCCCGGAAGTGGGGGGTGTTCCAGCGCCGTTCGTCTCGCTCGCCGCCAGCGCGCCGATCTCCGTCGTCACCGTGACACGCCCGTTCGAGCGCTCCGCGACCGAGCCCTCGAAGAAGTTCGTCGGCCCCAGGAAGTCCGCCACGAAGCGGTCGCGAGGCCTCTCGTACAACTCCCGCGGCGCCCCGACCTGCATGATCCGGCCGCCCGACATCACCGCCATCGAGTCGGCCATGCTCAGCGCTTCCTTCTGGTCGTGCGTCACATACACCGCCGTCACGTTCGTCGCGCGGCAGATCCTCCGGATCTCATCACGCAACTCGTGGCGAAGTTTCGCATCAAGGTTGCTCAACGGCTCGTCGAGCAGCAGCACATCCGGCTCGACCACGAGCGCACGCGCGAGCGCGACTCGCTGCTGCTGGCCGCCCGACAACTGCGCAGGGCGGCGCTCCGCCTTGTCGCCCATCTGCACCGCGTCGAGCGCGTGCTTCACGCGCCGTGCGCGGTCTTCCTTCGGCACTTTGCGGGCTTTCAGGCCGAATTCCACGTTGTCCCACACCGTCATGTGCGGCCACAGCGCGTAGCTCTGGAACACCATCCCGGCGTTGCGCTTGTTCGGCGGCAGTCTGGTCACATCGCGCTCGCCGAAGCGGATCGATCCCGCGCTCGGCTCGATGAACCCGGCGATCAAGCGCAGCAGCGTCGTCTTGCCGCAGCCCGAAGGGCCCAGCAGAAAGAACAACTGCCCGCGACCGATCGTCAGCGACACATCGTCCACGGCGACCGTGGTCCCGAAGCGCTTCGTCAGTCCCATCAACGAGATCGGTGTCGTCATATCGCGCACAGGGTAGCGCGGATGAGGCAGCAGGGAGCGGGGAGCAGGGAGCAGGGAGAGGGCAATGGGAAATGGGCAATGGGGGAGGGGGGGAGGGCAGTGGGGGTGGCGTGGTACGGCGCGGCCGTGCCACGATCCATGCGCGTCAGGGAAAGGCGCCCAGCGCACACGCCCAACCTCCCGCCGCTCCCTTCTGTCTGCTCCCCACTCCCTTCCCCCCCCATTGCCCATTGCCGACTGCCCATTGCCTTCCCCCCCGCCTTCTTTTCACAACTTTCATCTTGCACCACAGGACATTCGGTGGTAGTTATTGAACTGTCGCCGCGTGCATCCCCGCGCGGCAGCCGCAAGGGGCAGGTTCATGCGATCGACTTCGTTCGCCACCGTTCTCATCCTCGCCGCAGGTCTCGGGCTTTCGGCCTCCGCACAACCCCTCGAGCGCGCCGGCTCTCCCGCGGACACACGCGTGACGCGGTCCGAGCACCCGGCGCCCACATCCGCTCCGCGCGGCGCCGGCTTCGCGGGCGAGTTCGTCACCATGCGCGACGGGTTCGAGAACTACCCCGTCGGCGTCACTCTCGGTGGCCGCGGGCAGTTCGCGACGCCCTCGTCGTTCACGGGCCCCGATGGCTTCGAGTGGGGCGTGAATCAAGTGCTGGGACAGACGAGCACCGCGTACACCACAGTCGTCGATCTCGCCGGATCGCCCGTCGGTGGCAACGCGACTCGGGCGATCCGCATCACAACCGCCGTCGCACAACCGCCGGGGGGGTTCTTCACCGGCGCGCGGGTCCGCGCCGACCAGGTGCTGGTTGCCGACGCATCGACGACCGCGAGCGCGTCGTTCGAGTACTACGCGACCAGCATCCTCCAGTCCCACACCGTCGAGCCGACGAACTCGCTGGCTGGCTTCATCGTCTCGCGTCTCTACTGGGGCGGCACCAACGAAACGACGGATCTGGGTCTGCCCATCGGTCCCGTTCCCACCATGCATTTCCTTGGCTTATGCGACACCTGCGGGTTCGGCTTCTTCACCTACTTCTATCTCGCCCGGTACTGCGTCGGGTACAACGGCGTGATCGACCCCGACTGCACGCCCCCGATGGGCGTCGAATCAGGCGACGCCGTCGTCCCGCCCATCGGCGCGTGGACACGCGCGATCCTCGAGGTCAAGCCCGACGCGCGATTCCGCTGGTCGCTCGACCTCATGAACGGCGAGCCGCCCTTCCTCATCGGCGAGGACGACATCTTCGTGGCCTCCAACTTCAACCAGATCGGCTCCAACACATCCTTTGAGTCGCAGGACTCGGCGTTCTACTTCGACAACGCCGAGTTCTCCGGCGTGCTCGCCGATGTCCCGATGCCGCCCCCGCTCCTGTGCCCGTACCTCGACGACATCGAATGGCTCCCGCTCGGTGGCTTCCAGGACTCCTCAACGCTGCGCTGGCAGCGTGGCCCCATCAGTTCGTTCACGATCGTCGACGACGGCCCGCGCGGGCGCGTCGTCGCGCAGACCGACCCGGTCCTCGACAACAGGCACAGTTTCGGCTTCGCGACGCTGCTGCCCGCCAACACGCTCACGACCGGCAATGACCACGCCGTCTCCTTCGACGCGCGCCTGACGGGCGACGCGGTCCGCGCCTTCGCGCTCCGCAACAACAGCGGGCTCGTCGCACGCGTCTTCTGGGGCAACGAAGACCGCTCCGTCCCCGGCTCGCCCGTGTTCACCCCTTCGTTCTTCGTCCAGACCGACGGCGCGTTCGACCCCCTCGACTCCGCAGCCGGCAACCCCGACACCGTCCAGCCAGTCGTCGGCGTGCACATCCAGGACACCGGCTTCTCGCTCCCCGACGACGACTACGCGACGATCACCATGCGACTCTCCGCCAACGGCGCGCTCCGCGTCGAGGTCAACGGCCAGCGCGTCTACACAGGCCCCGCCTCATTCCGAGGCGGCTTCGTGAACGCTCTCGCGTTCGAGTCGGAACGCAACATCGCCGCATTCGAGCCAAGCATCCGCGTCGACAACATCGCCATGACCTGCGACGCGCCTTCCTGCGCCACCGACTTCGACTTCGACGACCTCACCTCCTTCTCCGACCTCAACGCCGTCCTCTCCAACTTCGGCGCCACCGGCCTCACCGGCTTCCACCCAGGCGACGCCAACGCCGACGGCGTCGTCAACTTCACCGACCTCAACGCCGTCCTCGCCGCGTTCGGGACATCCTGCAAGTAACCCAAGGGGCATCCGATGCGTGTCGCGACTCGATCATGCTCACTCCTCCTCGCCTGCGGCCTCGCATCGTCTGCGCATGCGGAACCCCTCGCGCCGCTCTCACGCACCGACACGCGCGTCCAGCGGAGCGACCACAGCGCCACGCCGCGCACCGTCGATCTCCGCGGCGAGTTCGCCTCCATGCGCGACGAACTCGAGAACTACCCCGTGGGTGTCAATCTCGCGGCGCCGGGCGTCGTCGCGCTGCCCACCACGACCACCGTCCCCGACGGCTTCGACTGGGGCACGAACAACCTGCGCGGGCAGCCCGCGGGCGAGTATGTCCGCGTCGTCGACCTCGCCGGCTCGCCCGTTGGGGGCAACTCGTCGCAAGCCCTGCGCATCCGCACAGTTACGGCGCAGAATCCCGGCGGTTTCTCCCTGGGCGCGAGTCTGCGCTGGGCCACCTCGCTCTACCCCACCGCCGACCACAACGCGCGTGTCTCCGCCGAGATGTACATCAGCACGATCGCGCAGCAATACACCTTCGAGCCCGTCAGCTTCCGCGTCAGCTTCATCACGGGGCGTCTGCTCTGGGGAGGAACCTGCGTCGAGGTGGACCCCGGTGACTGCACCGATGGCGGCCTCCCCATCGGCCCGATCCCCAACATCCTCGTGCTCGCAAGCACACCCTCGGATTTCTTGCCGCGCTTCTACCCCGCCGCGTACTGCTTCGACATCAACGGCGGCGTCATCCCCGGCTGCGTGCCGCCCCCGGGAGTGTCGGCCGGCGACCCGGTCGCGCCCCCCATCGGCGCGTGGGCGCGATGGGCCGCCGAGACCTCGCCCGACGCCCGCGTCTCGTACTACCTCGACCGCTTCGACGGCGAGGGCGAGTTCCTCATCATCCGACACCAGATCATCACCAGCAATTTCATCGACGCCGTCGCGTGGAACTCGTCCTACGAGTCTCAGGACGCGTTCATGCTCGTCGACAACATCGAGGCCAGCGGCCCGCTCTACACGCTCCCTAAGCCCCCGCCGCTGGACTGCCCGTACCTCGACGACATCGAGTGGCTTGAACTCGGCCTCGTCGGGGGCCAGTCCACGCGCTGGATCATCGGGCAATCGTCGCAACTCCGAGCCATCAGCGACGGCATGAACTCCGTCCTCTCCCAGATCAATGTGTTCCCCGACAACCGCTTCCGGCGGGAGTTCACCACACTCCTCCCAGACTTCGACGCCACGCTCGCCAACGACTTGGTCGTCTCCTTCGACGCGCGCTTCACCGGCAACGCAGTCCGCGCCTTCGCGCTCTTCGACAACACCCAGATGGTCGCCCGCGTCTTCCGCGGCAACGAGGACCGCTCCGTCCCCGGCTCGCCAGCATTCAGCCCGTCGCTCTTCGTCCAGACCGACGGCGGCTTCAACCCCATCGACTCGCCAACCGGCAATCCCGACATCGTGCAGCCCGTCGTCGGCGTGCACATCCAGGACGCCGGCTTCGTCATCCCGCCCGCCGCCTACAGCACGATCACGATGCGCGTCTCGGCCAACGGCGCGCTACGGATTGATGTCGACGGCCAGCGCGTCTACGCGGGGCCAGCCGCGTTCGCGTCCGGCATCGACCGCCTCGCCTTCGAATCCGAGAACAACGCCGCCGCCGAGAACGCCGAGCTGCGCCTCGACAACATCCGCATGACCTGCGACGCGCCTTCCTGCGCCACCGACTTCGACTTCGACGACCTCACCTCCTTCTCCGACCTCAACGCCGTCCTCTCCAACTTCGGCGCCACGGGCCTCACCGGCTTCACCACCGGAGACGCCAACGCCGACGGCGTCGTCAACTTCACCGACCTCAACGCCGTCCTCGCCGCGTTCGGGACATCCTGCAAGTAACCCAAGGGGCATCCGATGCGTGTCGCGACTCGATCATGCTCACTCCTCCTCGCCTGCGGCCTCGCGTCGTCTGCGCATGCGGAACCCCTCGCGCCGCTCTCACGCACCGACACGCGCGTCCAGCGCGATCGCGGCGAGCAGGGCGCCGCGCCGCGCGCGTATGACTTCCGAGGCCAGTTCGCCTCGATGCGCGACGAGCTCGAGCACTACCCCGCTGGCGTCACTCTCGCCACGCCCGGCGCGAGCGCGCTGCCGACATCAACCATCGTCCCGGACGGATTCGACTGGGGCATGAACAACCTCCGCGGCCAGGCCAATGTGAACTATGTCAGCATCGTCGATCTCGCCGGCTCTCCCGTCGGTGGCAACGCGACGCAGTCGCTGCGCATCCGCACCCACAACGCGCAGACCCCGGGCTACTTCTACACGGGCGGCTCGCTCCGATGGGATACATCGATATCGCCATCCCCGGACCAGAACGCTCGCGTGTCCGCCGAACTCTTCATCAGCACCATCGCCGAGCAGTACACATTCGAGCCGATCTCCGGCATCGCCGGGTTTATCGCGGGGCGCCTGCTCTGGGGAGGCACATGCGTTGACCTGTCGACGGGCTACTGCGCAGAGCTCGGACTACCCCTCGGCCCGGTCCCGACCCTCCACGCCCTCTTCGACAACGGCGGGTTCAGCACCGGCAGCTTCTACCCCGTCCGGTTCTGCACGAACATCGCGGGCCAGCCCATCCCCGGGTGCACGCCGCCCCCCGGCTTCACGGCCGGCGACTTCGTCCCTCCGCCCATCGGCGCATGGGCGCGATTCACGGCACAGATCGGGAGCGACGGCCGGCTCACCTACTTCATCGATTACCTCAACGGCGAGCCCGAGGTCGCCATCGCCAACCAGAACCCCTTCCAGGGACGAATCAACCGGCTGGGATGGAACACCTCGTTCGAATCCCAGGACGCGTTCATGCTCGTCGACAACATCGAGGCCAGCGGCACGCTCTCCCAGGTCTTCAGCCCGCCCCCGCTCGAATGCCCCTATTTCGACGACCTCAAGTGGCTGAGCGCCGGGTTGCTTTCCGGCCAGACCCCGCGCTGGATCGTGGACTTGACCGCCGCGCCAAGGGTTCTGAACGACGGCGCTCAGGGCCGCTTCATCCGAGAGATCAACACCGCCGCGAACGACCGATACCGGCAACAGATGCGGACGCAACTCCCGGTGGTCTCCACGACGCTCACCAACGATGTGGTCGCAAGCGTCCGGGTCCGCACCACCGGCTCGACCGTACGCGCCTTCGCGCTCCTGCACAACAACGATGTCGCCGCTCGCGCTTTCATCAATCTTTCGCCGCCAGGTTCGGCCTCGTTCGACAACGGCGTCTTCGTGCAGATCAACCCCGCGTATGACCCCATCGACCCGTTCCTGAGCGGGCCCGTCGACGCGAACAACCCGGTCCTCGACACCGACATCGTTGACACCGGTTTCGACTGGACACCCGACGCCGATCGCAGGCTCGAGATGCGACTCTCCGCGAACGGCGTGCTCCGAGTCTCCATCGACGGGCAGCGCATCTACACCGGCCCGGGCGCTTTCACACACGGGGTCGACTTCTTCGCCTCCGAATCCGAGAACAACAACCTCGGAGCCGGCTCCGTGTTGCAGATCAGCGACATCGCCGTGACCTGCGACGCACCCTCCTGCGCCACCGACTTCGACTTCGACGACCTCACCTCCTTCTCCGACCTCAACGCAGTCCTCTCCAACTTCGGCGCCACGGGCCTCACCGGCTTCACCCCCGGAGACGCCAACGCCGACGGCGTCGTCAACTTCACCGACCTCAACGCGGTCCTCGCCGCGTTCGGATCATCATGTCACTGATCGTTTCCAAACCGCTCGCAGCGCGGGCCCGCACAAGGGGTTCCGGTGCCGCAACACAGGCCCGCGCCGCACACACCCGCGATGGACGCGGGAGAGAGCAAGGGGCTCCTATGAACGCATCGCATCGTCTGATCCTCGTCGCGTCCCTGCTGGGCGTCAGCGGCCACGCCGCCACCGCCTCGCAGCAGCCCGAGCGCGCCGCTCGCGCCCTGACGGACACCGTCATCCCCCTCGCCGAGCGCAACGCCACCGGCGTCTCGCCGCGCGGCGGCGTCTCCGACTTCCGCGGGCTCCTCGAAACCTTCGAGGGCTACCCCGTGGGCGTCTCGCTCAACAACCTCTCCTTCCCGCCAGCCAACTCCTTCGGCCCCCCCGGGTTCGTCTGGCCCAACACCATCGTGCGCGGCCCGGCAAACCCCGGCATCTTCAGCGCGGTCGATCTCTCTGGAGCGCCAATCGGCGGGAACAACACCCGGGCGCTGCGCCTGGTCACACCCAACCCACCCGCCGACCCCGGCTCGTTCGCCCTCGGGTTCTGGCTCCGCTGGGATTCGCCTCCCATCGGCCCCTCGCAAGACGCCAACGCCCGCGCCGCCGCCGATCACTCTCTCAGCACCATCGATCAGCTGTACACCTTCGAAACCGTGAGCGTGAACGCCGGCTTCATCGCGTCGCGCGTCCTCTGGGGCGGCCAGTGCGTCGACGAGAACCCCGGCGACTGCGAGGCCAGCGGCCTGCCCCTCGGGCTCATCCCCACTTTCCACTATCTCTCGCTCGATCCCTTCTCGTTCCTCGCGCCCCGTTTCATCGAGGCGAAGCACTGCACCGACTACCGCGGCAACGCGATCCCCGGCTGCACGCCGCCGCCCGGCGCCCAGATCGGCGACCCTGTCGCACCACCCATCGGCTCGTGGTTCACCCTCGCCACCGAGATCACCCTCGACGCCAATGTGCTCACCCTCGTCGACCTCCACGACGGCGCCGGCGAATCGCTCGTCGGCAGCACGCCCGTCCTCACCGTCGGCAACTTCAACCGCGTGGGCTGGAACACCTCCTACGAGGCCGCCGGCGTCGCGCTCCTCGTCGACAACCTCGATGTCGGCGGCGTGTTCGCGCAGAGCCTCTCCCCGCCGGCGCTCGAGTGTCCCTCCTACCTCGACGACCTCGAGTGGCTCAACACCGGCGCGCTCCTCGGGCAGAACGCGCGCTGGTTCGCCGCCCTCTCCTCCGGAGTCACCGTCGTGAACGCCGGCGCGCCGCAGGGCCAGACGCTCCAGCAGACCAACACCCTCGCGAACAACCTCTACCAGCTCTCCGCGCGCACCACGCTCCCCACGACCTACGCCAACGCGTCGTCCCCGTGGTCGCTCTGCGTCGACGCCTCCACCGGCGCCGGAGACACCGTCCGCGCCCTCGCGATCCACTCTCCCAACGCCGCCGTCGCCGGCGGCCTGGTGACTCGCGTCTTCCTCGGCGCACGCAACCCCATCACCGGCGACTTCGACGACTCGATCTTCGTCCAGATCAACCCCGACTTCGATCCCTTCGACGACGCGCCCGTCGTCGGCGTCGACATCGTCAGCACCGGCGTGCAGTGGCCCGCGGACGACCAGTTCCGCGAGGTCTGCGTCACCGTCGCCTTCGACAACTCGCTCACCCTCGCCGTCGACGGCGTCACCGTCTACAACGGCCTCGCGTTCAACTCCTCCGCCAATTCCTTCCAGTTCGAGACCGCCAACGACGCCGCCGGCGCCGGCTCGCGCCTGCGCATCGACACCATCGCGCTCGAGTGCGCCGCCCTCCCGCAGGTCGTCCTCCCCGAGTTCACCCTGCCCTACTGCGACGACTTCGAGTGGGGCGTCGAGGGCCTCCGCCCCAGCCAGCACAACGCCATCGCCACCGGCGACCCCCCGCCCTCCCAGCGATACTCCGAGAACCCCTATGTCGTGATCGCCGACACCGGCGACGACCTCGCCGTCGCGATGCCCAATGTCTTCCGCGACACGGCGCACACCTCGCCACCCGACATCAACGCCAACGAGGCGTTCATCTTCCAGCAGTTCATCTCCCGCGTGCCCGGCGTCGAAGTCTCCTTCACCACCGGCTGGCGCGTCGACGCGCAGTTCACACTCTCCGACTTCACCACCTCGCGCGGCTGGTCGCCCCTCATGAACAACCCCGCCGGCGCGTCGTACTTCGTCGCCGGCTACGCCTGGTACTCCGCCCTCGACGACCGCTTCTACCTCTTCGGCGCCCAGAGCGCCTCCGCCGCGCCAGGCGCACCGCTCGCCACCGTCGTCGGACCAACCCGCGCCGCGCTCGGCATCGTCGCGGGCGAGCCCTTCGCCGCGTCGTGGCGATACAACCTCGCCGCCGGAACCATCGACTGGTCCATCAACGCCCAGCACATCGGCTCCACCTTCCCCATCGTCGTCATGAACCCCGTCACGAACCAGCCGCTCGTCGTGCGCAACCTCGACGCCGTCGTCATCTGGGGCGGCGACGACGACACCGCCCCGGCCGAACCGCTCTCCACCCTCTTCCTCCACTCCCTCTGCGTCGCCTCCGTCCAGCGCTGCTTCGGCGACACCAACGGCGACGGCGTGATCAACTTCGCCGACCTCAACGCCGTCCTCGGCGACTTCGGCATGGCCAGCTCCGACCCCATCCTCCCCGGCGACACCAACGGCGACGGCGTCGTCAACTTCTTCGACCTCAACATCGTCCTCTCCGGCTTCGGCAACAACTGCGACTGAACCCTCACCCCAGGCGCGAGGATCCCCGCGCCGCGCACTGCTCTCCCCATCGCCCCGCGCCCTCTCCAGCGCGGGGCGATCTGCCTTTCAGGCAATGGGCAATGGGCAATGGGCAATGGGCAATGGGCAATGGGATCGGATCATCCCCCTCCCGCTCGCGGGAGGGGGCAGGGGGAGGGCGATCTGACAGTCGCGCGCCTCGCGCACTCTCTTCCCCATTGCCCATTGCCGACTGCCCATTGCCCACACCTCCCCCCCTAAACTCGCTCATGCCCACCACCGCCTCCCTCGCACAGCACATCGCCGACGCCTGCGTCCTCCGCGGCACATTCACGCTCCGCTCCGGACGCACCTCGTCCTACTACATCGATAAGTACCTCTTCTCCACACGCCCCGAGATCCTCCGCGACCTCGGGCCCCTCTTCGCCCAGCGCATCGCCGCGATGGAGAAGGCCGCCAACGCCAAAGTCGCCCGCCTCGCCGGCGCCGAACTCGGCGGCATCCCCCTCGTCACCGTCGCCTGCATGGCTACCGGCCTGCCCTGCCTCTTCGTGCGCAACCAGAAAAAGAACTACGGCACCGCCAAGCAACTCGAAGGCAAGGTCGAGCCCGGCGACACCGTCATCCTCCTCGAAGATGTCGCCACCACCGGGGGCCAGGCCCTCGAAGCCGTCGAGGCCATCAAGGCCGCTGGCGCGAAGGTCATCGGCGTCATCGCCACGATCGATCGCCAGGAGGGCGCGCGCGAGAACATCGAAAACGCCGGGCTGCGCTTCGACGCGCTGTTCACCAAGGCGGACCTGGGGATCACCGAGTGATCCACGGGGGCACACGGGGGTAAACAGCCGCCTGACATCCTTTTTTCTCAGGTTTCCTGACACAACCCGCCATCGCTTCTCGCTACTCCCCAATGGAGCAGCAGAGCGATGTCCCACGCACCACAGTCAGGAGCCAACCTATGACCACCGCCGCCCGCGCCCCCGCGCCGGTCTCACCCGCGTTCTTCGATGAATTCCGCGCCAACGCCTTCGCCGAGCGCACCCTGCAGCGCATCGTCGACGCCGGCGTCTCGCTCATGACCTCCGTCGGTCATCGCACGGGGCTCTTCGACGCGATGGCGCACCTCCCGCCCTCCACCAGCGCGCAGATCGCCGCCGCCGCCGACCTCGACGAGCGCTACGTGCGCGAGTGGCTCGGCTGCATGACCAGCGCGGGCGTCGTCGAGTACGACCCGCGCGCCAAGACCTATTCCCTCCCGGCCGAGCACGCCGCGTTCCTCACGCGCGACGCCTCGCCCAACAACCTCGCGTGCGTCGCGCAGTGGATCGCCGTCCTCGGACAGGTCGAGGACCAGATCGTCGAGCGCTTCCACGAGGGCGGCGGCCTGCACTACCACTGCTTCTGCCGCTTCCACGAAGTCATGGCCGAAGAGAGCGCACAGACCGTCATCGCCGGCCTGCGCGACCACATCCTGCCCCTCGCGCCCGACATGGTCGCCCTGCTCGAGAAGGGCTGCGACGCGCTCGACCTGGGCTGCGGCAGGGGCCGCGCCCTCATGGCCCTCGCGCAGATGTACCCCAACTCAAGCTTCGTCGGCTGGGACTTCGAGAAGCCCGCCATCGACGCCGCCACCCGCGAAGCGCAGGAGCGCAACATCACCAATGTGCGCTTCGAGGTGCGCGACGCCGCCGCCGTCAACGACACCGGCGCGTTCGATGTGATCTTCACCTTCGACGCCATCCACGACCAGAAGCGCCCCGACACCGTGCTCGCCAACATCCGGCGCGCCCTGCGCCCCGGGGGCGTCTACTTCATGCAGGACATCAAGGCGTCGAGCCATGTCGAGAAGAACCTCGAGAACCCCCTCGCGCCGTTCATCTACACGATCTCGTGCATGCACTGCATGACCGTCTCGCTGGGCCAGGGCGGCATGGGCCTCGGCGCCGCCTGGGGACGCGAACTCGCCGAGCAGATGCTCGCCGACGCCGGCTTCGACGCGCCCGAGGTCCACGAACTCCCCCACGACCCGCTGAACTACTTCTACATCATGAGGGTGTGAGGGCGGAAGGGAGTGGGGAGCAGGCAGCCGGGAGCAGGCAGAGCGCAGAATGGTGGCGTGGTACGGCGCAGCCGTGCCACGAGCGAGCGTCTGCGCGCGCGAGTGCGCACCTGCCAGTTCTCCCTCCCCCTGCCCCCTCCCCCGAGCGGAAGGGGGACACAATCCCTTCCCATTGCCCCCTCCCCCTGCTCCCCACTCCCTACTCCCCACTCCCTACCTTCTTCGACTTCCGCCGCGGCCCGAAGATCGCCGTGCTCTGATTCAGCGCCTCGCCCAGCCGTATCGGCCCCTTCGAGATGCGCTCGAACGCGCTCTTCGCGAGCGTGGGTGAGTACTCGACGCCGATGCCGACGCGTTTCAGCCCCCGCGCCACCGTCGCCGTCGTGCCGCTGCCGTTGAAGGGGTCGAGCACGACGCTGCCCTCGTTCGAGCACGCGCGGATCACGCGCTCCAGATACACCTCGGGCAACTGGTTCTCGTGCGCCGGGCGGCGTTCCTTGTTGTTGCCCTGGATGCGCCCCCAGTGCTTGCCGTACCACACATCCATGGGCATGCGCATCCCCGCAGGGCCGGTGCCTTCCTTCTTGTTGAAGGTGCGCTCGTCGAAATAGATCGTCGCGCGGTCGCTGGGCTCGAGGATGTCCTCGGGGTTCCAGATGCGCTTCTCCACCTCGCGGTGCTTCGCGAAGTACAGCGCGTGCACCTTGCTCATGATGAACGAGCCCATCCGGTTCTGCCCGAACCGGAAGTGCCACACGCACCAGTTGATCATGTGCAGCCCGCGACCCTTCAGGTGCATCACGATCTCGGCGGCGGTGTCGTCGGGGATGTTCACCCAGATCGCGCCCTTGTCGGAGAGCGCGTCCACGCACACATCGAGCCACTTCTCGGTGAAGCGCAGGTACTCGTCGCGAGGCAGCCCGTCGTGCCAGTCGCCGTACTTCACCTGCCAGTTGAAGGGCGGGTCGGCGAAGACCAGATCGACCGACTTGCTCGCCGCCTCCGGGATGCGCGGCACCACCTCGCGGCAGTCGCCCACGAACACGCGCCCCAGCCCGTCGTCGGTGATGAAGGTCGGGTCGAGCAACCCGTCGGCGCGCTCGCGCGCGCGGACAGACTTGCGTGGCTTTGGTTTGGTCTCGGTCGTCATTGGGGGATTCTCTCCGAACGCGGAGGATAGCGCAAATCGGCCCCACGCGCCACCCGGCCACGAACCCCGCGCAGACCGCTTCCACCGGCGCGACCCGGGGGTTTGGGGGATTCTCGCCCCGCCCGAAAGCCACTACACTCCCCTCATGCCCACCCCCAATCTCATCGAAGGCAACGCCGTCATCGGCCAGGGCGGCGGCCCGACCGCCGTCATCAACCAGTCCCTCGTCGGCGTCGTCGAGACGCTGCGCGACCACGGCAGCATCCCCAACATCCTCGGGATGCGCCACGGCGTGAAGGGCATGGTCAACGGCGACCTGACCAACCTCTCCGAGGTCGACCCCTACACCCTCGAAGAGGTCTCCAAGGCCCCCTCCGCCGCGCTGGGCTCCACGCGCGACAAGCCCGATGTCGAGTACTGCGCGCGCATCTTCGACACCTGCAAGCGCCACGATGTCCGCTACTTCTTCTACATCGGGGGCAACGACTCGTCCGACACCTGCCGCATCGTCAACAAGATCGCCGACGAGGGCTCGTACGAACTCCGCTGCTTCCACATCCCCAAAACCATCGACAACGACCTGCTCGAGAACGACCACACGCCCGGCTTCCCCTCCGCCGCCCGCTTCGTCGCGTGGGCCTTCGCCGGCGACGACCGCGACAACGCGGCGCTGCCCGGCATCAAGATCAACGTCGTCATGGGGCGCCACGCCGGCTTCCTGACCGGCGCCAGCGCCATGGCGCGCACGCGCGAAGGCGACGGCCCGCACCTGATCTATCTGCCCGAGCGCAAGTTCGACCTCGAACGCTTCGCCGCCGATGTCGACCGCGTGTACACCAAGCACGGGCGCTGCCTCATCGCCGTCTCCGAGGGCATCCAGAACGAGGACGGGCTCCCCATCGCCGCCGCCCTGTCTGAGCGCGAGCGCGACGCGCACGGCAACATCCAGTTGTCCGGCACGGGCGCGCTGGGCGACATGCTGTCCGACTACCTCAAGAAGAAACTCAAGAGCGCCGGGGGCAAGCCGCCGCGCGTGCGCGCCGACACCTTCGGCTATTCGCAGCGCTGCTGGCCCGACGCGTCGCCTGTCGACGCCTTCGAGTCGCGCCAGTGCGGACGGGCCGCGGCACGCCTCGCGATGTCGGGCGACCTCGACGGCTCCATCGCGATCAAGCGCCTGAGCAACGCGCCCTACCGCGCCGAGTTCGTGCGCGTCGATCTCGACCAGGTCGCCGGCAAAACCCGCCACATGCCCGAAGAGTTCATGCGCGGCCACAACGACGTCAGCGACGCGTTCATCGACTACCTCCGCCCCTTGCTCGGCACGATCCCTTCCTTCGCGCGCCTGTAAGAGAAGAATTCAACGCGGAGGACGCGGAGGGCGCAGAGAAGAGAGGGGGATGGTGAAGAAGAGAGTCACTGGGTGGCGTGGTGCGGCGCGGCCGTGCCACGAACGCTGATCGTGTAGCCACGACACCGTCTGTTCTCCGGTCCCCTCGCCCCTCTGGCGAGAGGGCTGGGTGAGGGGTTCCGATCTGACAGTTGCGTTCGTCTGCGCGATCTTCCCGTGTGCCACTTGCCTCATCACTCGTGCCTTTCGACGCACACCCCTCACCTGGCTCGCTGCGCTCGCCGTCCTCTCCGCGCAAGCGGGGCGAGGGGGCAAAGAAATGCAGGCGGAATGGACACAACAATCAGTTCCCGTGGCACGGCCGCGCCGCACCACGCCACCCCTTCTCTCTGCTCTTCAACCCCTTCCCCTCTCTGCGCCCTCTAGGTCCTCTGCGGTACATCTCTTCCGGTACACTGCGAGCATGGACCACCTCTCCCGCCGGTCGTTTCTCGCTGTTTCCGGTCTGGCCGCCGCGTCGCCGCTGGCGTTTGCACAACTCGGCGCCGCCCGCGCGCCCGAGCGTGACGGTGACGAGACGCGCAAGACCGGTCGCGCGCCCATCGCGATCGCGTCGGCGAACGGCGTCCCCGCGACGACGCGCGCGTACGAGCTCCTGACGCAAGGGGCGGACCCGCTCGACGCCGCCGTCGCCGGCGTGAAGATCACCGAGGACGACCCCGACGACATGACCGTGGGCCTGGGCGGGCTCCCCAACGAAGAGGGCGTTGTCGAACTCGACGCATCGGTGATGCACGGGCCGACGCACCGAGCGGGCGCCGTCGCGAGTCTGCGCAACATCAAGAACCCCGCCGCCGTTGCGAGAGAGGTCGCGCGCCGCACCGACCATGTGCTGCTCGTTGGCGAGGGAGCGCTGCTGTTCGCGAAGCGCATGGGCTTCCAGGAAGAGAACCTGCTCACCGAGAAGGCGCGCGAGGCGTGGCTGAAGTGGCGCTCGACGCTGAGCCGCGACGACAAGTGGCTGCAGGAGGATGAGTTTGATCTGGGGAAGGGAGCAGGGAATAGGGAGCAGGGAGCAGGGGGAGGGGGCGCGCACAACATCGACTGGCGCGACGGCGTGCCGTACACCACCGGCACCATCCACCTCAGCACGCTCGACGCGAAGGGCAACCTCGCCGGCTGCACCACCACCTCGGGACTCTCGTGGAAACTCCCCGGGCGCGTGGGCGATTCGCCCATCATCGGCGCGGGGCTCTACACCGACAACGAGGTCGGCTCCGCCGGTGCGACGGGGCGCGGCGAAGCGGTCATCCAGATCTGCGGCGCCCGCACCATCGTCATGCGCATGGCCATGGGCGATCACCCCACCGACGCGTGCCTCTACGCCGCCAAAATGATCGCCGACAAAACACGCCTCAAGCGCCTGCAGGATGACAAGGGTCGCCCCAACTTCGACGTGAAACTCTACGCGCTGCGCAAGGACGGCGCGTTCGGCAGCGCGTCGATCTTCTCGGGCGGGACACTCGCCGTGTCCGAGGGCGGGCGTCACCGGCTGGAGCCCGCGGCGTACCTCTACGAGCGATGACGCACCGGCTACTCAGCGCGCGCTCTCGATGGCGCGCTCGATCCTGCCCCGGTGCGGCGGGCCCCCCAGCGACGGATCGATCAGGCGCAGTCGCTCGCCCTGCGCGCGGATGGTCGCGCTGCGCGTCCCGTCCGAATTCTGCGCCGAGAGGATCTCGAGCATGCGCCCCCACGCGAGCCAGTGGAACGCGCGTGTCCTCGGGTCGTCGGGGCGCGTCGCGTTCGACAGTTCGCGATAGGCGCCGAACGCGCGGGGCTGATCGCCCGCGACGCGCAGCGCCTCGGCGTACTCGGCGAGGAGCTCAGGCACGCGCCCGACGCGCTGCATGACGCGTTCGATGGAGGCGGCGCTCTCGCGGGCCGCGTCGGCGTCGCCAAGGAACCGCTGGGCGCGCGCGAGCAGCACGCGGTCCCCGTCCGACGCGCCCTCGCGCTGCCCCGAGAGTTCGACGAGCGCGCGCCCGAGGGCGGCGGCCACGCGCGCCGTCGCGCGGTGCGATTCGCTGAACGGCTCGCCCTGCGCATCGACCAGCGCGAGCGATTCGACGAGGCGCGACGCCTCGGCGCGCAGGATCGTCACGGCGCGGGCCGGGTCGGCGTCGGCGAGCCGGGCCGCGGCCCGCATCGCGCCCTGCTCGTCGCCGGTCTGGGCCGCGGCGCGCACCTCGGCCGCGGCGCGCACGGCGCGGGCGCGTTCGAGCGCCGGCGCGCCGTCCTCGCCTGCGCCGGCGGCGACGCGCTCCAGGTCGGCCGCTCGCTGCGCGACGCGTCGCTCGTCGCCGGCTCGCTCGGCGAGGGCCAGGCGCAACTCCGCGGCGCGGACGCCCAGCGCGCCGGCGACGACCTTCGCGAGCGCGTCGTCCGCCTCCTCGTCGCGCCCGCCCGCGGCGAGCAGGCGCCCGAGCTCGAAGCGCCAGGCGTCGGCGCGCGCGTCGCCCGCCGAACGCGGGTCGTCGAGCGCTGCGCGAAGGGTCCGCTCGTACAGCGCCGCCGCTCGCTCGTCCCCGGGCGAGGCGATGGCGACGCGCTGCGCACTGGCGGTGGCCCCGGCGATCGCGCCGAACGCGCGCTGATCGTCGGGAAAACGCTGCGCGAAGTCGAGCAGGAGCGCCGCCGCCTCGCGCTGCGCCGCGGCGTCATCGACGCGCTCGCTGCGCGAGACGCCCAGACGCCAGAGCGCGTCGCCGGCGAAGGGGCCGACCGCTCCCAGGGCCTGCGCGTTGACGCCCGAGCCGGGCAGGAGGATCGCGGCGCGCAGGGCGTCGTCGTCGCCGGTCTCGCGCGCGAGTGCGCGCATGACGCGCTCGAACGCCGACGCGTCGGACGGCTCGCGCGAGAGCCGCAGCAGCAGAGGGCCGCCAGACGCCGCCGCCTTCTCGACCAGCAGCGATCGCAGCGCGGGCCCGGGCGCGCCGGCGACGCCGCGCGCCGCGAGGTCGAGGTACGGGCGCGCCGCGTCGATCGCCCCGGCGCGCAGCGCGTCGGCGTCGGCGAACTCGGCCTGGGCGAGGGCGATGCGCCGGGCGGCGTCGGCGCGCAGGATCGACGCGAGCGCGTCGGCGCGCTCGATCTCGAGCCACGCGTCGTCGCGGGCGAGCGCGTCGATCTGGCGCAGCGCCTCGCGCGGGCCGTCGGTCTGCGCCGTCGCGAGGGCGGCGCCCAGCGCCGCTTCGGCCTTCGCGCGGGGCGACTGCGCGATCTGTCTCGCGCCGGTGAACGACACGCGCGCCTCGAGCGCACGCGCCTCCAGCAGCGACAGGCGAGCCAGGCACAGCAGACGCTGCGCTTCGGCCTCGGCGTTCTCGGCGGCGCCGTGCTCGTCCTCGCGCAGCAGCGATGGCACGGCGCGGATGGCCGACGCGGCGACGACGGCGCGCCGGCGCGTCTCGGCGTCGCCCGTCGACAGCGCCAGCGTGATCCCGGCGCGCGAACGCGCCAGCGCCGCGCGCGCCTCGAGCGCCGGGTCCACGGCGCGGACCGTCTCGCGCGCCTCGTCGAACCGGGCCGCGGCCCGCAGCGCGCGCTGCGAGCCCGCCTCGGCCTGCTCGCGCATCGACGAGGTCAGCACGCCAACGCTCGCCGTCGCGAGCAGCCCCTCCCACGCCATCGCGCTCACGATCGATTCGGCCAGTTCGATCGCGTCGCGCACGCGCGTCTCGGCCGGGGTGTCGCCGCGCTCGAGCCGGTCCTCGAGCGCGTCGATCAGATCGCGCATCGCGTCGAGCCGGTCCTCGCTGCGCAGCGATTCGTCGCCCACGCGCGCTCTGGCCGCGTCGATGCGCGCCCCCGGCGTGAGCGATTCAAGGGTGCGCGCCGGAGGGGGCCCGGGCTGACCCGGCGCGTGGGGCGCCAGCGCGAGACCGGCGCACGCGAGCAGGGCGAGTGTCGGGCGGGGACGGGTGGTCATTCGATGCCAAGCTCTCTGCGTGAGATGAAGCGGTGCCCGCGATCGGCCGGGCTGGTGGAGCCGAAGGCGCCGTGGCGCGCGCCCAGCTCTTCGAGCAGGCCCTCGGCGTCGGCGTCGAAGAACTCGACGGCGCGGATGCGCACCGGGCGCCACCCGGTCGATTCGTCGAGCGGGTTGAGCCGCTCGACCTCGGCGAGGAAGCCGGCGGCGGCGCGGGCGCGCTCGTCGCGCGTCATGCCGCGGTCGGTGATGCCCTTGCTGAGAAGGAAGACCACATCGGGCCGCTTGGTGAGCGCCCAGCGGATGGCGCCGAGCGCCTCCCCGTTGCCGCTGGCGTTCTGACGCTCGAGCCAGCGCCGGGCGGCGGCCTTGTTGGACTCGGTGGCGAGGGTGAAGCCCTGCCGGTCTTCGAGGTTGGAAGGCGACGCGACGCCCCACCCGCCGTAGACACCCACGCTGAAGCGCTGCGTCGGCGCGAGCGCGTCGATGGAGCGCGCCACCTCGCGCATCACGATGGGCAGGGCGGCGACCATGGAGCCCGACGCGTCGACGAGGTAGACGACGCGCTCGGCCTCGCGCTGGCCTCGCACGCCGAACACCGTCGGGGCCGCACGCACCGCGGAGGGCGCCGCCAGCGCGCCCGGGTCGCTCTGGAGCATCGCCGCGCGCAGGTCGGCGACCGGCGGCGCGTCGAGCGGGGCGGCGGCGGCGACGGCGCGATCCACGAGCGTCGCCGGCGCGAGCAGGGCGTCGGCGTGGCGCGCGTGCTCGGCGGGGCGCGTGGGCGCAGGGCGGGGCGCGTCGTCGCGAAGGGGTGCGTCGTCGAGGGGCGCGCCCGAGGTCGCCACCTGCGTCGCGAGCCCGGCCGGGGCCTGCGCCGGGCCGGGCGTGAACCGCTCGGCGCGCGAGAACGCCCCGACCGCGACGCCCAGGCAGACGACGCCCACATGCACGCCCACGGACGCGGCGAGGGCCATCCCGCTCAGGGAATCGATCCCCAGCGCGGCGCGCAGGCCGGGCTTAGTCCTCGTCGTCCTCGTCATCGTCAGAGTTGTACGACGCGTCAGAGCCCCCCGGCGATCCACGCGAGCCGAAGATCCAGCGGTCCACGCTCACCGCACCGGCCCCCCCGAACACCAGCGACAGGGCGCTGAACATCAGCAGGAGCTGCCAAAGGAACTTCGACCACCCGGCGTCGCCGGGGGCGAAGTTGTTGATCGGCGGCAGGAACCACAGCGTGCTCGGCCCGCCCCCGACGGTCGCCGGGCCGATCTGGGTCATCCACAGGGCGGTCCCCATGACGCAGGCGATCGCGAAGCCGGCCAGAGGCGTGAACAGGCCCACGAGCAGGAAGGCGCCGCCGATCAGCTCCGTCCACGCCGCGGCGTGGGCGAGCCGGACGGGCCACGCGTCGCGACCCAGGGTCGCCGGCATGGTGGGCTTGTCTGCGGTGGCGCTGCCCTGGATGAACAGGGCGAGCCCGTAGAGCCCGGGGAGCTGGGCGGGCCCGGAGAAGTCGGCAGGGGTGTAGACGCGACCGGGCGCCGCGCCCTGCGCGAGGATCACGCGCCCGGCGTGGGGCAGGGCGTCCTCGCGCGAGGCGCCCGGGTCGGGCAGCGCGCTCCCGGGCGTCGCGGCGGCGACCCTGGCCCGATCGACGCCCATGTTGGCGAGGCGCGCCAGCTGCTCGGGCGCGAAGTCCATGCGAACCATCACCTTGCCCCAGCCGGCCCAGAGGAAGGTGAGCCCCAGCGCCAGGCGCAGGAGCAGGGGGGTCAGATTCGTCGAGAGGCAGGTGCGCAGGGCGCCCATGGGTGTGTTCCTGTGTGGAGCGAGGGTCGCCGACATTGTTGGACGCGTTGGCGGCGCGATTCCGTCGGGACCTCAGACTTCCATCGGCATTCCGCGCCTTCGGCCCACCGGGATTCAGCGACGCTGGCGCTGGCCGATCACGAGATCGAGGAAGGCCCGCTCGGCCTGCTCGTACGACTGGAACGCGCGGTCGAGACGCGCGCCCATCTCGGCGGCCTGCGCCGGGCTGAGGGGACGCCCTCGCGCCTCGGCGGCGTCGCTGGCCGCCTCCAGGGCGGCGCTCGCGTCGCGCAGGTCGCTGACCGCCTGGGCGTAGATCCGCGCCGAGTCGTACAGCAGCTCGAACTCCAGCTCGCGCGTGTCGGGGCGGTACAGCAGGCGCCACGGGGCGCGCCGGACCTCTTCGAGCGTGAACTTGAGCTGGTCCGCCGCCAGGCGCGCGCTCGCGACCGTCCGGCGCAGCGCGGGCGACGACTCGGCCAGCAGCGCGTCGGCGCGCTCGACCGCGGCCCGCGCGCTCTCGGCGGTCCGTTGCGCGTCCAGCACCATCGCGTCGATCGCCGGCTTCGTGTCGCGCTCGAACGATTCGAGCAGCGAGTGCATCCGCTCCGACGCCGCCCGGGCGTTCTCGAGCGTCGTGCTCACGCGCTCGCGGTTGTCCTCGACGAGCGACCGGGCGTCGGTGACCATGGCGCGCGCGTCGCGCACGCCCTCCTCGACCGACTGGGCGATGCCCGGGAACCTGGCGACGGCGCCGTCGATGTTCCCCACGATGCGATCGCCCGTGGCGAACCAACCGTCGAGGCGCTCGCGTGTCGTCGAGACCATGGCGCGCAGGTCGGGCAGGGCCTCGTCGCGGAACTCGCGCGCGATCTGCTCGAGCTCCTCGGCCAGCTGCGACCCGCGCCGGAGGATGTCCTGCAGCTGGTTCTGCTGCTCGGGCCCGTAGCCGGCCTGCGCCAGGAAGCCCGGGGGCGCGATCATGCCCGGGAACGTGGCGCCCTCGGGCGCGACGGGCGCCTCGCCCACGCTGCCGACGGTCGGGAAGTTGATGGTGGCGCCGGCGCCCAGCAGGGGCCGGTTCAGCAGCGCGATCGGCTCGCCGTAGAAGGTGATCTTCTTGTCGACGAGGATCTCGGCGTACACGCCGTCGGTGAGGTTATTCGTGGAATCGAGCTCGAGGCGGATGCGCTTGACGACGCCGACGGGCCTGCCGTTGACGAGGACGGGCGCTTCGGCCTCGAGCCCCTCGGTGCTGGTCTGGAGGGGGAAGAAGACCTGGTAGCGCGTGCGCGCTTTGAGCGCGTCGCCCGCGCCGGCGAGGATCAGGACAATCGTGAACGCGGCGGCGAGCGCCACCAGCACGAAGAGTCCCGCTCTGATCTTGTCGGCGTCGGTTCGTACGCGAGCCATTGGCTTCCCTCGTGAGTGCGCGCGGGTCGTCGCGGTGCTTCAGCGGTCGCGCGTGGATTCGATGCTCGGGCGGCTGGGCAGAAGGGCGGGCTGGTAGCCGAGCAGGTCCTCGGCGTAACTGGACTGCGCGCGGCGCTCGGTGATGGGCCCGTCGGCGTCGCCGCGCAGGAACTGGCGGATCAGGCGCTCGCGCTGGGGCAGGGTCTGCGCCTCGTCGGCAGGGGTGGTCCGCAGCGCGTCGTACCACTCGCGCGTCTCGACGGCGATCATCTTTCCCTTGTCGAGCATCGCCATCCGGTCGGCGATCGTGAAGGCGCTGTCCATCTCGTGCGTGACCACCACGCTGGTCACGCCCAGCTTGCGCGACAGGTCGACGATCAGCCGGTCGATCTCGGCGCTGGTCACCGGGTCGAGCCCGGCGCTGGGCTCGTCATAAAAGAGCAGCGACGGGTCGAGGGCCAGCGCGCGCGCCAGGCCGGCGCGCTTCTTCATCCCGCCCGACAGCATCCCGGGGTATTTGTCGGCGTGCTCGCGCAGGCCCACCAGCTCGAGCTTGATCTTCACCTGGATATCGATGATGTCGGGGTCGAGCGTGGTGTGCTCGCGCAGGGGCAGGGCGACGTTCTCGGCGACGGTCATCGAGTTGAAGAGCGCGCCGCTCTGGAACAGCACGCCGAAGCGCTTGCGCACCTCGTTCATCCCGCGCTCGTCCAGGCAGGTGATCTCCTCGCCGAACAGCCAGATGCGCCCCTCTTCGGGGATGAGCGAGCCGATCAGGCATCGCAGCATCGTGGACTTTCCCGAGCCCGACCCGCCCATGATGACCATGGTCTCGCCGCGCCTGACCTCGAGCGTCAGCCCCTCGAGGACCGCCTTGCCGTCGAAGCGCTTGGTCATGCCCTCGACGCGGATCGCCGGGGGCGACGGGGGCGCCGGGGGGGGAGCCGTCGGAGCGCGGGCTGGCTGGACAGGGGATGTCCCGTTGGGGTCGGGCATGTTGGTAGACACTCTACAACACCCGGTATCGGTCGTCGCGGCGGCGCGGGTCCGGGAAACGGTCCCCCGGACCCGGGAATGCGCCGATTCTGCGCGGTCCGAGAACTCGACCGTGCCCAGGGGCGGGCCCCTGTTTTGCGTTCCCGTCACAGGTCTCCCGATCCGTTATTCGGCCCTCAAGATGAACCGAGGTTTGGCCGAACCTCCCAGTATCGGGTCGCCGGTCCCACGATGGGCCGGGACCGGAGGGAGTAACGATGGAAAGCACCAAGTCTCTGAACGCCGCGTCCGCCATGCTCCACGCCGATGTGTTCGACGAACACCCGGCCGTCGACCACGCCCATCGCATGTTCCGTCGTCTGGTGGCCTCCTGGGCCTCGGACATGATGTACCTGCGCCGGCTGGGTCTGGACGCCCCCTCGCACCGACCGGGCGACTCGGTCCCGGCGCTCGGCGCCGAGGTTGCGAGCGTCACCGCCAGACGCGCCGCGTGAGCGTGCACGGCGCAACGCACCGACTTTCTGCGCACCCGACGCGCCCCACGCGCGTCGGATGCGCTTCTTCGCCCGGCCACTGAGGGCCATCACAGGGAGGGATCCCACCATGGGCGGCATTTCCAGTTCCGGTCTCGTGTCCGGCATCGACTACCAGAGCATCATCAACCAGCTCCTCGCGATCGAGTCGCGCCCCAAGGTCTTCGCGCAGCAGCGCATCGTGCAGCTGCAGACCCAGCAGGCCGCCTACCTCGATGTCAACTCCTCCCTGCTCGCCCTGCGCACCTCGGCCGCGTCGCTGCGCTTCAACCGCGTCTTCGACTCCGCCAAGGCGTCGTCCTCCAACGCCGGCGTGCTCAGCGCCACCGCCGGGCCCACCGCCGTCCCGGGCGCCTACAGCTTCCTCGTCAACCGCCTCGTCACCACCGACCAGAAGGTCTCGCGCGGGTTCACCGACCGCGACACCTCGGGCGTCGGGCTCACCTCCCTCTCCGTCGAGATCGGGGGCGGGCAGCTCACCACCGAGACCAAGCTCTCCAACCTCAACGGCGGCGCGGGCGTCCAGCGAGGCAAGATCCTCGTCAGCGACCGCGCCGGCGGGTCGGCCGAGGTCGACCTCTCGACCGCGATCACCGTCGACGACGTGCTCAACAGGATCAACGCCGCCGCCGGCGTCCAGGTCCGCGCCTCGGTCGACGGCGACCGCCTCGTCCTCGAAGACCTCTCGGGCGGGGGCGGCTCCCTCAGCGTCCAGGACGTCTTCGGCTCCAACACCGCGTCGTCGCTGGGCATCGAGCAGACCGTCGGCGCCGCTTCGATCACGGGGTCTCGACTCAACTACCTGACCTCGACCTCGGCGCTCGCGTCGCTCAACGACGGCGCCGGCGTCGCGATCCGATCCACCGCCGCCGTCGACATGCGCATCACCTCGCGCGAGGGCACCGTCTACAGCGTGCGCCTCGGCGAGATCAAGAACGCGCAGGGCGAGGTCACGCGCACCACCGCGACGACCATCCAGGACGTCATCGACTACATCAACGAGGACACCGAGGGCAACGTCACCGCCGCGATCGGCGCCGACGGCGTGTCCCTCGTGCTCACCGACAACACGGGCGGCGCGGGCGACCTCATCGTCGCCGAGGCCGACGCCGGACGCACCACGGCGCGCGACCTGGGCCTGCTCGGCTCCTCGTCCACCGGCGAGATCCAGACCCGCCGACTCCTCGCCGGCATCAACTCCACGCTCGTCTCCTCGCTCAACGGCGGGTCGGGCCTCACCGGCGACGAGCTGAGCATCACCACGCGCAACGGCTCGGTCACCAACTTCACCATCGACGCCAACGGGTCGATCTCCGACCTGCTCAAGACCATCAACAACTCCGGCGCAGGCGTCACGGCGCGCATCAACTCCGCCGGCAACGGCATCACGCTCATCGACAACACCGCCGGCCCGGGCCAGCTCATCGTGGGCGGCTCCGCCGCCGAGTCCCTGGGCCTCGACGGCTCGTTCACCGACGGCTCGGCACGCTCGGGCAACCTGCAGACCAAGTGGCTGGGCGGCGCGACGCGCCTGTCCACCCTCAACGCCGGCGCAGGCGTGGGCGTCGGACGCTTCCGCATCATCGACTCCAGCGGCGCGATCGCCCAGATCGATGTCACCAGCAACATGCGCACCCTCGACGACCTGATCGGCGCGATCAACAGCCGCCCGCTCAATGTCAAGGCGCGCATCAACGACAACGGCGACGGCCTCCTCCTCGAAGACTCCTCGGGCGGCGCGCAGGCCATCCGCGTCGAAGACCTCGACGGCAGCGTCGCGCGACGCCTCAACATCGCCGGGACCTCGTCGGGCACGACCCCCGAGACCAACCGACTCGACGGCTCCTTCGAACGCACACTGACCTTCAACGCCAACGACACCCTCCAGCAGGTCGCCGACAAACTCAACTCCGAGGGCATCGGCGTGACCGCCTCCATCGTCAACGACGGCGGCGGCGCCACCCCCTTCCGACTCTCCCTCACCTCGCGCAGCTCGGGCCAGATCGGGCGCATGACCATCGACACCCAGGGCGTCGACCTCGGGCTCTCGACACTCACCAAGGGCCAGGACGCCGTCGTCTTCTACGGCTCGGCAGACCCCGCCGCGGCCATCGCGCTCACCTCGTCCACCAACTCGCTGTCCTCGGTCGTGCAGGGCGTCACCATCGACCTCAACGGCGCATCCAACACCGTCGTCGAGCTCGTCGTCGCGCGCGACACCGCCGCTATCGAGACCAAGATCAAGGAGTTCGTCGACTCCTTCAACAAGGTCATCGAAACCATCAACAAGTACGACTCCTACGACGCCGAGACCAACCGTCGCGGCGCGCTCCTGGGCGATTCGAGCGTCTCGCAGATCCGCTCCGCCCTCTTCAGCGCGATCCAGGGCACGCCCCTGGCCGTCGAAGGACAGTTCCAGCGCCTCTCGCAGGCCGGCGTCAAGATCGGCAGCGGCGCCAAGCTCGAGTTCGACTCCGAACGCTTCCGCCAGGCCTTCGAGACCGACCCGCAGGCGGTCAGGGACCTCTTCGCCGCCTTCGGCCTCGAGGAACGCCAGCCCACCGTGCTCCTCGCGGACGACGACGGCAACCCGCTCATCACCACGCCCAACCGCGACCCTCTGCGCCCCAACAAGATGGGCATCGCCGAGCGCATCAAGGACCTGGCCGACCAGTTCACCAACTCCATCGACGGCCTGCTCACCCGGCGCAAGAACACCCTCGGCGACCAGATCTCTCTGCAGACCACGCGCATCCGAAACTTCGACTCGCAGCTCGCGCGCAAACGCCAAAGACTCGAGGCACAGTTCATCGGCATGGAGCAGGCCATCGCCTCCCTCCAGAGCCAGCAGGCAGCCCTGGGTTCGGTCTTCGGTGGCTAAAGCCCGGCGCAGAAAGACGAAGTGTGGCCCCCCCTCGCCCGGGGGGCCGATGACAAAGACTGGCGTCGTTCTCCCCTCGCTGCTGAACACCCACCCCCGCTGAGCCGATCTTCAGGACGATGACTTCCCCGAACCCAGCCGACGCGTACCTTCGCAGCAAGGTCCTCTCCGCCAGGCCCGAGGAGCTGCGTCTCATGCTCATCGAGGGCGCGATCAAGTTCGCGCGCCAGGGGCGAGAGGGCATCGCGTCGAAGAACTGGGAGCAGGCGTTCAACGGGCTCACGCGCTGCAAGAACATCCTCCTCGAACTCATCTCCTCGCTGCGCCCCGAGATCGCCCCCGACATCTGCGCCAAACTCAGCGCGCTCTACATGTTCATGTACCGGCGCCTGCTCGACGCCAACCTCGAGAAGAGCGCCGGCATGGTCGACGAGGTCATCGAACTCCTCGAGTTCGACCGCGCCACCTGGCTCATGGTCATGGAGAAGGCCCGCGAGGAGCAGGGCCTGCCCCCCCTGCGCCACGAAGACGCCGAGGCGCTCGCCCGCGCCATCAACGACGCCAGCGCGCCCTCCACCCAGCTCACCGACGAGACCGACCCCGTCATCGAGACCCCCAACTCGCCGACCCCAGCGACCACCGCGACCCCGGTCGCGCCCAAGCGCCTGCCCCAGCCGGTGAAGTCCGGCGCCAACGGCGGCTATTCGTCGATCTCGATCGAGGGGTGATCGCCGACGCACGCCCGACGCGTGCCCGAACGCTCAACTCGCCCCAGACCCTCCCCCGGCCCCTCCCGCGAGCGGGAGGGGGGAAGGCGTCACCCGCGCGCCAGCGACGACGCCAGTTCCTCGAACGCGAACTTCGGGTTCACATTCGAGTCGATGTTGCGCTCGCACTCGCCCACGCGCTCGATCGCGTGCAGCGCCCGCTCCGCGTCGTCGGGGGTTCGCGCCGAGCGCAGCGCGAGCCGGGCCTCGTGCGTGAGCAGCGCGAACATCTGACGCGCCCCGTCCTTGTTCGCGGCGTCCTTGCTCGCGTTCTCGCGCGCCTCGACCCACGCCTGGGCGTACTGCTCGATCAGGTCGGCCATCGCCTTGCCCATGTCGGGGTTGAACCGCCCGCGCGACGCGTCGTCGAGCATCGGCGCGAGCGTGCGCGACCAGGTGAACAGCCCCTGCGCGTTCGCGTTGGACGCACGACCCGGGCTGCCGTCGGCGAAAGCCAGCAGCCACTCGCGCTGCTCCTCGCCCACGGCGCGCATCGCCTCGTCCCGCTTGGCCCACGCGCGCATCGAACGCTCGTCGAGCGCGCCGAACGACACGCGCTGGCAGCGGCTGCGGATCGTGGGCAGCAGCCGGCTCTCGCGGCTGGTCACGAGGATGATCACCGTCCCGGTCGCCGGCTCTTCGAGCGTCTTGAGCACCGCGTTCTGCGTGCCCTCGTCGAGGAGTTCGGCCTCGTCCACCACGAACACCTTGCCGGCGCGCGCCCCGGTGGGCACGCGCGCCGTCAGCGTCGCCGGGCGGATCAGGTGCTCGTCGACCACCTGGCGAGGGATCGTCATGAGCTTGCGCGAGCGCACCTGCGCGTCGTCGCTGAACAGCGCGAGTTCCTTCGTGACGATGTGCAGGTCAGGGTGCAGCCCCGCCGCGATGAGGCGCGCCGTCTCGCTGTCCGGGTCGGGCTCGAGCTCGCCCGCGAGGTTCGTCGCGAGCGTCGGGTCGAGCAGCATCGCGGCGAACGCGCGGGCCGTCGTCATCTTCCCCACGCCCTGCGGCCCGTGGAACACCCACGCGTGGTGCACGCGATCCGCAGACAACGCGCCGCGCAGCGTCGAGACGGCGCGGTCCTGGCCCATGATGTCGGAGAGGGAGGGCATGGGAGAGATGGTATCAGTCGGTCGTCGGCGAGGGCCCGGTCGCAGGGAAGAGCATCGGGGACCACTGGCCTTCCCAGCAGCGGAGATCGAGCTCGACGCTGATCGGCACACGGACAGGCTGGCCCGACCACGCGCTCGGACGCTCCGCCGTGCGCATCGCGAGGCCGGGCAGCGCGGTCAGTTCGAGCTCCCACCCCGTCGGGTTCTCGACAAGAAACCTGCCGATGGGCTCGTGCATCCCGAGCGAGAACCCGCCCTCGCCCAGACGACCCGTCGACGGATGGGCGGCCACGCCTGCCACGCCGATGCGCCAGTCCTTGTGGATCAGATCGATGCGCCCGAACACCGCCGGCGCATCGGCGGGCAGGGTCTTCCGATCCGGGCTCGCCGGGGCGATGTACACGAAGTGATCGCCCTGCGCCTGACGCACCACCTTGATGACGCTCCGTGACAGGTGCGCGCGAAGCCAGCTCTCGAAGTCCGGCTGCGAGAGTGTGTCGATCGTGATCGAGCCGTGCGGCACGATGCGCGTCGTGCCGCGGAGCGTGGTGCGCCCCGTGGTCGGCACGCCGCGATGCGCCAGCCATTGCTCGGCGGTCACCCAGCGCCCGGCCTGCTCGGGGTCTTGCTGGAGCCCGTGCTGCCCGCTCTCGCCGAAGTGCCACACAAGTTCGATCTCGACGCCGACCTCTGAGGCCGGGTCGTGCTCGGGCGCAACGGCGTGCGCCCAGGGCCCTCTGTTCACCCACCAGCCGACGGTGCGGACCCGGTGGTGCGCGGGCGTGTACGAGAGCGACCGCAGGTCTCGCAGCTCCTCGGGGATCTCGACCTCTCGCCCGTCGATGCGCATCGCGTCGACGCGGATCGTCGTCTGCCATTCCGTCTGGAGACTGCGCTGGTATCGAGTCACCCACGGCGTGCGTTCGATCAGCGGCGGCCCATGGGTGACCCCCGCCCGATGACGCGCCGTGATCGAGATCGGCACAGGCATCCCCGGCTCGATTGTCTCGGGAAGCGTGAGGCCGAAGATCCACTGGTTCTCCCACTCGCGATTCTGCTGCTCCTCGGTGACGAAGCCCTGCTCGGCGAGCTCGAAGAGCGCGTCCCCCGCGAACCCGAACCCGACGAGCGGATCACGCTGCCAGCGAAGGATGCGCTCGACCACACGCGGCGCGCTCGCCGGATCAATACGACCCGCGGCGGCTCGGTCGAAGAGCTCCTTCTGATGCGGCCAACTGTTGGCTTCGCTGTCCTTCTCCGCCTGACGCAACAACATCCACAGCGGCATGCTGCCGATCGCCTTCATGCTCTGCCACCTCGCGTACCCCTCGAACCCCAGCAGGCCCAACGACGGCAGCGCGAGGACGATCGCCAGCGCGAGCAGCGACCTGAGTTTCTTCCTGGCGCCACGGCGCGCGCGGGATTCGCTCTCCATCACGCGCCCGCACTCTGGACATGTGAGGGGCCATTCTGGCTCGTTCGCTCGCCGTCTCGCGTCGAGCAATTCGCGCAGCGGGTACCGGCACCGACGCGCGCGGCAGCGCGGGTCGCGGTCGACACGCACGCCGCGCACGCCCACGGCAAGAAGGATCGCGGCGAGGGCGAGAACGACGAGCGCGATGCGTGGGTCGAGCCAATGCGGCATGGGCGGTCACTCCGGCGCCGGTGGTCTCATCTGACGCGACCGACTCCCGCCGATCTTCACGGTGAGCGGGATGACGATGGGCTCGCCCGCGACCGCGGGCGCGTCGTTCGCGACATACGCGCCGAGATCGGGGCGCGGCGTGAGGACGAGTTCCCATCCCTCGGGGTTGGCGTGGACGAGCGTGAACAGGCGATCATGGTCGTCCCGGCGCGGCACGCGAGTCGCGAAGGGGTGTTGACCCGCCAGGCCCTGCGTCCAGAGCGTCGGGATCGATTCGTCCCCTCGACGGATGACCGCATCGGCGAGGAAGAGCGTCGGGGTTGGCGGCGGCGTCGGGCGATCGTACAGCGGGCCGAACACCACGATGGCGCCGCCGTCGTACGGCGAGAGATCGGGAACTTCGAGCGTCGCGGGCGCGAAAAGGTTCTCGATGTACGCGCGCATCTCCTTCGACGAATCGGTCCTGCGCGCGAGCGAACCCGTCGGCGCGGCCCTGGCCTCGCCTCGGAGCGTGATGAGACGCGTGGTCGCCAGATTGCGTCTGGTGAGTTCGTAGGTCAGGGAAACATCAACCGGCGGATTCCCCGGGGTCATCTCCAGCGTCGTCCGCGCCCCGATCGGCTCTGCGAGCCAGCGGATCGTGAGCTCGATCGTGGCGCGATCAGCGCTCTCGGATGGCGCCACGATGGACGCCCACACCGGGTCCGTCGCGAAGAACGACCGGTGGATCGTCGTCGGTCTGTCGATCTGCGTGTAGATGTACTGCAGAACGGGGTTGCGGCCTTCGAGGGAGATTTCGCGGCCGTTGATCGCGAGACGCTCGACGCGAAAGAGCGCTCTGGCCAGGATCTCATCATCGCCGTAGCTGGAAGGCAGGTAACTGGAGGGCAGCCTTCCGCCCCCCCGGTATTCGATGCGCACCGCGAAGGGGAAGGGGCCGTCGCGCTCCACCGCCGAGGGCAGCAGCAGCGTGCAGCGCAACGCGTGCTCCCAGAACTGATCGATCTGACGCTGGGGGAGGAGCCCCGGGTCGGCGAGCTCCCAGAAGAGGTCGCCGGCGACCCGCACCGTGCGCGTTGCGTCTTGCTGCCACGCGAGGATGCGCTCCGCGATGCGTTCGGCCTCGGCGCGGGTGATCGCGCCGGCGCGTGCGCGTGCGAGCAGCTCGCGTTGATGACGCCAGTCGTTGTGCTCGGCGTCGCGATCGGCGAGATGAAGGAGCGCCCAGACCGGCATCGACCCGATCGCGCGCACGCTCTGCGCCCGTGCGTAGGCATCGAGGCCGAGCACGCCGATGGATGGCGCCGCGAGAAGCGCGCCGATCACGACCATCGCCCGCACCGCTCGTCGCGCGCCCCACTTCGCGCGCGAGGGCGTCTCCATCACGCGCCCGCACTCGGGGCAGGTGACGGGCCATTCCGGCTCGCTCGCGTTGCGTTTCGCGTCGAGCAGTTCGCGCAGCGGGTACCGGCACCGACGCGCGCGGCAGCGCGGGTCGCGGTCGACACGCACGCCGCGCACGCCGAGGGCGAGCAGGATCGCGCCAATGGTGAGGGCCAGCAGCGCCAGTTGCGGGTTGATCCAGTTCGGCATGCGCGGGGTCTCGCTGACGACGGGCGCGCGGTGTCAGTCCGCGGGTTGGTGGAGGATCACGAAGCCGTCGAGTGATCCCCGGGTCGCGACGGTCAGGGGGACGACGATGGGTTCGCCGCCGAAGGCGACGGTCGAGAAGGCCTTGCGGCGAGCCCGTTCGGGGCGGGGAATGAACACGAGTTCCCAGCCCGTGGGATTGGCGTCGCTGAGCCTCCGGAGCGTGTCGGCATTCGGGCGGGGCACAACGGCCTCCACAATTCCAAGGCCGCTGATTGTGGTCTCCGGAAAGTTCGCGAGGATCTCATGGTCTCCTGCACGGATGACCAGGTCTCCGAACAGCACAGTCGACGAGTTCGGGACGCTGGCGCCATCCGCGAGCCTGGGAAAGCGGACGAACGTGGCGATGTTGTCGGGTCGTTCGGGCGCAATGCCGAGCATGGCTGCACGCATCTGGGATTCGATCCATTTACGCTCTGCGAGATCGTCGACGATCATGATGGGGCGCCCGGCTGCACGCTCCACGCGCGTAAACGCGTCGAGCGTCACCGTGCCCTCCCAGGGGAAACCGGGAACGAAAAGTATGCTTTGGAGCGTGCCCGGCGAGTGCACACGGGCTGGGTCCTGATTTCGAAGCCAGGCTGCTTGCCACTGCACGACGACCCGCAGCGGCAGTTGCGCCGTCGGTGTCTGGGGTGCGCGGACATTACGCCAATGCTCCGTATGTGACCACCATGACCACGCACGGCTGAACTTCCCGGGGGCGCGCAGCCACTCGCGGTGCATGCCGCCCTGACCGTGAGGGATATCGATCTTGTCGCCGCCGATGTGGAGTGAGATGATCTCGATATCCACACTGTTGAAGACATTTCTCAAGCCGATCCGATCGTGGATCGACAGATGCCCGAGTCCTGGGTTGCTGGATTCACCGCCGCGATAGTGTGACACGATCTCGAAGGGCAGCGCCTCGTCAGTCCCCACGCTCTCAGGCGTCGCGAGTTCGAAGCGCCGGATCTGGTTCCAGTACCGGCGCAGCTGCGCCGCGGACATCTCGCCGCTGGCTTCGAGGATCGCCGCGATATCGCCCGGTATCCCGAACTCAACGCGCAGATTGTTCTGCCATTCGAGGATCCGATCGATGACGCGCGTGGCGTCCTTTCCGGTGATGGCGCCTGCGCGTGCGCGCTCAAGAATCTCTTGTTGGTGAACCCAGTTGTTCGCTCGGGTGTCGCTTTCCGCCTGGCGGAGCAGCAGCCACAGCGGCATCACCGTCACCGCCCTCGCGCTCTGCCAGCGCGTGTATCCCTCGAACCCCAGCAGACCGACCGATGGCGCCGCGAGGACGATCCCCAGCGCGAGCAGCGGCCTGAGTTTCTTCCTGGCGCCACGGCGCGCGCGGGATTCGCTCTCCATCACGCGCCCGCACTCGGGGCAGGTGACGGGCCATTCCGGCTCGCTCGCGTTGCGTTTCGCGTCGAGCAGTTCGCGCAGCGGGTACCGGCACCGACGCGCGCGGCAGCGCGGGTCGCGGTCCACACGCACGCCGCGCAGGCCCACGGCGAGCAGGATCGCACCCAGAGCGAGAACGATCATCGCGAGTTGTGGGTCGATCCAGTTCGGCATCGCGAGGGATCTTTGCTTGAGGCGTGTGAGGAGCGGTTCAGTCGGGGGGTCTGCGTCGGGCGGGGAAGCCGTTTGAGGGCGCGTCGGGCTCGACGGTCAGGGGGACGACGATGGGCTCGCCGCCGAAGGCGATGGTGGGGACGGCCTTGTGGCGTGCCCGCTCGGGGCGAGGGATGAAGACGAGTTCCCAGCCGAGGGGGTTCGCGGCGCGGAGCTTTCGGAGCGTGTCGACCTCGGCGCGCGAGGTCGGGGCGCCGGGGATGTCGGCGCCAAGCCGTGTCTCTGTCCAGTTCACGGGGATCTCGCGGTCGCCCACGCGGATGACCATGTCTCCGAAGATCGCGGTGGAGGAGTTCGGGCGCGGCGCGTCCCAGGCGAGGATCGGGAATCGGACGAGCGTGGCGATATTGCCGGGCTGATCGGGCGCGATGAAGAGCGTCGCGGCGCGCATCTGGGATTCGAGCCACGCGCGCTCGGCGGGATCGTTGAGCACGGCGACCGGGGGGACGCCCCGTTCGACGCGCGTGAACGCGTCGAGCGTCAGCGTTCCGTGGGTGGGCAGCCCGGCGTTGTGGAAGACGCTCTCGAGCGTGCGCGGCCCGTGCATGCCGGTCATCGGAAGTCGGAGCCAGTCGGCCTGCCACTCCGCGACGATCTGCAGTCGCAGGCGTGTCACGGGGGCGCCGGGCGCGCGGGCTCGGAGCCACTGGTCCATCTGCGACCGCCACGACCACGCGCGGCTGGTCGGCGCAGAGCGGTGCAGCGTATCGGGGTAGAGCGTTCGTTGTTCCTCGGGGAGATCGATCTCGTTCTCGCCGATGCGCAGGGAGACGATGCTGACACCGAGGCGACTCACGATGTCTCTGTGGCCGATCCCGTCGTGGATCGAGCGACGCGGGACGCCGGGGTTGTGGGAGTCGCCGCCGCGGTAGTGCGATTCGATCACGTAGGGCATCGCCTCGCCGACGCCCACACGCTCGGGGACGACGAGCTCGAATCGCCAGAGCTGGCCCCAATATTGGCGCAGCTGCGGCCCGGTCATTTCACCGAGTTCGTCGAGGGAAGTCGCGACATCGCCGAGGATGAGGAAGTCCACGCGCGTGTCGTTCTGCCAGCGCAGGATCCGCTCGATGACGCGCTGCGCGTCGGCGCCGGTGATGGCGCCCTGACGCGAGCGCGCGAGGAGTTCTTTCTGATGCGCCCAGTTATTGCGCTGGCTGTCGTTGGGCGCCTGCCGCAGCAGCAGCCACAGCGGCATCGTGGAGGTGGCCTTCGTGCTCTGCCAGCGCGCGTAGCCCTCGACGCCCAGCGCGCCGAGCGACGGCAGCGCGAGGACGACCGCGATCGCGATCGGCGCCCTGAGTTTCTTCCTCGCGCCCCGGCGCGTGCGGGACTCGTTCACCATCACGCGCCCGCACTCGGGGCAGGTGATCGGCCATTCGGGCTCGCTCGCGCGCCGTTTCCCGTCGAGCAATTCGCGCAGCGGGTAGCGGCAGCGCCGGGCGCGGCAGCGCGGGTCGCGGTCGAGGCGCACGCCGCGCAGGCCGAGGGCGAGGAGGACGAGGGCCGCGCCGAGGGCGATGAGTGCAAGGGTTGGGTTGAGAAGGGTTTGCATCCCGGGTCTCCCGGCGGTCTTGCGGGCCGCGGGCGCAGGATACCAGATTTCTCGCGGTATGCAGGGGATTTCACGCGCGGTTCATCGCGTGGTCAGGCTGGGTGGCGATGGTGTGGACGCCCCGCGCGACCGGCGTCCGGCGCGTCGCGGGCGACAACCAAGGAGCACTCTCATGTCGATGAAAGTTGATTCGCTTCGGAAGCTGTTCGTCCACTCGCTGAAGGACCTGTACAGCGCCGAAACCCAGTTGCTGGAGGCGTTGCCCAGGATGGCGAAGGCGGCGCACGCGCCCGACCTTCGCGCCGGGTTCGAGGAGCACCTCGAGCAGACGCAGGAGCATGTCCGGCGCATCGAGAAGATCTTCGAGTCGCTGGAGATGAGCCCCCGGGGCGTGCGCTGCGCCGGCATGGAGGGGCTGATCAAGGAAGGCGAGGAGGTCATCAAGGAGGTGAAGGAGCCCGATGTGCGCGACGCGGGGCTGATCGCGGCTGCGCAGAAGGTGGAGCACTACGAGATCGCGTGCTATGGCACCGTGTGCACCTATGCCGAGGTGCTCGGCGATCGCGAGGCGCACGACCTCCTGGGGCGGACGCTCGACGAGGAGAAGGAGACGGACCTGAAACTGACCCAGCTCGCGGAGAGCGGGATCAATGTGGCCGCGGCGGACTGACGCCGCATGCGTGCCCGCCGCCCCGGCCTGCCTCGCGCACGCCGGGGCGGCGCGGCCTTGCTCGCCCGAACAAAGTCTTTACGCGACAAGGTCCCTTGAAGTTATTTCAGACTTTCTGGGACCTCCTCACCCACAATCGCTTTATCGGACCGTGTTCAACTTACCCAGCTTCCGCGACGACGCGCCGGGCGCGCGCCGTGGGCAGTTCTCCACGGTGTGGACATCGCTGGCGCGTCTCGCGTGATGCGGGGCGCTCAGCCCTGGATGTCGAGGGCGCGACCGACGCTGACGCCGGTGGCGGCGGCGTTGCGATCGCTCGGACGCGAATAGATCGAGAGCCCGCCGCCGACGCTCAGGGAGCCGGAGTTGAGGAAGCTGGCGTCGTCGAAGTCGACGCGCCCCGGGACGGTGGCGGCGACGATGCGCTCGATCCTGGCCGCGGCTTCCGGCGCGACGGCCGCGTCGGCGGCGCGAGAGGGCGTCAGGAACGAGACGCCTTGCACGGTGGCGACATCGCGCACGCCGGCGGCGCGGGCTTCGACGCTCGTGGCCGCTGGCCTTGGCGTGGCGACGCCAGCGGCGCGTGCGCGCTGGATGGACGCGGCCTTGAGGAGCGACTCGGTATAGGCGCCGGTGATCTTCATCGCCGGGAGGGTATCGGCGGACAGGGCTCGCCGCACACACAAAGCGGGGCGCGTTGTGGAGGGGACGGACGCTGCCCCTGGCGCGTGGCTCGGGGCCTCGATCGGACGCTTGGGGTCGAGCTTTACCGAATAACTTCGAGGCGACGTTGGGCGCAAGGGATGCGCCATAATTGTCTAATGCTGTGTCCAGAATGGACTTAGAACGATCGAGCCGAAAGTTGCCCAGACCGCGCAGCCGTCCGGGGCGTGTATTTTTGACTGGCGTCGGGCCGAAAAGCCCCGTACATTGTGGACGCCCGATCAAGGGAGCGAGGCCGCCTGTCAGGTGGGATACGGCCCGACGCGGCCGCTTGATCGGGGTGTCAGACGCGACGCACGCACAGGCGTCGCGAGAGAAGTGAAAGAGAGAACACCATGATGCGGACTCTTGCCAGCATTTCGATCGCGGCCTTCGCGGGCTGTTCGGCGTTCGGTTCGTTCGATGCTCTGGGCGGCGGCTCGGGCATGCTCAACGCGGGCGGGATGTCAGAGGCGTTCAATGTTCCGGTGCCCAGCAGTGTGAATGTCGCGCTGCAGGACCCGACGATTGGCTGCTTCGCGATCGTTCAAGGCGGCGCGACGTCGAGCGCCACCTCCTTCGGCTACGAGCTGCTGTTCCAGGGTCAGGGCTCCACCGGGGTGGCGAGCTCGCAGTTCAGCACTCAGATCTCGCTGACGACCGCCGCCGACTTCCTGATGACGGGCACGCTGGCTGGTCTGGCGGGCTATGACCTGCGCTTCCGCCCGCTCGACAACTCGTTCATGATCCGGGAGTACCTGGATTACGACGACCTCGGGTTCTTCGGCACACTGGTCGATGACTTCGAGCAGCCCGTGCCGCACTTCACCGTGCAGGGGATCCTCGGCCCGGGCTCGTACGAGCTCACCTGGACCATTCGTGCCGAGTCGATCGGGAACCAGCCGTACAACGGCGCAGGCGGTTTCAACCTTCGTCTCACCACCGTCCCCACCCCCTCCACCCTCCTCGCGATCGCGCTGCCCGGGGCATTCGCCCTGCGTCGGCGTCGCTGAGGGCGGTTTTTCGGCACGCAACGCACGCCAAGACGCGGGCGCGTCCCGTATCCTCGTAGCGAACGAGGAAAGGGGACCCGCCCGCGATGTTTTTGCGACAGATCTACGACGACGCTCTCGCCCAGGCCGCCTACCTCATCGGGTGCCAGCGCACCGGTGAGGCGGTCGTCATCGACCCCGAGCGCGACATCGACCGCTACCTGCAGCTCGCCCAGCGCGAGGGGCTGCGGATCGTGGGCGCCGTCGAAACCCATATCCACGCAGACTTCCTCTCCGGGGCGCGAGAACTCGCCGAGCACAGCGGCGCGCGTCTCTACCTCTCGGGCGAGGGCGGGCCCGACTGGTCCTACACCTACTTGAATCAAAAGAAAGGCGGCGGTTCGTACGACGCTACGATCCTGAAGCACGCCGACTCGTTCACCGTCGGCAACCTCCACTTCCGCGCGATCCACACCCCCGGGCACACGCCCGAGCACCTGTCCTACCTGCTCACCGACGGCGCGGTGTCGAAAGAGCCCATCGGGCTCTTCACGGGCGACTTCGTGTTCGTGGGCGACATGGGGCGCCCCGACCTGCTCGAGACCGCCGTGGGCGTCAAGGGCGTCAAAGAGGCGTCGGCGCGCGACCTCTTCGCCTCGATCGCCGAGTTCACGAAACTGCCCGAATACCTCCAGGTCTGGCCGGCGCACGGCGCGGGCTCTGCCTGCGGCAAGGCGCTGGGGGCAATCCCCCAGAGCACCGTCGGGTACGAGCTGCGCACGAGCCCCGCCCTCGCCCACGCGCGCGAAGGCCGGCAGGCCTTCGTCGACTTCATCCTCGCCGACCAGCCCGAGCCCCCGACCTATTTCGCGCGCATGAAGCGCCTCAACCGCGACGGCGCGCCCGTGCTCGGCGCGCTGCCGGCGCCGACCAGACTCGCGCCGCGCGAGCTGCTCGACTTCGCGTCGGTCGGCACGCACGTCGTGCTCGACACCCGCGCGTGGGACAACTTCCGCGAGGCGCACCTCCCCGGGTCGCTCTCGGTCATCCTCGACAAGACCTTCCCGACGATCGCCGGGTCGTACGTCGAAGAGGGCGAGCGCCTCGCGCTCATCGTCGACGAATCTCGCCTCGACGAGGCGCTGCGCCTGCTGGTGCGCGTCGGGCTCGATGATGTCGTGCACTACGCGACGCCCGACGCGATCGACGCTCTCAAACGCGAGGGCGCACGCCTCGCCACGACCGACGAGATCGACGCCAGAACGCTCCGCGACATGCTGAAGAAGGGCGGCGTGACGCTGCTCGATGTCCGGCGCGCCAGCGAGCACCACGCCGGGACGATCGGCGATTCGCCCTACACCAACATCGCGCACACCTCGCTGAGCACACGGATCGCCGAGGTGCCGCGCGGCGAGCCGCTCGTCGTGCACTGCGCCGGCGGCGTCCGCTCGGCCCGCGCCGCGTCGTACCTCGAGCGCAAGGGTTTCAACCCGATCAACCTCAAGGGCGGTTACGCCGCCTGGACCAGCGGCAACCGCTAACGGAAGGGAGAGAACGATGGCTCTGCAACTCGGCGACACCGCCCCCGACTTCACGCAGGACTCCACGATGGGCCCGATCCATTTCCACTCGTGGCTGGGCGACTCGTGGGGCGTGCTCTTCTCGCACCCCAAGGACTTCACGCCCGTCTGCACGACCGAACTCGGCGCGGTGTCGAAACTCAAGCCCGAGTTCGAGAAGCGCAATGTGAAGGTGATCGGCCTCTCGGTCGACCCCCTCAAGGATCATCACGCGTGGTCCAAGGACATCGAAGAAACGCAGGGCGCGGCGCTCAACTTCCCGCTGCTCGCGGACCACGACCGCAAGGTGTCGAACCTCTACGGCATGATCCACCCCAAGGCGGACGACACCTTCACGGTGCGCTCCGTGTTCATCGTCGGGCCAGACAAGAAGGTGAAACTCACGCTGACCTATCCCGCCAGCACGGGACGCAACTTCGACGAGCTGCTGCGCGTCATCGACTCGCTGCAGTTGACCGCGAAGCACAAGGTCGCGACGCCGGCGAACTGGCGCGACGGGCAGGACTGCATCATCGTGCCGGCGGTGAGCAACGACGAAGCGAAGAAGTTGTTCCCGAAGGGGTTCAGGGAAGTGAAGCCGTATCTGCGGGTGACGCCGCAGCCGAATAAGTAAGGGAAGGGAGTGGGGAATAGGGAGTAGGGAGCAGGAAGAGAAGAGAAGGGGTGGCGTGGTACGGCGCAGCCGCGCCGCGGGAGGTCCGAGGGTGATCATCACACCAGCCAGTTCCGAACCCTCAGCCCAAACGGGGCCAGAAGGGTGGGTGTGATTCTCTGTCTCCCCCCTGCTCCCCACTCCCTATTCCCTTCCCCAACCAAATGCGGGCGACAGGAGTCGAACCTGCACGGCCTTTTACGGCCACGGGAACCTAAATCCCGTGCGTCTGCCAATTCCGCCACGCCCGCGTGCGTGATGCCGGGGTGATCGTACCGCGGCGCGCTCAGCGCTCGGGGATCTCGACCAGGAACGAGGGCTGGGGCGTCGTGCGCGACGCGCCGGCGGTGCGCTGCTCGAGGCGTCGGCCGTTGAACAGGTTGTAGGGGTGGCGTCGGCGGAACTCTTCGAGGACCGCGCTGGGGATGGGCGAGTCGAGCCCGGCGTCGCGCGCCGTGAAGGCCCCGATGGTGACCATCGAGCGAGATGGGCCGTGGTAGTAGAAGGCCGGCTCCCCGCCGCGACGAAGCTCGACGGCGGCCTGCTCTGCGGCGCGGCGCGCCTCGGCCGGGTTGGCGGATTCGTACACGCCGATCTGCAGCGTGTAGCGGGCGGCGGTCCCGAACTCCTGGGTGGCGCGCGAGAGGTGGAACTGGGGCGCGCCGCCGGTGTCGTTGGTGTCGACGGGCGGCGCGAGGAACGCGGTGGCGAAGGGGCGCTGCCCGTCGAGCTCGAGCTCGCGCACGCGCTGCAGTTCGCGCTGGGCGGCGGGGTCGGAAGGGGCGCTGAAGGAGCCCACGACGATCGCGCTGCCTCGACCGCGATCCTGCACGCGCATCGTGGGCAGCGAGACGCGCGACGAGATGCCTTGCAGGGTGCTCATCGCCTGCGCGCGCGCGTCGGAGCCGGTGTAGGCGCGCAGGACGATCGTCCAGCCGGCGTCCGCCAGTCGCGTGGGGGCGCCGCCCGACGCGCCCGGGGGCGCGAAGACCGCCTGGCCCTCTTCGCGCGTGGGCGCCGCAGCCCGGGTCTGGGCGGGTTCGGACGCGGCGCAGGCGGTCAGGAGGCCCGCGGCGAGGGGGCCGAGAAAGGGGAGGAGAAATGTGAGGAGGCGAACGGGGGAGCGCCGATGATGGATGAGCATGTTTGGTTTCTGATTGGTCATGGGTTCTGGCTCATCGGTGGGGCGGATCGCGCGGTTTTCTGGCGGGTCCGGAAGAAAGTTATTGCTTGCAAACCTTTGAAGGACAGAGATTTAGGGTGTGTGTGCCGGCCTCAGGAAAGGTTGAAGGGTTTTCGGACTGGTCGACGATACAGGTGGGGTCATGGAAGGCAACCTCACCCTTGGAAGGGTACCGGGAGGAGACCGGGGGAGCGCGGCGAGATGGTGGTCGCCGCGACGAGAACGAGGGTTGCCGACGACGGGCTGGTGGGCTCGCGTCGGGTCAGGATGACGGCTCGAAGAGAGGCATTCTGCAGATCGGAGCGTGATGAAGATGACGGACTTTGCACCGATTGATGGGCGTGTGGGTTTGAGCGGCGCCGGCGGCGCTGGGGAAGGCGTGGCGCGTGTTCGTGCCGCGTCCCGCGGGCCGGAGGCGTCGTCGCTGGCGAAGCCGGCGCCGGCGCGCCAGATCGTGGACGAGGTGGACCTGTCGAACGACGCCCTCGCGGCGTCGGGCGGGCTTCGCGCCGACCTGGTCCGGGGGGCGCGTGAGCGCATCGCCTCGGGCTTCTACGACGACCCGCGTGTGACGGATCGCACGATCGACGCGCTGATCCGCGACCTCGTGGCGTGAGCGGCAACGGAGCGCCGCTCCCGGCATGATGGCACGGGGGCACGGGAACGAAGAACTTTCAGTGTTGAGTGACTGAGATCAGTCGCCCCTCTCGCGGAAGCGCGTGAGGGGCGATTTTCGTTCGGGCCGGCGCGATCACTGGGGATTGAGCCGGCGCGTCGCGACCAGACGCCTCCCGTCGGGCGTGGTCAGCTCGACGCGCAGGGTCGCCGGGGCGTTGTCGAAGAGCCACTCGGGCGCGCCGGGCAGGGGGATGACATAGGTCTGGGTGATGCGATCGAACTGTCGCGCGCTGCGCGCCGGGTCGGTCAGGTCGAGGTTCCAGACCGAGTCCTGGAGGGCGGAAGCGGGCGCCGCGTCGGGGTCGACGCCCGGCAGGCCCTGGAACAGCTCGAAGCGCAGGAGCCCGGTGTCGCGCACCGGCAGCCCGAAGGAATCGAGCAGCTCGAGGTGGGCCTCGATCTGCGGGCCCGGGACCTCGGCGTTGAGGGGCGCCGGGGTGACGCGCGTCAGAGGGTGGATGCGCAGCTCGACGGCGGCGAAGGGGCCGGGGTTGTAACTGGGGTTGGAAGGGGCGCCCATGCGCGGGCGCGAGGAGCGCGCGTCGGGAGACTCGCAGGCGCAGAGGGCCCCGGCGAGAGCGAAGAGCGTGAGCGTCGGGATGAGGCGCATCGGAAGGGGCATGGTCGTGGGGAAGTGTAGAGGACGGCGGTGGAAGGACGCCGGGAGCGGGTGAGCGCTCCCGGCGCCGAGACATCGGGGGTGTCAGGGGTGTCGGAGCCGGGGTCAGCGGCCCGAGGTCAGGGAATCAGGGGTACGAGACGACATCGGCGATGCAGTCGAGGAGGGTGTCCCAACTGTCTTCGTAGTCGCTGCTTGTGGGGTTGGGAATGACATCGGAGGTGATGACATCCCAGACGAGGATCTCGCGGACATCCTGCTCACCGGTCCCGGAGCCGATGAGCATCCTGTTGAGGTCCTTCCAGTTGTTCTCGGTGATGTAGTAGAGGTCGTCGTTGGGGGAGTTGTTGCCGTAGGTCTCGTAGTTCGTGTGGTTGTCGGGGAGGCCGTTGGTCACGAGGCGACCGTGGCCGGGTCGGTTGATCCAGGGCAGGAAAGGCTTGGCGGAATTGGCGGCGCGGATGCGCTCGATGGTCTCGCGCGAGTGCGCGATAAGGGCGTCCATGAGGTTGCCGCTGGAGGCGGCCCCCATGCCCGTGAACACGCCGGCGGAGGCGTAGACATCCGAGAACTCGGAGATGGGGTGGACACCCGGGAGATACTGGACATCGTTGTGGAAGTCGAAGGGGTGGGCGCGGTGCTTGTAGCGGTCGGTGAGGTAGTTGACCGAGCCCGTGGGGAAATTGAAGGCCGAGCGCGAGCGGTAGGTGCAGTCGGCCTGGTCGTACTCGGAGTTGGCGACCTGCCACTCGCTGGTCTTGATGCTGGGGAAGACGGCCTTCATGGGCTGGAGGAGGGTGTCGTCGAGCGCGAAGGCGCGGACGATGTCCTTCAGGTTCTTGTTGGCCCAGTCGCTGATGACGGAGTTGCGGTAGTGACCGGCGTTGTGGATCAGGGAGAAGGGCAGGTTGCTGGAGGAGGTGTCGAGGACCGGTCCGGAGGATCCGTAGGGGGTTTCGGCGCAGGCGTCGAGGAGGTCCTGGAGGTCGGCGGCCCAGAGTTGCGCGCCGGTGCGCGTGCCGTCGATGATCTCATTGTTCCAGCGGGTGGTGTCGGCGCTGGGCGCGCCGGAGTCGAGGACGGCGGAGAGCCAGCCCTCGGTCTGGTGGATGGCCTGGTTCTCCTTGGGGCCCTCTTCGAGGTCGAAGTGCATGCGCAGGACGCACTCCTTCTCGGCGGTGGTGAGGTTGTTGTCGAGGAAGTCGGCGTACTCCTCGCCCCAGATGCGCATGAAGTGGCGTGCGCGCGCCGTGAAGGGGGTGTGGAGGTGGCGCGGGTTGGTGTTGGTCGACTCGTCGTAGGTGGAGAGGGCGTCCTCGACGAACTGGCAGAGCGGGATGGAGTTCTTGAAGACCACGCCGTTCTTGTCGCGCCGGCCCCAGTTCTGGAGGAAGATCGACATGGGCTTGTAGCCGTAGATCGCGATGTAGAAGCGGATCCAGTCGATGGTGCGCTTGGCGACGGAGACGGCGGCGTCGCGACAGTTCTGTTCGGTCTGCGAGTCGTTGCCGGGGACATAGATGTCGTAGGTGGGGTAGTTGCCCGAGGCGCTGGGGCCGTCGAAGGGGTCGATGCCGGCGGCGGTGAAGTCGGGGGCGTAGGCGCCGCTGTTGGTGTTGCTGGCGCGGATGCGCACCATGAGACCGACATTGGGGTGATGGAAGAGGTCGTGGTCGGCCGGGCCTTCGAGGCTGGGCATGGTCCACATCCACCAGGTGCGCTTGGGAAGAGAGACTGGCATGAGGGTGTTTCCTTTCGAGAAACGGTGTTGAGCGTCGCGCCGATGGTGGCGCGACGCGGGACGAAGACGGGTTGGATCAGCTGTGGTCGGAGTCGATCGGGCGTGGCGCGTCGTGGCGCTGCGCGAGTCGCTCGACGACCTGGGTGAGGGCGCGCTGGGACGCTTCGAGGGCGGTGATGGCGCGGGTGTTGTCCTTCACGACGAGGAGGAGCGCGTCGAGGTGGGTGCGCGACTCGGTGAGGCGGTCGTGCGCCTCGGTGAGCTGCTTCTCGCGTGCCGCGGAGGCGCGCCGCTCGACCAGCCACATCGCGGCGATGAGCCCGGGGACGCCGAATTGGGTGAGGGTTTCCATGGTTGGGAGAGAGGGAGTAGGGAGTAGGGAGTGGGGAGCAGGGGGGGAGAGGGGTGGCGTGGTACGGCGCAGCCGTGCCACGGTCGATGGGTCGCGTGCGTGCACGTCTGGCAGATCGCCCTCCCCCCGCCCCCTCCCGCAAGCGGGAGGGGTGACAATTCTGTCCCATTGCCCATTGCCCATTGCCTTCGCTTCAAGCAAGCCGGATGTAGTCCGCCGTGTACGCGAGGGAGACGGTGCGGGCGCGGTGGATGGTGGGGGCGCAGCGGAACTGGAGGAAGGTCATGTTGGGCCAGACCTGGCTGGTGCTGTCGATGAGCGTGCCGGTGAGTTGTCCCTCGCCGGCGCTCTTGATCGCGTCGACCTGCGCCCAGAGGTTGGAGACGCTGGGCGCGATCAGTCTTCCCGTCTGGATGATGTGCAACTCGATGGGGCCCACGACATCGACCGTGGATTGGAAGAGGTCGAGCGCGAAGGGCGGGAACCAGAGGGAGCCGACGCGCCGGACGGCGAAGCGGTGCGGCCCGGAGTCGAAGAGGGATTGACCGGCGATAGAGGACATGGCGTGCTCGCGAAAGGGTTAGTGCGCGTCGGAGAGGGTTTCGGTGATGGGGTCGGTGTGGCCGTCGGGGGAGAGGGCGAGGAGCGCGAGGCGCTGACGCGCGACGGTGGTCTGATCTCGGCGCACGAAGTCGTGCTCGACGGAGGTCACGACGACGGTGGCGGCGATGGTGCGGCGCTGCGCGTCGGAGGCGCTGGGCGCGGTGGTGAGGCGCAGTTCGCCCATGTCGCCCGGGCGCACGAGCGTGGGCTCGTCGCGCGTGAGCGTGCGCGTGATGGAGACGGTGACGCGCTGCTCGGGCGCATCGGCGAAGACCAGGTGCGGCCCGTTGTCGGTGCGCTCTTCGGCGAGCGGGCCCGAACGCCGATCAATCGCGACGGCGTCGACCTGGTCGAGGGTGTGCGAGAGGAGAGAGACGGAGGTGGGGGTGAGGGAGAGCATGGGGAAGGCATGAGGCATGAGGCACAAGGCATGAGGGGGGAGAGGAGGGGAGGGCAATGGGCAATGGGGGAAGATGGTCCCCTCCCGCTTGCGGGAGGGGTTAGGGGAGGGCGAGCTGAAGGCGATGCTCATTCCGAAGACCCTCCCCCTGCCCCCTCCCGCGAGCGGGAGGGGGTTCGGGATCGTCTTCTCTTCCCCATTGCCGATTGCCCATTGCCCATTGCCCAATTCACGCTCGCAGCAGGTGGACCACGGTGATGCGGCGCGTCGCGTCGGGGAGGCCGTCGGCGTTGAGGTCGAGGTGGGCGGCGAGGGTGCGCCGGGCGCGGTCGAAGCGCTCGCGGTACAGCGCGGCCTTGGCCCACAGGGGCGACGCGTCGCCCACGAGCGCGGCGGCGGAGGAGAGGATGAGATGCAGCGCGCCGAGGGCTTCGACCAGCGCGAGGTCGTGCGGGTTGGTGACAGACGATGCGCTCTGCTCGTCGAGCCCGAGCGCGGCGAGGAGTTGTCGGTGCACGATCGCGCGCTGCGGGCCGAAGGTGCTGATGCGCAGCGACGCGCCGGACATCGGCAGCGGCGCGATGGGGTCGTCGTGCTCGTCGTCGCGCAGGCGCGAGACGGTGAGCGCGGTTGGCGAGAGAACCTCGACGATCTCGAGGGGCGCGTCATTGACGAGCGCGACCATGCCCGGCGCGATCTGCGCGGCGGTGAAGTCGGACGAGGCGCTGGTGAGCGTCGTCGAGGCGATCGCGGCGTCGCTCGCGGTGAGGCGCGTCTGCGCCGACCAGGCGATGTCGCGGAAGAGGGTGGGTTCGAGGGAGAGGAGGAGACGGTCGGTGGAGTAGGCCATGGGGGGAAGGGAGTAGGGAGTAGGGAGTGGGGAGCAGGAAGAGTGAGAGTGAATAAGCGGCGGAGCGGGGGGGAGACCCGCGCCGCCGCGGGAGAGAGAGAGAGAGAGAGAGAGAGAGAGAAGAGAAGGAACAGGAGGGGTGGAAGGAAGAAGGAGAAGGGGTAGCCCGGGTCAGTGCTGCGCACATGCCCCGGGGCACCGGGCCGATTGCCCAATCCCCATTGCCCTCTTACGAGACGGCGAGGCCGGAAATCATGCCGTGCGCGAGTTCGTTGCGGAACTCCATGGTGTATTCGCCGATGAGTTGGCCGACTTCGGAGTCGCCGGTGGAGGCGAGGGGTTTGTAGTGGAAGGAGCGTCCGGCGAGGGGCAGGACATCGATGCGTGAGGAGTCGAGCAGGAGGACGGCGTTGGCGGGGACCCATCGCGAGAGGACGACGCGCGCGACGCCGAAGTCGGACTCGTAGACGCTGACCATCTCGCGGAAGCGCGCGTCGGCGTTGGTGTAGCCGACATTGCCGGCGATGAAGGAGTTGATGCGCCGCTTCTGGAATCCGTTGACGACGATGGTGTCGATGACGCCGGAGGAGTTCTCCCAGATCTGTTTCATCGCGCCGTTGAGCACGGCTTCGCTGAGGAGGTTGTTGCCGGCGCCGTCGCCGGCGGGGATGCCTCCGACGCCTGGGGTGAAGCGGTTGGTGGCGATGGAGGGGATGACGCCGTTCATGGTTCGTCGGATGGTGGAGGAGCCGACCTGGGTGGCGGAGGGCGCGACGCCGTTGAGGACGCAGTTCTCGAGATCACGGAGGAGTTCGCGTGCGCGTTCCTGCTTCTGGTAGTCGAGTTCATCGGCGACGCCGAGCGATCGGACGGCGAGTTGCGAGCCGGAGACCTCGACGGAGGCGGTGAAGATCTGGGTGTAGTTGGCTTTGCGGGTGCGCGTGGTGAAGCGGGTGGCGGGTCGGTCGTCGCCTTCGAGGGCGGCGTTGCCGAGGATGAGGAGGGGCATGTCGTTGGCGAGCGTGGCGGGTGGCGTGCCGCCGTAGCCGCGGGTGACGGCGAGGGTGTTGGTGGCGACGGCGGTGACGAGCATGACCTCGGTGGAGTTTCCGGGCCTGACGAGGTCGCCTGCGCGGAAGCGCGGTCCGTTGTCGACGGTGATCGCGGTGGCGGTGGTGGGCGAAGGTGTGAACGAGGTCTGGTTGATGGCGTCGGTGTTGGGGAGGAGCGAGTCTTCGAGCCACTCGTGGACGGTGGAGCGCGCGATGCGCGAGGGGTCGCCGAGGTGATCGAGGAGCGGGGTTTCGAAGGGCGAGACGATGCCGATGATGTCGGAGACGTCTTCAGCGATCTCGGGGAGGGAGGGGCCTGCGGTGTAGGTGGCTTTGCCGGTGAAGGGCATTGGGGGTCCTTAGGGAGCAGGGAGTAGGGAGTGGGGAGCAGGGGGAGGGGGAAGGCACGAGGCACGAGGCACGGGGCACAAGGGGGAGAAGAGAAGAGAGAGGCAGAGGAGTGGTCGAGGGGGTAGGCACCACACTTTGTGTGGTGGCGCCGGGAGGGAGAGAGAGAGAGAGAGAGAGAGAGACGGACAGAGGCAGAGAGAGCGCGTCAGAGCGCGCGGCGGAGGCGGAGGTAGCGGAGGAGGGAGGGGCGGTCGCCTTTGGTCGCGGCGAGGTGGAGAGCGTCGTCGAGGTCGGTGGGGGAGTTGATCACAGGGCGAGTTGGGGGCATGGAGGCGGCGTGCGTCGAAGCGCGCAGCGCGCGGAAGAGGTAGGGCTTCTCTCGCTGCAGCGCGGCGACGGCGGCGACGGTGTTCTCGTCGGGCGATGCGTGGTTGAGGAGGACGAGCGCGGCGTCGGGGTCGATCGCGCCGGCGTCGTGCAGCAGCGCGGTGAGTTCGTGCGTGCGATGGAGTGCCGCGAGTTCGGCGCGGGCGCGGTCGAGTTCGGTTGTGAGGTGCGCGGCGAGTGTTTCGGCTTCGAGAGCGCGCGTTCGGTGCTCGGCACAATCGTCGGGGCGCGCGGGATCATCGTTGGTTGATTCAGGTGGAGGGTCGGGGAGATTGCCGGGGTCGGGGAGGTCGGGGTCGGTGGGCATTTTTTGGAAGGGAGTAGGGAGTGGGGAGTGGGGAGCAGGGAAGAGGGCAAGGGGTACGAGGCACGGGGCACAAGGGAGAGTGGGAGACAGAGAGGCGGGAGGAGAGAGGAGGTGGGGGTAGGCATCACACTCGCTGCGCTCGTGTGATGGCACCGGAGCGAAGGGCGGAGAAGAGGAAGGGTCAGGTGAGGCCGGGGTCGGTTGGGGTGTAGCCGAGTTCGGCGAGGATGCGGTCTTTGGGGACGCCGAGTTGTGCTTTGAGGAGCGCGGTGTTGAGTCTGTCGGGTTCGGATTGGGGGAGCGGTTCGGGCCAGACGATGCGGACGGCGCGGTCGCGCGGGTCGGTGGGGAAGAGGCCGGATTCGTGGAAGGCGTGGAGGATGAGTGCGCAGAGTTGCGAGAGGCCGCGGCCGTAGGTGATGTGCTTGCGCTGGGTTTTGGCGAGCATGCCCAGGAGTGTGATGCGCAGGGCGGCTTCGGAGGAGAGGTTTCCGAGTTTGGCGCGCAGGACTCCGGCGGCGACGGGCGTGACGCTGGAGATCTTGTCGAGCGCTTCGCGGATCTCTTCGATGTGTGCGTCTTCGGAGGGGGAGTGCGCGTCGCCGCCGATGGTGGCGATGGAGGCGTCGGGGTTGTCGGTGGAGAAGACAGAACCGGGCGCGACGGGTGTTTGCCCGAATGACTCGACGCCTTTGGCGAGGTACATGCGGAAGGACTGCATGGTGACGCGCGCGGCGCGATCGGAGAGGCGTGTGTTGAGTTCGTCCTGCAGGGGGATCAGCGGCTCGACTTCGGAGAGGCCGAGGTGGTGGAAGGGCTGGCTGATGTTCTGGATGTGGACGACGGGGAGGATGCGCAGGGGGTTGGGCGCGTCGTCGACGAGTTTGTGGTCGTCGTAGACCTGGCGGTGCGTGGCGGAGTGGATCTCGACGACGGGTGCGCGCTTGCGCGTCGCGGGGCGCGGCGTGTGGCCCAGGCGCGAGGCGATGGCGGCGAGTGTTGACTGGAGGGGTGCGCGGTCGAGTTCGGGTGTTTCGCGTTCGTAGTGGAGGATGAGCGCGTCGAGGGTGCGGTAGTCGTGCTGGGAGAGGAGCGGGACGGCGCGGGTTGGGTCGAGGAGTTCGAGGCGCGCGAGGTGGGCGTGTTCGAGGGCGTGGGCGGCGGCGCTGGAAGGAGTGCGCGCGGGTTTGACGGTGAAGAGGTCGTCGGCGCGGAGGAGGAGGTCGACGCCCCCGTAGACAGCGCCGAGGAGTGCGGCGTCGTGGAGGAGTGCGCCGCCGCCGGAGGATTCGAAGACCCGGTCGAGGAGTTGTTCGACGGCGCGGCGGGTTTCGGGGCTGCGCGCCGTTGAGACGATGGAGATGGGTCGCCCGAACATGACATCGACCATGGCGTGGATGCGCCAGGCGATGTCGTTCTCGATGACGATCTCTTTGGAGAGCGTGGGGGCGCGGTCGTCGGAAAGGCGAGACACGGACGCGCCCTGCGCTGCGCCGGCGAAGCGTGGCGGGAGGCCGGTTTCCTGCGCGAGGCGTGGTCGCCTGCGCGGGAGTGTGGTGGACGCGGGCGCGAGCGGGTTGGAGGGGGCGTTGAGCGCGGGGTTGCGGTAGTAGGCCCAGAGCCGCTGGAGGGAAGGGAGTGTGGAGGCGTGGTGCTCGGCGAGCAGATGTGAGAGGAGTTGCTCGTCGAGGTGGATGTCGGAGAAGGGGCTCAGGGAGTAGGGCATGCGTCCGTGTCTCGCTGGTGTGTGCACGCGGTGTGCGTGTACTCAGGGAGGCGCGGACGCTGCGGTGCGCACGGGGGGAGGTTCACCGCAGAGGTCGCGGGGGGCGCGGGGTTGAGAGGGTGTGGATGGAGAGGGAGTTACGGTGCGGGAAGATTTTTCGGGGGACGCGCGCGGAATCCCGCGGCGCGGGGTCGCGTCGTGCGCATGGATCGGTGAGTGGATGGGCGCCCGGTGGAGCGGCGGTTACGCGCTCTGGGTGGTCGGGGCGTCCTGCAGGAGCTCGACCCGGGAGTACTGGTCGAGGTTGCAGACGATGATCTCGCCGTCGTCGCGCTGGAGTTCGAGGCGGTCGAGCCAGACCTTGTTGTCCTTGGCGTGGGCGAACCAGGAGCCGGTTTTCTGCTGCCCGAAGCGGCGGACGACGCCCTCGAGGGTGATCGTGAAGGTGTCGCGGGCGCGCGGGATCTGCTGGGTGATGCGGACGCGCTGACCGACGCGGTACTCGTGGGCGAGGAGGGGGCGGGGCATGGGGGGATTCTAAGAGGGCACGGGGCACAAGGCACAGGGCACGCGGGGAAGATGAAGAGGGGGAGGTCCGGGTCGGGATGAACCGCGGCGCTGGGGGCCGGGGGCCGGGGGGGGAGCATCACACTCGCTGCGCTCGTGTGATGGCACCAGAGAAGGGAGAGAGGAGAGGAGAGGGCGGGGGCTGAATCGGCAATGATGGTGGGGGCGAAGGAGCGGCGATGAAGAAGCGGATCGTGATCGGGATCAGCGGGGCGTCGGGGGCCTTGTACGCGCAGCGGACGGTGAGTCACCTGCTCGAACTGGGGCACGAGGTGCATGTCGTGGCGTCGCCCAGCGGGGTGCGTCTGCTGGTGGATGAACTGGGCGCGGACGGGTTCGACCTGCACCTGCTCGGTGGGTTGAAGAAGGACGAGGACCCGAGGGAGCGGGGGCTGATCAAGCACAACATCCGGGATGTGGGCGCGGTGATCGCGAGCGGGAGTTTCCGGCACGACGGGATGGCGATCGTGCCTTGCTCGAGCCACACGCTGAACGCGGTGGGGTGCGGGCTGGGCGACAACCTGCTGGTGCGCGCGGCGGCGGTGACGCTGAAGGAGCGGAGGCGTCTGGTGGTGCTGCACCGGGAGTCGCCGCTGACGCTGATGGATATCCGGGCGATGGAGACGATCACGCTTGCCGGGGGGATCATCTGCCCGGCGAGCCCTGGGTTTTATCTGTTGCCGAAGTCGGTGGGTGAGATGGTGGACTTCATGGCGGCGCGTGTGCTGGACCTGCTGGGGGTTGAGCACGGTCTGGGGCAGAGGTGGGAGGGGGAGACGCCGAAGCGGTGAGCGAACGCGTCGGCGACTACGCTTGGCGCATGACGACAGCGGCGTCGAGCGGGACAGGTATGGGTGTGTCGACCTTCGGGGCGCGGGTGGGTCTGGCCCTGCGCGACATCAAGTTGGCGCATTCGGTGTTTGCGCTGCCGTTCGCGGTGCTGGGGGTGTTTCTGGCTTGGGGGGAAGGCACGAGGCACGCGGCACAAGGCACGCGAGGGGGAGGCGGGGGAGACCTCGCGATCGTGCTGGGGCTGGTTGTCGCGTGCATGGTGTGTGCGCGGACCTGGGCGATGCTGGTGAACCGGATCGCGGACCGCGAGTTCGACGCGAAGAACCCTCGGACGGCCAGGCGCGCGGTCGCGAGCGGGGCGCTGCGCGCCAGGGACGCGATGGTGTTCGCGGCGGCGTCGGGGGCGGCGTTCGTCGTGTTGACGGCGGGCTTCGGGGTGGTCTTCGGGAACTGGTGGCCGCTGTGGCTGAGCGTGCCGACGCTGCTGTGGATCGGGTTCTATTCGTTCACGAAGCGGTTCACGCCCCTGGCGCATGTGTTCCTGGGCGGGGCGCTGGCGGCGAGCCCTCTGGCGGCGGCGATCGCGGTGGACCCGTCGGCGCTGCGCGAGGTCCCGGCGCTGTGGTTCCTCGCCGGGATGGTGCTGTTCTGGGTGGCGGGGTTCGATGTGCTGTATGCGCTGCAGGACGAGGGGTTTGATCGCGAGGAGGGGCTGCGCAGCATCCCGGCGTGGCTGGGGACGCGCCGGTCGCAGTGGGTGAGCCGCGGGATGCACGTGGTGGCGGCGCTGCTGCTGATCGCGGCGTGGCGGGTCGAGCCGCGGCTGGGCGTGGTGTTCGGGGCGGCGGTGGGGCTGATCTGCGGCGTGCTGGTGGCGGAACACTGGTGGCTGTCGAAGAAGGGGATCGTGGGGCTGCCGATGAGTTTCGGGGTGCTGAACGGGGTGGTGAGTCTGGCGGCGGGGGGCTTCGGGGTGGTGGACCTGCTGGCGTAAGTTCCCCGTTGAAGGGGAGATAAAGGTCCGAGAAAAATGTCACAAAAATGTGACACTTGGGGGTTGTGGTGTAACAAATTTGTGCTATCGTGTCGTCATTGAACTTGCCCCCGGAAGGGCGGCGTGATTGCCTCTGGCGATCCGCCGCCTTTTTACTTTTTCCCTGGTTTTACGGGGTTTTCTCGCGGTTGTCAGGCATGAAAAAACGCCCGTCTCCGAAGGGGAGACGGGCGTGTGTGGTATTGCTGGGAAGGGGGGTTTAGAAGGGGGGCGCGTTGCGGTTGTTGCCGGGGTTCTGGGGGGCGGCGCCGGCGGCGGGGAGGAAGCCCTGGACGATCTCGGCGAGGGCGGCGCCGGTCTTGATGACGGGGGCCGGGACGAAGAGGTCGAACCGCATGGAGGAGTCGGCGGCGGAGACGCTGGCGCCGATGGGGGGCAGTTCAGACGGGATGGCGTTGGGGTCGAGGGGGCGGCCCATCATGCCCAGGAGGGGGGTGATCTGATCGAGGATGGGCTTGGGGGAGAGGTAGGCCTCGAAGATGCGGTTGGGGGCGAGGTTGCTCTGGACCTGGCGCAACACGCGGTTGGCGGCGAGGGGGTTGCCCTTGCCAGACGCGGCGTTGAGCGCGGTCTCCATGAGTCGCTGGTCGGGCTGGGTGGTGACGACGGCGCCCCCGGCGACCTTCCCGACGAAGCCGGACGGTCCGTTGGCGGGGCCGTAGATCATGGCCATGGGTGAGGCGGCCCTCGAGCCGGGGGCGGGCTGGACGCGGACGGAGTAGGCGGAGACCTTGGCGCCCCCGACGGTGGTGGAGTCGAGGTTGAACGCGCCGGAGTAGCTGAGCCCTGCGGTGGACTGGCCGTTGAGAGCGGTGATGGCGGAGCGGTATCCGGAGATGACGGCGTCGGGGTTGGGTGAGGCGAAGTAGTAGACGCCGCGAGCGAGGACGCCGCCGATGAGACCGGCCGGGTTGGGGTAGATGACGCCGGCCTGGCCCGAGAGGTCTTGGCGAACGGCCTGGAGGCCGGGCATCTGGACCTGCTGCTGGATGGGGTTCTGTGCGCGGAGCGTCTCGGCGTTGGCGAGGAGCGTCTGGGCGGTGGGGGCCGAGGCGTCGATGGCGTAGGCGAGGAGGAAGGGCTGATCGGGGAGTTTGGTGAGGAGTTCGGTGGAGTTGCCGCCAGCGGAGAAGAAGGAGGCGAGTTCGGAGTCGGGCTTGAAGTTGGCGGCGAGAGTCGCGGTCAGGCCCATGCCCGAGGCGCGCAGGGAGAGCACGCCGGTGCGTCCGTCGCGGAGGAAGTTGGTGAGGGCGAGTTCGAGCGGGTTGTTGTCAAAGTTGGCGCCCGGTCCGCCGGCGGGGCTGAGGGCGGTGAGCATCTTGAGTTGGTTGCGCGCGTTCTCGAGGGCCGGTGTGAGGAGGGGCGCGAGGGCAGGGATGTTGGCGATGAGGGCGGCGTCGCCCTGCTCGACGACGGAGACGCCGGTCGCGCCGAGCGCGTCGCGATGGGCGTTGAGGAGGCCGGCGTCGCCGGTGTAGCGCTCGAGGATGGAGCGGAGCGGGCTAACGGCGGCGTAGTCGCCCGGGATCTTCTTGATGAAGATGACTTCGCCGGCGGCGTTGCCCTGGGCGAGGGCGCCCGAGGTGTCGGCGCCGAGCGACTGGGCGATGGCGGCGTAGTCGCTGACCGGGAGGAGGAGGAGCGCCGGGGGCACTTCGCCCTGGAGGTCGCCGGGCATGATGGCGAGCGCGACGGCGCGGGTCATGTTGATGCCGCGCGACAGGCCAACGACCGAGAGGAGCTGCGCCGGGCTGGCGACGGCGGGCATCTCGATGGCGGCCAGGAGGGAGCCGATGTTCTTGTCGAGTCGTTCGACGCTGGGGGCGACGACGACGGCGAGCGCGTCGGTGGGGACGCGGTCGAGGGACTCGGGCAGCGCGGACGCGGCGGACGCGAGCGCGACGGCGAGGAGGGAGGCGGCGAAGGCCCCGGTGGTGCGGGGTGCGCGTCGACGGACACAAAGTCGTTGGATCATCGCTCTCTCGTCTCGGCTGGGTGGTGGGTGAGGGGGTCGGCGTGCGACCGACGGGACCAAGGATGATACACGCGGGTTCTGCGCGGGTTCCCTCGGGTGAGGGGGGCCCGTGGTTGTTGGGAAGGGGGTCGGGCGGCTTCCGGGCGGGCGTTGGGTGGGAGCGGAACGAAAGAGGCCGCGCCCTCGATGAGGAGGGCGCGGCCCGAAGGGGATCAGGTGCGTGGAGGCGGGTTAGTTGCCCTGGTTCTGACCGAAGGGCGAGAAGGGGGAGGAGATGTTCACGCGGATGTCGTCGATGTTGTAGATGTACTGCGCGTCGAGGGCCTGCTTGATGCGCTGGTGGCTGTCGGCGAGGTGCGCGAGGGTGTAGCGGTCGAGGCGGTTCTTGTTCTCGACGGCCTTGGTGAGTTTGGCTTCGAGCTCGCGCATCTGGAGAACGGCGAGGTTGGCGACGGGCTTGCCGGAGGCGCCGAAGGAGGCGGAGGGTCGCGCGAGGGCGACGAGACGGTCGATGTGCTGGCGCTGCAGGTTGCGGCGGAGCGAGGAGACCATCGGGTCGCGGTTGGTGTAGGACTTGGAGGGGGTCTTGTCGAGCTCGGTCCAGACCGAGTCCTTGATGGTGTCCATGATCTCGGCGACGGTGAGCGCGTCCTTCTCGTTGGGCACGCGGAATTCGTTGTCGTAGGCGCGACGCAGGGAGGTGGGGTTGAGGATCATGGTCATCGCGGCGGTGTGGATGGCGGCGATGCGGTCATGGACATCGAAGGTGGGGTCCTGGAAGAGGGAGCTGAGGCCGCCCTCGTCCCACCACTTGCTGACGGACATGCGATAGAGGAGCTCGTTGGTCAGGCCGAAGGCGTCGTCGTTGAAGGCGTTGTCGACGACGAAGCGCAGCGCGCGGCGCTGCATCTCGGGGTCGATGTCGACGATGGGGGGCACATCGTTCTTCTCGTCGCGGACGGAGCGGGTGATGTGGGACCCGCCGACCCAGTTGGCGGCGGTGCCGACGGCGAGGGTGTGCTGACCGAGGAGGGTGAGGTAGTGGAAGCGGACCTTTTCCCACTCGTCGCCGTCCTTGATGGCGCGGTCGAGGATCTTCTTGCGCAGGTCCTGGACGAGTCGCATGCGTGAGTCGGCCCAGTCGAGGGGGTTGGCGCCGAAGTCGTAGCGACGGGCGAGGGGATCGGGGCCGAAGGTGTCTTCGTCGGTGAGGTAGCGGTTCTCGCGCTTGGTGTACTCGGCGAGGATCGCGGGGACGTCCTTGTCGTCGGCGTAGCCGTAGCGGATGGCCCAGGTGTCGTAGGGCCCGGGCTCGTTCATGCCCCAGTCGCCCTGGACGGGCCCGTCGCCGTAGTTGATGTTGATGGGGTTGTAGTCCATGACGGACGCGGTGATGGGCCTGCCCTTCATCTCGGGCGAGTTCATCTCTTCGATGGAGTAGAGGGAGGAGGCGACGAAGTTGTGGCGCAGGCCCAGGACGTGGCCGACCTCGTGGATGACGACGTCGCGGATGAGGGGCCCGATGAAGTCCTCGGGGACGCCGTCGATGTTCTGTCCCTTGCTGTCGGCGAGGATGAAGGCGTCGATGGCGTCCATGCCGAGGCGGACCATGCCGATGTCCATGGACTTGAAGGCGCCGTGGTTGCAGTAGCCGGACATCTGGGAGACGCGATGGGAGAGCCCGTCGTACTGCGTGGAGCCGAGCATGTGGTGCGAGGCGTTGGCGGCGGCGTGGCCGGACATGGGGGCCTGATTGCCGGAGGCGCGCTCGGCGTTGCGCTGGGAGATGAGGCGCTCGCGGTCGCCCTTGGCGGCGAAGGCGATGCGCGGGTCGAAGTCGGGGTTCTGGTCGAGCCAGGCGAGGGTTTCGGGGGCGAAGCCCTCCATGGCGATCTCGGGGATGATGCGCTCGAACTGGCGCGCGTAGGCGCGGATCCATCCGTCGTTCATGACGACGTCGGCGTCGAGGATCTGGCCGGTGCGCGGGTCGACGCGCGAGGGCCCGATGGCGAAGGACGCGCCGTTGGCGTTCCAGCGGATGAAGTTGTACTTGACGTTCTCGGGGTCCTTTTCCATGTGGGCGCCGGTGAGGGCGTCCTGCTGGTAGACCTCGATGGCGTTGATGATGCCGACCTGTTCGAACGACTTGTTCCAGGCGGCGACGCCCTCGCGGACCCAGCGCCGGTAGCGCACGGGGGTGGTGTGCTCGAGGTAGAACACGATGGGCTCGCGCGGGGGAGACATCGCGAGCTTGGGGTCGGCCTTCTCGAGCTTCCAGCGGTTGATGTAGCGGGTGTAGGGCTGCTCGGCGGAGGGATCGGCGAGATCGAGGAAGGTGGTGGTGAAGTAGCCGACGCGGCTGTCGGCCTTGCGCGGGCGGTAGCCGGTGTTCTCGGGGAGGACGGAGACGGAGTAGTGGGTCTGGAGGAGTCGTCCGTCGCGGGCCGGGACCTCGAAGCGGAGCTCGACGTTCTCTTCGAAGGCCTTGGCGGAGATGTTGCGCCCGAGCTGGTTGCGCGCGCCGCGGACCTGGTTGCCGAAGAAGGTGTCGGCGCTGTTGACGAAGAGGTTGGAGACATCGATCACCGGGCCGCCGTTGGGGCCCATGGTGAGGATGGGGATGTCGATGATGACGCGGTCGGTGAAGAGCTGATCGCGCGAGGCGCGGACCTGCGCGTCGCTGGTGGCGCGGACGCTGAGGTTCGGCTCGACGAGGGCGAGGCGCTTGTCGTAGCGCTTCCACTTGGCGTACATGTCGCCGTACTGGATGCCGGCGGTGGGGAAGCCGCCCGCGAAGGTGAGGCCGATGAAGAGGTTCTGGTTCTCGTAGTTGCGCGGGAGGGACGCGAGGACCTTGCCGGACTTCTTATCGACGTAGATGTCCCACATGGTGCGCCCGTTGGACACATTGGAGACCTTCTCGTAGCCCTCGATGACCTTGTCGAAGGGGGGGAACTCGTCCTTGTTGTTGGCGGACGCGCCGGCGCCGCCGCGGGCCTGGGCGGCCATCGCGGCGATCTGCTCGGGTGTGGGCATGGCGTCGGGCTGGCCCGACGACTGCGCGAGGGCGGCGGGGACGGAGAGTCCCAGCGCCAGCGCAAGGGTGAAAGACTTTGATGCTCGCATGCGTGCCTCCTGGGCTGTCGCGGGGGGCGAAGACTGTGGATGAACCGTTCCGAAGACGAGTCAACGCGGCGCAGGGCGACGCCCAAGACGCCCGACGGCGCGCTGACGCGAACGCTCTTTATACGGGCTTTGGGGGCGCCGGTGGCGAGCCGGTGAAGATCTCGCGAAGGACGGGACGATCTGGAATCCCCGGAACGGGGACTCAGACGCTCCGGTCATCGCCCGGCGAGGCGTGCGACGATCTGGTCGGCGAGTTCGTCGGTGGGGGCGGCGACGAAGAGGAGGGCGCCGCGAATGTCGACGCGCGCCATGCGCAGGGCCGAGCCGTCGGGGCAGTGCCCGAGGGAGACGGGCGCGCCGGGGAGGGTGTCGGGGCTGCGCGCCGAGGCGTCCTGGAGGAAGACGCTGACCGGGGCGCAGGACTCGTCGTCGGAGACGAAGACGAGGTGGATGGAGGCGCCGCCGCCCGGCACGGCGCAGGGGCCGGCGCCCAGGAAGCGGAAGCCCTCGCCCACGGCGTTGAGGACGCGGTCCGGGTCGGTCGCGACGAAGCGGGCGATGAGGGCGGCTGCGTCCCTGGGGTCGCGCGTGGAGAGTTTGCGGTTGGCGTGGTTGGAGCCGATCTCGGCGCAGCGGCTGTGCTCGGAGGCGAGGAAGCTGACGAGGGAGGCGCTGGCGCCCTCGTGCTCGGACCAGACGGGCGCGCGGAACGCGCTGGAAGAGAGCACCAGCATGCCGGCGACGAGCGCGAGGAGGACGCCGGCGGCGGCGGCGAAGGCCCAGTTGGCGCGGAGGAAGGTGAAGCGGGCCGCGGGCGCGGCGCGTTGATCGCGCGGGTGCGCGTCGGCGCGCGCGGCGCGGAGGACGCGGTCGCGCAGGTCGGAGGGAGTCGGTGGGATGGACGCGAGGAGCGCGCGAGCGGAAGCGGCGCGCAGCGCGCGCTCGGAGGCGATCAGGTCGTCGAGGGCGCGGCGCGCCTCAGGCGTGAGTCGCTCTCGACGCGCGTCGAAGTCGGCGCGCTGGGCGGGGGTGGCCTCCTCGTCGGCGAGGAGACGAACCAGCGCGCCCAGTTCGGGGTCGTGGAGCGTCGGGTTGGCGTCGTCGCGGTTGGTCACGGCGTGTCTCAGTCGGTGTCGGAGGCGAGGGACGGGTCGGACGCGGAGCGGACGCGCACGGCGAGGTCGTCGTCGCTGCGCGAGGTGGCGGCGAGGAGGGTGTCGGCGACGGTGCGGCGCGCGCGGTGCAGGCGGCTCATGACGGTGCCGAGGGGGACGCCGACGATCTCGGCGATCTCGCGGTACTTCATGCCCTCGACGCCCCAGAGCAGCAGCACGGCGCGGTGCTCGTCGGAGAGGGCGTCGATCGCGTTCTTGAGCCGCGCGTCGACGCGCTCCCAGTCGAGGTCGCGCAGGTTCCAGACCGGCGCGTCGTCGGTGGGGAGGGCCGCGTCGTCGGGGGCGGCGTGGAGGGAATCGGAGAGGATCGGGGCGCGCCGGGCCTTGCGCCCGGCGGTGTAGTGCGCGTTGTGGAGGATGCGGAAAAGCCACGCCCGCATCGAGGCGCTGGCGCCCGACTCGCCCTCGCGCGGGGAGACGGAATCGCGCCGCTCGAAGGACTTCCACGCGCGGAACGCGAGGAGGTAGGCCTCCTGCACGAGGTCGGCGGCGGCGTCGGGTTGGCGCGTGAGGGTGTAGGCCATGCGGTGCATCGCGTCGAGGTGCGTGAGCGCGAGTTGTTCGAACTCCGTTCGGTCCAAGGGTCTGGGCACTCCCCACGAGGCCAGTGAGGCAACGCGCGAGGGCGAGGGGCTATTCCCCCAGCGCCCGGGTTGGCTGCGGGGGGGCGAGGGACGGCGTCAGGCGTCGCCCGGGCCCTGCATGCGCTCGCGGGCCCGGCGTTTGGCGGCCAGAAGACCGGCGGCGTTCTCGGGCTCGGCCTGGGGCGTCGCGCTCGGTGGGTCGGCGGCGAGGGGGGGCGCGGGCTGGGGCTGGGCCTGCTCGCGCTGGCGGGTCTGGACGGCGTGCCGGATGGCCTTGCGGCGCTCGGCCTCGGCGCGCGGGTCGAACTGCATGCGCTCGAGCTTCGCCGGGGCGGGCAGGCCATCGGCGTCGGCGCGATCGCGCGCCCGGCGCAGCGCGCCGGTGACGCCGGCGGCCTTGGCGGCCCGGGTGGCGGCGGCGGCTTCGCGCAGGTCGGCGATCGCTTCGCGCGACAGCCAGCGGTCCCACGCGACGCGGCGCGTCGCGACATCCAGCAGGAACACGAGCATCGCGAGCACGAGCAGGGGTCGCCAGATCGGCAGCGACGCGCGGCTGGGCTCGAGCCCGGCGCGGTCGAAGAGACCGGACGCCGTCGGGTCGTCGAGGGAGAGCACGCGTCCCCCGGTGCGCTGCGCGACTTCGCGCAGCAGGCCGACGTTGGATTGGAGGGTGCGCAGTTCGGGGCCGGTGGCGCGCGTCGCGCCGCCCAGGACGGGCGCGAGGGCGCGTTCGCCGAGTCGGGGCGTGAGGGCGACGATGTAGGCGCCGCTCTCGGGCGCGTCGAGGCGCGCCTCGTAGACGCCCGGCCCGGTCTGCGCGAGGGTGACTTCTTCGCGCGTGCCGTCGGGCAGGTAGACAACGCCCGGGACGGTGAGGAGGTCGAGCGGTCTGCCCTCGTCGTCGCGCGCGTCGAGGCGCAGCGCGAGGGTGTCGCCCTGGATGTCGGTCGCGAGGTCGTAGCCGCGCGTCGCGGGCGGGCGCGCGACGGTGCGCGCGAGTTGCGTCCAGAGCTGGGCGTAGCCGGGCCATGCGAGCCAGGCGCGCGCCCAGTTGTCGTGCGCGTCGGAGGTGAAGGCGGCGACGCGTCCGAGCCCGGCGTTCCAGTGCGCGAGGATCGGCTCTCCGGAGGGCGAGTCGATCGCGTAGGTGGCCTGCGCGCCGTCGCGTCGCTGGGTGAGGACATAGCCGAACAGCGGCGGGGTGGAGGGCGAAACGCCCGAGGTGATGGGCGAACCGGAGGGGAGCATGACGGGCGCGAACTCGCCCTCGCGCAGGAGGGGCTTGCGCACGACGCGCGTCTCGCGCAGGAAGATGCGAGGCAGGGTGTTGGGGTCGATGACGCGGTAGAACGCGCCGCTGCCTCGTCGGGCGATTTCCTGGAGGGTTTCGGTGTCGGCGCCGTCGCCCACGGCGATGGTGGAGACGGTGATGCCCTGGTCGCGCATGCGTTCGACGGCGTCGTAGCCGACGCGCGCCGATCCCATGGCGATGCCGTCGGAGAGGACGATGACGTGCTTGACCTGGGCGTCGACCTGCGCGAGGGCGTCGCCGGCCTGGGCGATCGCCGGGTAGAGGTTGGTGCCGCCGCCGGGGACGATGGATCGGACGCGCTGCGCCGAGGCGCGCGCGTCGCGGTTGGGGCCCAGGGGGACGACGAAGCGCGTGGAGTTGTTGAACTCGAGCACGCCCACGAGGTCCTGCTCGTCGAGCGAGAGGATGGCGCGCGCGGCGCCCTCGTTGGCGATGTCCTGCTGGCTGCGCCCGCTGCCCAGGACGGACATCGCCATCGAGCCGGAGGAGTCGAGCACGATGACGATCGCGGCGGGGGGGACGATGAGCTGCTCGGGCAGGTCGAGCGTGACGGGCAGGAGGGGCTCGAGGGGCGAGCCCTTCCAGCCGCCTGCGCCGAAGGAGTTGGGCCCGCCGATCATCACGAGCCCTGCGCCCGAGCGCGTGACGGCGTCGGCGAGGAGCTGCTGCACTCCGAGCGAGACATCGTCGGCGGCGACGTTCTGGAGCGCGATGAGGTCGTAGTTCTGGAGGGTGAGCGGGTCGGGTGGGATCTCGCGCGGCGCAACGACTTCGACATCGACGCCGCCCTGCGCGAGGGTGCGCGCGAGGGTGCGCCCGGGCCCGGCGGGGGAGGCGTCGCTGACGCCGTCGACGAGGAGGACGGCGCCGCGCCCGGGTGAGATGGTGAACGCTTCGGCGCGGTTGTTGGACGCGACGCGATCGCCGATGGGGACGCCTTCGTCGTCGGCGTCGGGGTCGAAGATGGCTTCGAAGCGGTTGACGCGCCGGTCGTCGAGGCGGACCTGGAAGGTCTCGACGGTGCGCCCGGGGCCGAACTCGACGCGGCGCGAGGTTGCGCCGGACTCGTCGCGCACGGGGCGTCCTTCGAGGAAGAGTCGCAGCGTGCCGGCGGTGCGCCCGGTGGCGCGCAGGGTGACGCGCACCGGGACGATGGAGTCGCGCGCGGCGGAGGGCGGCGCGTCGAGGGCTTCGATCATGGTTTCGCGCTGGGGCGCGTAGACGATGGGGAGCACATCGACCGGGGTGGCGGCGGCGCCGGAGGAGAGGTCTCTGGCCGCGGCGAGCGCGTCGCCGCCGGTCTCGACGCCGTCGGAGACCAGGAGGATTCGGCGCGACGCGCCGGGGGGGAACATGGCGTTGGCGAAGCGGAGGGCGTCCTCGATGTTGGTTCCCTCGCGCATGGAGAGGGAGAAGTCGAGCTCCCCGGTGTCGCGCGCCGCCGGCGCGAGGAGCGCGGCGCGCCGGGCGTCGAAGGCGACGACGCCGAAGAGGTCGTCGGGGTTGCGTGTGTCTTTGGCCCGTTCGAACCAGGCGCGCAGGGCGGTGGAGTAGGCCTCGGCGCGATCGGGGAAGGCGAGGGTGCGCACGGAGTCGGAGACATCGACGACGGCGATGACGGCGAGGCGCGTGGTGGTGCGCACGCTCGACGCGCCGGCGAGCGCGCCGGCGATGAGCAGCAACAGGAGCGTGCGCACGACGACGGCGCTCCAGCGCCGGGCGCGCGACATCGCGTGGAGCCATCGCAGCGCGACGAACGCGAGGGGGATCGCGAGGGCGGCGAGCGCGAGCCATGCTGGGTCGTCGAAGCGGATGGTCACGCGTGGGTTCCGGCGCTGTCGTCAGGGCCTGGGGGCGGCGTCGGGGGCTGTCGGCGCTGGGGCGCGCTGGGTGGGAGGCGTCGCGCCGTCGGTCGCCTGTCGTGCCGCGTCGGGGAGGCGCCGGAAGTAGCGGCTGATCATGTCGGCGTAGCGCGGCGGCGTCTGCTGCTCTTCGATGGCGCGCTGGGCGCCGCGGGCGGCGTCGGTGATGCGGCGCTGGGCGTCGGCGCGTCCGACGGCGTCGTCGCGATCGGCGCGTCCCTGAGAGAGCCACTCGGCGATGACGCGCCCGGCGTCGTCGGCGTCGTTGCGCGGGGCCTGGCGCGCGTCGAGATCATCGAAGCGCGGCGCGTCGAAGGGCTGCGTCGGGCCCTGCTCCTGCGCGAGGAGGTCGGCGAGCCGCCTGGCCTGCTCGCGTTCCTCCGGGCTCATCTGCTCGAGGAGTTGCTCGGCCTGTTCGCGCACGCGCTGCGCCGTCTCGCGGCTCTGCTGCGCGTCCTGCTGGCGGCGCTGCATCTCGCGGAGTTTGTCCATCGCGCGTCCGACGCCCTCGCCCTGCGCCGAGCGATCGCCCTCTCGGCCCGAGTCGTCTTGCGCGGCGGACTGCTGCTCGCGCTGCGCGTCCTGGTCGGCGCCGGGCGAGGGCGCGCCCTTGGTGTCGTTCTCCTGCGCGTTGCCCTGGGCGCCGCTTTCTCGCTGCGTGGGCTGCGAGTTGGGGGGCGGGGGCTGGCTGGAGGGCGAGGCGGCGTCGTCCTTGGCGCTCGAGGGCGCGTCCTGCGTGCCGGGCTGGGGCTTCTGCGCGTCGGGCTTCTGCGCGTCGTCGACGGTGCGCCCGCGCTCGGTGGATCGCTGCTGCTCGTCGCCCTGGTCCGTGCCGACATCGCGCGAGGGGCCCTGCTGCGGGTTGCGCTGCTGGGCGCCGGGGTCCTTGTCGGATTGCTTCTGCCCGGGCTGCTGGGGGTCCTCGCGTCCCTGGGTGGAGGGTGAGGTCTGGCGCTGCGGGTCCTGCGCGCCGTCGTCGGGCTGCGGGGGCTGGGGCGGTTGCGCCGGCTCGGGGGGCGGCGGGGGCGGCGGGGGCACGGCGTTGTCGCGCACGTCGCGCGAGAGGTCGCGCAGCGCGTCGGCGAGGTCCTGCGCGTCGCGCTCGGCCTGTTCCTGCGCGTCGAGACGCCGGTTCTGCTCGGCGATCTGTCGCGCGAGCCGGTCGGCCTGCTCGGGGGTGAGCCCCTCGCGCTCGAGGGCGTCGCGCAGGGCGCGCGGGTCGCGCTGGTCGGCGAGTTCGTTCGCGCGTGCGCTGGGGAGGCCCTGCTCGCGCAGCGCGTCGAAGGCGTCCGGGTTGCGAGGGGCGTCGGGCTCGGGCGTGGGGGGAGTGTCGCGAGAGGCGCCGGAGAGTTCGCGCTGGCGGGCGGCGTCCTGGAGCGCGCGGCTGATGGAGTCCAGGTCGCGCGCGAGGCGCTCTCGCGCGCTGTCGGTATCGGCGTCGTTCTGGCTCGCGAGGTCGCGCTGCAGTTGTTCGAGGGCGCGCCGGGCGGCGTCGAAATCGGCGCGTTTCAGGGCGTCTTCGAGGTCTCGTGCGCCGGTCTCGCGCGTGTCGGCGTCGAGGGCGCCGAAGCGCTCGGCGAGCGCGTCGGCGGCGCGGTCGTCGCGATCGGCGCGGTCTTCGAAGGACTGCGCGAGGTCGTCGAGGCGCGAGGCGGCCTGCGCGCGGGCCTCGTCGGGGCGGATGCGCCCCTGCGCGAGCTCCTGCTCGATCTCGTCGAGGGCGGCGAGCTGCTCGGGTGTCGCCGCGTCGACGGCGGCCTGCGCGAGCGCCTCGCGGGCGCGCTGGGCGGCGTCGTCGATGGTGCGCGTCGCCTCGTCGATCTCGGCGCGGCGCGCGACCTCTTCGACGCGCTGCGCGTCGCGCCCGAGCGCGTCCCAAGTGGGCAGCAGGATGGCGCCGGCGAGGAGCGCGCCGGTGGCGATGGGCGCGCCGACCCACCAGTTGTCGAACCGCAGCGGGATGGCCCGGCGCAGGTCGACGGTCTGCGAGGCGCGCTCGCCCTCGCGCTGCGCGAGGATCGCGAACGCGTCGGCGTCGTCGCGTTCGAGGGCGATCGCCGAGGAGACGCGATCGCGCAGGCCCAGCGCGTGGTCGACGACGACGGACGCGTCGCCGGCTCGCCGCCTGGCGCGCGCTCCGAGGGCGAGGGACGCGCCGGCGCCCAGCGCGAGCGGGGCGGCGACCAGCGCCCAAACGGGCAGGTGGAGCGCGAGGGCGCGGTCGGCGAGGACGAACGCGAGACCCCCTGCGGCTGCAAGGGTTGCGCACCGCCCGGCGGCGCGGACCACGCCGGCGAGCCAGAGGCGTCGGTGGGCGGCGTTCGCGATGTCGCGTGCCCGGGTCATCGAGAGATTGTACGGACGCCGCGGGCCGCCTGATCGCGCGCCGGGGCGGGGAATAGACCCAGGCGCACCACTATTGTTCTCGCATGGGACACCAGTTCGAAGGTCGTGATCTTCACCAGCAGAAACATTACATCGCGCAGACCATCATCCCCGGGGCGAAGCGCTCGCACGGGTACGCGCAGACGCTGCTTCCGGGCATCGACCCGAAAGCGGCCAACCTGATGCCGAAGGGGGTGAAGACGAATCACCCGACCTTCGTGTACGGGCATCTCTCGATCTATCCGGACAAGCTCTTCCCGATGCTGGGTCGACCCGACCTGGTGAAGGGCAACCCGGCCCGGTACGACGAGCTGTTCTCGCCGTACGCCGAGTGCGAGCACGACCCGGAGGGGACGAAGTACCCCTCGCTCGACGAGGTCGCGGCGCACTACAACGAGCGGACCTCGGCGCTGATCGAGTTCCTCGGGGGCGTGAACGACGAGGTGCTGGCGTCGGCGAACCCCGGGCCGATGAAGGAGATGTTCCCGACGATCGGCTCGCAGGTGGCGTTCATGCTGCAGGCGCACACGATGATGCACCTGGGTCAGGTGAGCGCGTGGCGTCGCGTGATGGGGCTTGGCGAGGCCATGCCGCGACCGAAGAAGCCCTGACGCGCCGTTCGTGGGCGCCGGTCAGTGGAACTCGGGCTCGGGCATCTCGCGCAGGAACTTGACGAGTTGGTCGAGCGTGGTGGGGGTGCGGTTGCGCACGTAGAACCCGCTGTTGGCGGCGCCCAGCGCGAGGCGGTGGGGCAGCTCGAGGTCGAGGGCCGCGCCCAGGGCGTAGCCGGCGTTGAAGTTGTCGCCTGCGCCGGTGCTGATGGCGGGGTCTTTGGTGAAGGCGGCGTCGAACTGGGCGGAGCCGTGCTCGTTGGCGGCGGCGGCGCGGTGGCGGGTGTGCACGCAGACGGCGTGGATGCCCATGATGTCACGGAGCGCGCCGGCGCGCGGCGCGAGGTCGGCGTCGTTCTCGGGGAGCGGCGCGCCGAGCACGCGCGCGATGCGCGAGGACTCGTTGAAGTTGCAGCCCAGGGTCAGTCGCGCGTGCTGGTTCAGCTCGCGCAGGGCGTCGAGCGCCTCTCGCAGGTCGGCCTCGCTGCGCTTGGTGGGGTCGGCGAGGTCGATGAACACCGCCGGGCGTTTGTCGGCCGGCACGCGCGGCATGACCTCGCGCGCGATGCGTCGCCACAGGTCGGTCATGCCGGTGAGCATCGTCCAGTTCATGGGCGCGAAGAGGGAGGCGTCGGTGAACATGCGCACGAGCGCTTCGGCGCCGCCCACGGCGTCGAGCACGCGCTCCCACGAGACCATGTCCTGGGCGGCGGTTTTGCCGATGATGACCTTGCCGTCGGAGAACTCGCAGGCGTCGGAGAGGGCCGGGGCCGCGACGGGGTAGACCTTCTCGCAGCGCTGGATGAACTCGTCGAAGACGGGGTGGGTCGTGCGCGAGTCGAGGGAGTCGTCGTCGAGGAGGAGCGCGCCGATGTACCAGGTCTTGGCGCCCCACTTGGTGAAGGGGTTGGCGAAGAGGGGCCCGTTGCCGCCGATCTTGACCTGCTCGGCGACGAACTCGATGTTGATGTTGCGTCCGACGTGGGTCTGGATGCGCTCGGCGAACTGGGCCATGGAGCGCATGGGCGAGTAGTCGTCGCGCGAGGCGCGGGTGTCGACGACGCGGATGATGGAGTCGACGGCGCCGTCGAAGCCCGCGATGAGCCGGAGGGCCTGGATGTCGCGCCGTCGCGCGTCGATCGCGTCGGCGGCGGCGTGCGCGAGGGCGAGGCGCTTGGAGGGCTCGTGTGTTTTGGTGCTCACGCAGGCATTGCAGCGTGCCGGGGGGGCGGGATCAAGGGCGTGGAAAAAGAACACGGGCCGAGCGTGGCTCGGCCCGTGCGGGTGTGATTCGGGTGGCGTTGCTCAGACGGCGCCGACGCCCAGGAGCTCGAGGACCCCGGCGACGATGTGCTTGTGCGAGAGCTCGCACATGTCCATCACTTCCTCGGGGGTGCGTGCGCTCTTGGGGATGCGCCGGACGAACATCTGCTTGAGGGTGAAGGCGTCGCCGGACTCGGTCATGGCGTCGGCGACAGCGGAGCCGATGGCGCCGCCGTAGTTGTCTTCGAGGGTGACGACGTAGCCGCCGTTCTTGTTGGCGAGGTCCATGAGTGCCTCGGAGTCGAAGGGGAGGGAGTAGAGGTCGACGAGGGTGGCGGAGACGCCGGCGCGGTCGAGGCCGTCGAGGGCCTTGTTGGCCTCGTGGACCATGTATCCGGAGGCGACGAGGAGGACATCGCGTCCCTCGTTGAGGACTTCGAAGCCGCCCAGGTTGAAGACGGTGTTCTCGTTGTAGAGGAACTCGGTCTCGGGGCGGAGGGTGCGCATGTAGCACATGCCGTCGTGCTCGGCCATGGCTTCGGTGAGGGCGTAGGCGGCGTAGGCGTCGGCGGGCTGGAGGATGTAGCAGCCGGGGTTGCCGCGATGGTCGCGGGTGGTGGAGAGGGATCGGAACCAGGCGATGTCGGGGAGGGACATCTGGCTGGGCCCGTCGGAGGCGAGGGAGATGCCGGCGTGGCTGCCGACGATCTTGATGTTGGCGCCGGAGTTCATCGCCATCTCGATCTGGTCGTAGGCGCGGGTGACGAACTTGGCGAAGGTGGAGACGAAGGGGATGAAGCCGGCGGCGGACATGCCAGCGGCGGCGGAGATCATGTTCTGCTCGGCGATCTTGCACTCGACGAAGCGGTCGCGCAGGGCCTGGTCCTTCTTGAAGTACTCGGCGAAGGTGGAGTTGGAGACATCGGCGTCGAGGACGACGACGCGGTCGTTGGCGTGCCCGAGCGCGCGGAGCCCGACGCCGTAGGCCTTGCGTGTGGCGAGCTTGCCGGTGTGGAGGACGGACTCCATGTCGTACTTACGCATGGTCTGCGCGAGGGGTGGGAGTTCGTCGGCCTTGAACTGGCGCGCCGGGGCCTGGGGCGGGGGCTGGATGGTGAAGCGGTCGGTGGAGGCGAGGGCGCTGGTGAGTTCGGCGCGGCGTTCGTCGAGTTCGGCCTTGGCGCGCTCGAGTTGCGAGCCCTCGGCGGGCTTGCCGTGCCAGCCGCCGCCCTGCATCATCGGGGAGCCCCAGCCCTTGACGGTGCGCGCGACGACGGCCATGGGGGCGGCCTCTTCGGGGAGCGCGACGAAGGCGTCGAAGGCGGCCTTGATCTGGGCGGGGTCGTGCCCGTTGATGTCGTGGACGGTGTAGCCGGCGGCCTTGAGCTTGGCGGCGAGGACATCGGCGGACTGCTGGTTGCTGACCTTGTCGGCCTGCCCGTAGTTGTTGCAGTTGAAGATCGGGAGGACGCGGCAGAGGCGGCGCTCGGCGATGAAGTCGAGCGCCTCGGCGATCTGGCCCTCGCGCGACTCGCCGTCGCCGATGATGCAGTAGATCTTCTTGTCGTACCCGTCGAGACGGGCGCCCTCGGCGAGGCCTGCGGCGACGGAGAGGCCCATGCCCAGCGAGCCGGTGGCGGCGTCGAAGAAGGGGAAGCCCTCCTCGGGGTTGGGGTGCCCGTCGAGGACGGAGTCGGCGTCGCGCAGGTGGACGAGGTCCTCGATCGTGAGGGGGCGGCGTTCGGTGGGGTCCTTGCCGACCATCACGCCCAGTTTGGCGCAGGCGGCGTAGACGACCGGGACGGCGTGGCCCTCGGAGAGGACGAGGCGGTCGGAGGTGGGGTAATCGGGGTGCTCGGGGCTCCAGCGCATCGTGTGGAACATGAGGACCGTCGTGATGTGGCTGAGCGACATCGCGGTGGTCGGGTGCCCGCTCCCGGAGGCGGCGCACATGTCCAGCGACAACTTGCAGAGTTCGATGGCCTGGGCGTGGATTGCGGCTTCGAACGACATGCGGGCTCCTTGCTACAACGATCCCCTGGGAGAGGGGGGAGGTTTTCGGGCAGGGTACAGGCGTCCGGCGCGGCGCCGGGCTTGCACAGTAGTCGGACTGCGTCCCAGTATCCGCTTTCGGCGCAGATTCCACAAGTACGACCGGGGCCGGGGCGCCGGGCCGGGCAAGGGCCTGATCCCGGGTGGCTGGCCCAACCTGTCGGGCGTCGCTGGCGCAGGTACACTGTCCCTCGTTCTCGCGCTGGTCGTTCGGTCCTGATCGTCGACGCGCGAGCGAGCCCTCGAGCGATCCTCGCGTCGGGGGTTGGCTGTTGTACTGAGAGAGGTGCGCTCATGAAGGTCATCTGCGATCGCCCCGCGTTGCTGGACGCGGTCAATCTGGTCAACAGCGTGGTCGCGTCGCGCACGCCGCGCCCTCAGCTCACCTGCGTGAAGCTGTCGGCGACGAAGGGCAAGGAAGGCGGCGTGCTGACGCTGAGCGCGACGGACGCCGAGGTCGCGCTGCGGATGACGACCACGCACGTGGACGTTCAGGAAGCGGGCGAGGCGCTGGTGCCCTCGGCGAAGCTGACGCAGATCATCTCGGCGCAGGAGAGCGACAGCACGATCACGCTCGACGCGGATAAAGAGGTTTGCCACGTGCTGGGGGCGGACGCGAAGTTCAAGGTGTTCGGGTACCCGCCGGGCGAGTTCCCTCCGGTGCCGGGCTACACGGACGCGGCCAAGGGCGCGCGCGACACCTTCGCGATCCACGCCGGCGACCTGGCGACGATCATCGCGCGGACGACCTTCGCGACGGCGCGCGAGACGAGCCGCTACGCGATCAACGGGGTGCTGCTGAAGCGCGACGGGAAGCGCATCGAGATGGTCGCGACGGACGGTCGCCGGCTCGCGCTGGCGAAGGCGTCGCTGACGAACCCTGCGCCGGCGGGCGATCACCCGACGAACTGCATCGTCCCGACCAAGGCGCTGGGGCTGGTGCAGAAGCTGATCGACGAATCGGACGAGGTGGTGCGCATCGCGGTGACGGATTCGCAGATCCTCTTCGCGTTCGGCGAGGGCCCGGGGGGCGAGCCGCGCGCGACGCTGTCGAGCAACCTGGTGGAGGGCGCGTTCCCCCCGTATATGGATGTGATCCCCAAGGATCAGGACAAGAAGGCGTCGTTCGATCGCGACACGCTGCTGTCGGGCGTTCGCCGCGCGGCGCTGCTGACCAACGAGGAGTCTCGCGGCGTGCGTCTGGCGCTGGACAAGGACAAGCTGCGCCTTTCGAGCCGCGCCCCGGAGATGGGCGAGTCGGAGATCGACGTGCCGACGTCGGCGTACGACGGGGAGCCGATCGAGATCGGCTTCAACCCGGCGTTCATCACCGACGCGCTGAAGGTCATCGCCGACGACAGCGTGATCCTGGAGCTGAAGGCGCCGAACAAGCCCGGGCTGTTCAAGTCCGGGGGCGACTTCGTCTATGTCGTGATGCCGGTGAACCTGCAGTGATGAAGCGCTGACGCGCCGATCGCGATGAGCGACACCGCCGCCTTTCTCGTCGCGCTGCTGCTCGCCTACCTCGCGGGGTCGATCCCCTTCGGGCTGCTGCTGGGGTTCGCCAGGGGCGTGGACATCCGCGCGCACGGGTCGGGGAACATCGGCGCGACCAACGCGATGCGCGTGCTGGGGAAGAAAGTCGGTTCGCTGTGCTTCGCGCTCGACGTGCTGAAGGGCCTGCTGCCCACGCTGCTGCTGGGGCTGTGGCTGGGCGTCGCGGCGAACCGCTTCCCGACGACGGCGCAGGCGTTCACGCATCTGGCGCTGGCGGCGGCGACGATCGTGGGGCATGTGTTCCCGGTGTGGCTGCGCTTCAAGGGTGGCAAGGGCGTCGCGACGGGCTTCGGCGCGATGCTGGGGGTGTTCCCCCAGATCACGCTCCCGGCGCTGGGCGCGCTGGTCGTGTGGATCGCGTGCGCGAGGGTGACGAGGTACGTGAGTCTGTCGTCGATCGTCGCGGCGTTGTGCCTGGCGCCCTTCGTGGCGGCGGGGGCGATGCTGGCGTCGCGCGGCGAGACGATCGGCGCGTTCGAGGCCGCGGCGCGCGCGTGGCCGTATTGGACGGTGGGCCTGGCGATGGCGCTGCTGGTGGTGGTGCGCCATCGCGAGAACATCCGGCGCCTGCTCGACGGGACGGAGCGCCGCTTGGGCGGCGCGTCGCGACGCCCGGGAACGACGCCGGACCCCTGATAGAGGGTGACGGGGTGCGCGGTTGGCGCCGGGTAGAGCGCGGCACGGTCCGATAGTGGACCCTTTGCACCGAATGGGGCTGAAGCGGCGGGCGAGTCGGGCCGATCCCACCTTCCAGGAACTGGAAGGAAAGGGGGATCGAACCCATGGTCAACCTCAGGTACATCAACGATCCAAGGCCGGCCCGCGCGAAGCGTTCCGCGACGAGTGAGAGCGAGCCGCGGGCCCTGCGATTCCCCGGCGGCGTGCGCGAGGTGCTCTCGCGCCCCGACCCTCGGGTGATGAATCATCACGAGTTGGCGCAGTCGATCGACAAGACGCTCGATCGCATGCAGAGCGCGCTGGACGCGCTGGCGGGCGATGTCGAGGCGAGCTACAAGCTCAGCGAGTTCCGCGGCGACAACGACCCGAACTCGGCCGCCTGATCGCGTCGCGGGTCAGCGGGTCAGCAGAGCCGCGGCCGCGCCGGGGTCGTTCCCCAGAAACCAGAACCACGACGCGGTGATCACCGCGAAGGCCCCGGCGCTCACCTGGAAGGGAAGGTCCTTCGTGGCGAGCTCGGTGGGGTCGTCGTGCTCGCCTCGTTCGAGGAGCACGATGCAGCGCAGCAGGCAATAGGTGGCCGGGAGCATGGTGATCCACAGCCAGGGGAACTGGCCGTGGTGGTCGGCTTCTTTCGCCTGCGCGTAGGCGGCGTAGCCCATCAGGGTTGCGACGCCGGTGACCACGACCATCATGCGCAGGAGATCGTCGGTGTAGACGGATTGCACGGGTCGATGGGCGCTGGCGTCGCCGGAGATGATCGGCGAGGCGCCGCGAGAGGAGGCGAGCGTTCGTCGTTCGCCCAGGCGCTTGCCGAAGGCGAGGAACATCGCGAGGAAGAGCGTGACGTTGAGGAGCCAGATGGAGGGCGCGATGCCGACGGCGGCGCACCCGCCCATCACGCGCAGGACGAAGCCCATCGCGAGACTCATGACGTCGGCGATGACGATGTGCTTCATGCGCGCCGAGTAGGCGAAGACATTGCCGACATAGAGCGTGAGGAAGAGGGCGACCCAGGGCCTGGCGGGGGATGGGAGCAGGACGAGCCCGCCGAAGGCGAGGACGAGCAGGCAGGCCGCGAAGACGCGTGCGACGGGGACGCGCACGGCGCCGCTGGCGATGGGCCGGCTGCGCTTGCGCGGGTGGAGGCGGTCGGCGTCGCGGTCGGCGATGTCGTTGACGACATAGCACGCGCTGCTGGCGAGGGCGAAGAGGACGGCGGCGGTGAAGGCGGGGATCGCGATGTCGCGCAGGGAGTAGCCCTGGGCGGCGAGGTCGCGCAGGCCGTAGAAGGGCCCGATGAGGACGAAGACGCTCTTGGCCCACTGCTTGGGGCGCGCGAGCTTGAGGAGACTGCGCCAGAGCGGTCGCTGTCGCGCCGCGGAGGCGCCTTCGTCGTCGTGATGCGTTGTGGTGGTCGTCACGCGTGAGGGCTGGTGCGGGGGGGATCCGGTGGAAGGCGGGGTGTCGGCAGGCCGATATGCTACGAAATCGGCCGGATCGCGTTCGGCATGCAGGAAGGGCGCCCGTGAACACGAGGAAGAATCACACGAATCGGCTGGTGGGCGCGCTGGTCGTGGGGGCGATTCTTGCGCTCCTGGCGGGGCCGGTGATCCTGTTCGGGCAGGACCTGGGCGCTCCCGGCGACGACGGGGTGCGGCGGTACACGACGGGCGAGGCGTACGACGCGAACGACTATCACCTGCCCGTGGTGCGGGCGATGGCTGCGCAGTGGCCGGGGGTGAACATCCGCGATTACAACTCGGCGACGGCGCCGGGGTATCACCTGCTGCTGGCGGGGGCGAGCCGCGCCGGCGTGAGTGACGAGGGGCTTCGGGGCGTGACGCTGGCGCTGAGCGTGGTGTTCGTCGGGGCGGCGGCGTGGTTCGCGTCGGCGCTGGCGGGCTGGAAGCGCGGCGTGGCGCTGTGCCTGCCTCTGGTCGCGTCGTCGTATGTGCTCGCGGCGGCGTCGTGGATGACGACCGACAACGCGGCGCTGGGGATGGTCGCGATCGCGGTCGGGTGCGCCGCGTTCGGGGGCGGGCTGGCGTCGAAACTGGCGATCGGCGGGCTGGGCGCGACGCTGGCGGTGGCGACGCGACAGATCCATATCTGGACGATCGCGCCGCTGTTCGTCGCGGCGTGCGCCGGGGCCGGCGCGACGGGGTGGATCGGGTTCGTGCGCCCGATGGCGGATCGCGTCGGGCTCGTGCCGCGCGCAGAGGCGTCGAAGCGCGACGCGGCGGCGCGTCTGGTCGTCGGCGCGTTCGCGTGCCTGGCGCCGCTGGCGCTGCTGGGGTGGTTCGCGTGGATGTGGGGCGGGCTGATCCCGCCTTCGTTCGTGGAGAAGCACGCGAGCGGTGTGTCGCTGTCGGTCCCGGCGCTGGCGCTCTCGCTCGCTGGGATCTTCGGCGCGGCGTTCGTGCCGGCGGCGTGGGAGCAGGCGAAGGCGCTGCGTGCGCGCGACCCGATCGTGCTCGGGACGGTTGCGCTGGGGCTGTTCGCCGCGCTCGCGCCGTCGACGGCGTGGGACGCGGACGCCGGGCGCAAGTTCGGGTGGCTGTGGGAGGTCGTCCGGCGCGCGCCGAGCGTGGGGGATCGTTCGGTGGTGTTCGTCGCGCTGGCGCCGGTCGGCGCGCTGGTGTTGCTGCTGCTGTGGAGAGCGGCGGCGGCGCGGGGCGATGCGCGGGCGCGCTGCGCGACGATCCTGCTGGTGGCGGGCGCGTGCTGGTGCGCGGCGCAGATGGCGAACTCGCAGGCGTGGCAGCGCTATGTCGAGCCCCCGGTGCTGTGCGGCGTGATCTGGCTGGCGGCGTGCGCGCAACCCTCGAGAGAGTCGCTGCGCGCGTGGCCAGCGCCGGTGCGCGTCGCGTGGCTTTTCGGGCCGGTTGCGCTGGCGGGGATGCTGCTGGTGGTGTCGGCGGCGACGATCTATCTGAAGGTGTTGTAGGGGAAGGGAGTGGGGAAGAGGGAGTGGGGAGCAGGGGGGAGAAGGAGGAGACACTGCGCTTCGTGCGGTGTTTGCCCCTTCTTCTTTTCTCAGTTTCGAAGAGCGAGTCAGAGAAGAGGAGCGAAGCCGGGAGGCGGTGAGCACCACACTTCGTGTGGTGGCGCCGAAGAAGAAGAAGAAGAAGAAGCGCAGAGGAGGCAGAGGTTGGGGAGGGAAGCCCGGAGGTTGGGTAGCCCTCACCCCAGCCCTCTCCCATTCGGCTGCGCCGAACAGGAGAGGGGGCAGGAATGAAGACAAACCGGAGCGTGTTACAAGCGTTCGAGGTCGGCGCGCGTGCGCGGGTCGGTGGCGGCGTTGCCGGTGTTGAGGGTGGTGGCGGGCTCGAAGAGGAGGACGTGGCACTCGCCGTCGACGCTGGCGGGGCGGTGCTCGACGCCTCGGGGGACGACGATCATCTCGCCCTCGCGCACGAGTTCGGAGCGGTCGGTGAAGTCCATGCGCATCGTGCCCTTGACGACGAGGAAGAGTTCGTCTTCGTGGTCGTGGTGGTGGAAGACGAACTCGCCCTCGAACTTCACGAGTTTGACCATCTGCCCGTTGAGTTCGGCGGCGATGCGCGGGGACCAGTGGTCGGTGAAGGTTGCGAAGGCGTTGTGGAGGTTGATTGGGTGCATGCGAAAGGCACGGGTGATGAGGCGAGAGGCACGAGGGAAGAGGGCCAGGATTGGTGCAATTGTAAGTGCGTGTGGTTGTTGTGTGTGCGAGGCGGGGTAGCCCGGGTCAGGAATGCCCCGGGGCACCGAGAAGGAGTGGAGAAGAGCATGAAAAAACGGGCGATCTCTCTCGCCCGTTTGGCTCGTGCCTGATGCCTTGTGCCTCGTGCCTTCTTCTTACGCGTCTTTGCCGTTGACGACGGGGGGTCGTCCGACGGAGTAGTAGGTGAAGCCGGCGGTCTTCATGGCTTCGCGGCGGTAGAGGTTTCGGCCGTCGAAGATGACGGGTTCGCGCATGAGTTCGCGGACGGTCTCGAAGTCAGGGGATTTGAAGGAATCCCAGTCGGTGGAGATGACGAGCGCGTCGGCGCCGCGGAGGGCGTCGTCCATGTGGTCGACGAGGTTGATGGAGTCGCCCATTTCCTTGCGGCAGTTGTCCATGGCGACGGGGTCGTAGGCGACGACGTTGCCGCCGGCGTCGAGGACGTTCTGCATGAGTGTGAGTGCGGGGGCCTCGCGGATGTCGTCGGTTTCGGGCTTGAAGGCGATGCCCCAGAAGGCGACGGTTTTGCCCTTGAGTCCGCCCTTGCTCGCGAAGTGCTTCTCGATCTTCTTGAAGAACTCGCGGCGCTGCTGCTGGTTGACGTCGTGGACGGCCTTGAGCAGCGTGGTGGGGTGGTTGGCGCGATCGCCCATGGAGATGCAGGCGAGGACGTCCTTGGGGAAGCAGGAGCCGCCGTAGCCGACGCCGGGGTAGAGGAACTGGTTTCCGATGCGCTTGTCGGCGCACATGCCCTCGCGGACGCGCTTGATGTCGGCGCCGTAGTGCTCGCAGAGGTTGGAGATCTCGTTGACGAAGGAGATCTTGGTGGCGAGCATGGCGTTGCTGGCGTACTTGACCATCTCGCTGGAGAGGATGTCCATGATGAAGATGGGGTGTCCCTGGCGGACGAAGGGCTCGTAGAGGGCGCGCATGGCGTCGGCGGTGTGCTCGTTCTCGACGCCGCAGACGACGCGGTCGGGCTTGTTGAAGTCGTTGATCGCGGCGCCTTCTTTGAGGAACTCGGGGTTGTTGGCGACGTTGAAGGGGTATTCCTTGCCGATGCGCTCGATGATGCGCGCCTTGACGGCGAGGGTGGTGCCGACGGGGACGGTGGACTTGACGACGACGGTCTTGGGCTTCTGGGTTTTGCCGAGGGACTTGATGACGTCGGCGATGTCGTCGGCGGCGCCGAAGACATACTTGAGGTCTGCGTGGCCGCTCTCGTCGGAGGGGGTTCCGACGCAGATGAAGATCATGTCGGCGTCTTTGTACGCCTTGGCCTTGTCGGTGGTGAAGGTGAGCCGTCCGGCGTCGACGTTGCGCTCGATGAGGTCGGTGAGGCCGGGCTCGTAGATGGGGCAGCCGCCGGAGTTGAGGGTGTCGATCTTGGAGGGATCGACGTCGAGGCAGGTGACGTGGTTGCCGGTGTTGGAGAAGCAGGTGCCGGTGACGAGCCCGACGTATCCGGTGCCGACCATGGTGAGACGCATCGATGATCTTCCTGTTGGCTAGGCCGGCGGGTGTGTTGGCCGGCGGGAACGGCGTTACGAGCGGGCCCGGTCAGTAGTTCGGGGTGGGCGCGCGGTACTTGGTCATATCAATGGACTTGAACCAGGCGATGGTCTTCGCGAGACCTTCACGGAGCTGGACGGTTGGCTCCCAGCCGCCCAGCCACTTTTTCGCGAGGTCGATCTGGGGCTGGCGCTGCATCGGGTCGTCAGCGACGGCGGGTCGGAAGACGATGCTGGAGCGCGCGCCGGTGAGTTCCTTGACCAGCTCGGCGAGCTGGAGGATGGTGAACTCGCCGGGGTTGCCGAGGTTGACGGGTCCGACGAACTCGTCGGGCCCGTTCATCATGCGGATGATGCCCTCGACGAGGTCGTCGCAGTAGCAGAAGGATCGGGTCTGGGACCCGTCGCCGTAGATGGTGATGTCCTCGCCCTTGAGTGCCTGGCGGATGAAGTTGGAGACGACGCGTCCGTCGTAGGGGTGCATGCGCGGGCCGTAGGTGTTGAAGATGCGGATGATGCGCATGTTGACGCGGTGCATCCGGTGGTAGTCCATGAAGAGCGTTTCGGCGGCGCGTTTGCCCTCGTCGTAGCAGGCGCGCGGGCCCAGGGTGTTGACCGAGCCCTTGTAGGATTCGGGCTGTGGGTGGACTTCCGGGTCGCCGTAGACCTCGCTGGTGGAGGCCTGGAGGACCTTGGCGCGGCAACGCTTGGCGAGGCCGAGCATGTTGATGGCGCCCATGACGGAGGTCTTCATGGTCTTGATGGGGTTGTACTGGTAGTGGCCCGGTGCGGCGGGGCAGGCCATGTTGTAGATCTCGTCGACCTCGAGCCAGACGGGGTTGACGACGTCGTGGCGGATGAGTTCGAAGTTGGTCCTGCCCAGCAGGTGCTCGATGTTGGATTTCTGGCTGGTGAAGAAGTTGTCGAGGCAGATGACGTCGTGTCCCTGCGCGACGAGTCGGTCGCAGAGGTGGGAGCCGAGGAAGCCGGCGCCGCCGGTGACCAGGATTCGTTTGACGAGCGACACGGTGCGGGCTCCCACCATGGGGGGTTGGAGGGTCGTGGCCCCTGCCGGGGCGTGGTCCGACCGGTCCGGGAAAAAGGGGCGGGACTATAGCGATCGGCCCGTCGGGGGCGCCGGTGAAGCGCGCCGGGGGAAGAACTTGGGATCGCCCGGGGGCGTACGACGCCGGCGGGCGCGTCGTTCGTCGTCGAAAGGGTTTACGCGACGCACACACGCGTTCGGGCCCGGTCGCGGATGGGGGGGTCTACGATTGCGGCTCCCTTGGGTCTCGTGTCGGGGCACGGGCGCTCGCGGGGCTGGATCGAGGGTCGCGGATGGCCGATAAGCCCGCCCGCGACTGGTCAGTTTTCACGCCCCCCGGCGCTCCGGGGCGGCATAGCCAAGAGGTCCCCACGATGCGTGTTCTCGTCACCGGCTCCAGCGGTCTGATCGGCTCCGAAGCGGTCACCTTCTTCGACGCGATGAACTTCGACGTCCACGGCGTGGACAGCAACATGCGCAAGGCGTTCTTCGGGCCCAAGGGGGACACCTCCTGGAACCGCGACCGTCTGAAGAAGGTGTGCAAGCGGTTCACGCACCACGAGATGGACATCCGCAACCGCGAGGGGATCGAGGCGCTGATCTCGAAGGTCAAGCCCGAGCTGATCATCCACGCGGCGGCGCAGCCCAGCCACGACCTGGCGGCGGCGATGCCCTACGAGGACTTCGACACCAACGCGACCGGCACGCTGAACATGCTCGAGGCGACGCGCCGGCACGCGCCCGAGGCGGTGTTCATCCAGGTCAGCACGAACAAGATCTACGGCGACGCGCCGAACTTCATCAAGATGAAGGAGCTCGAGACGCGCTGGGACTACGACGACGCGCGCTACGAGCACGGCATCGCGGAGGACTTCCAGATCGACCGCTGCACGCACTCGCTCTTCGGCGCGAGCAAGCTGGCGGGCGACATCATGGCGCAGGAGTACGGGCGGTACGACTCGATCCGGCTGAAGACCGGCGTGTTCCGCGGCGGGTGCCTGACGGGCCCGAGCCACAGCGGCGTGGAGCTGCACGGCTTTTTGAACTACCTGGTGATGGTGGCGCTGCGCGAGGGCGACTACACGATCTTCGGGTACAAGGGCAAGCAGGTGCGCGACCAGATCCACTCGTACGACGTGATCAACGCGTTCTGGCACTTCGCGCAGAACCCGCGCCCGGGCGAGGTGTACAACCTGGGCGGGGGCAAGGACAACGCGGCGTCGCTGCTGGAGTGCGTGGAGATGATCGCGCAGGCGTCGGGCAAGCGTCCGAAGCTGACCTACAGCGAGACGAACCGCATCGGCGACCACATCTGCTATTACAGCGACATGCGGAAGTTCAAGCAGCATTATCCCAAGTGGGATTGGACCTACTCGCTCGACCGGATCGTCGAGGAGATGGTCGAGGGCGTGGCGTCGCTGCAGCGCGCCTGATCGCCCCGTCCCATTCGGAGACAACGCCGTGGACCAACGCTCGCTGAAGATCCCCAAGACGATCGCGCTTGTGTGCTTTCTGATCCTGGTCGCGTGCACCTACACGGTGCGTGGCAAGGTGATCGAGTTGAACGAGGTGCGGCTGTCGTCCGACCACGCGCGTGCGGAGGCGGGGATGGAGGCGTTCCTGGGCAGCTACGAGGCGCGCCGAGCGGCGTACGACGCGGAGCGCGCGGTGTATGAGCGGGACATGCGCCTGTTCAACGAGAACCTCGAGGAGTTTCTGAGGGAGCAGAGCGAGCGCCGGATGTCGGGCATGTCGCGGGCGCCGCAGATGCCCATGCCGCCGCAGACGCCGGAGGTGACGAGCGAGCTGGCGCGGATCAACGCGGAGTTCCGGGCGGCTCGTCACGAGTATTTCAAGATGGCGCGGTGGCTGAACCTCGTGGCGGGTCTGGCGTCGCTGGGGCTGGTGGGTTCGCTGGTGTATCTGGCGATGACCGACCGCGAGACGGGTCGGTGGGTGTATCTGGGTGTCCTGTCGGTGGCGTTCGTGTTCCTGATCGGTCCTTCGTTCCACACGGTGCTGTCGTCGATCGTGAGCGCGTTGAAACCGCCGCCCTACGAGTCGTTCGGGTACGGGTGGATGCCCTACTGATTCGACCATGCGCATCACGATCATCAATCAGTTCTACACGCCCGATGTCAGCCCGACGGCGCACCTTTCTGCGTCGCTGGCGGAGCATCTGTCGTCGCGCGGGCACTCGGTGACGGTGGTGGCGAGCCGGGGCGGGTATGTGCCGGCGTCGAGGGCGGACGCGCGGGCGCAGGTGGACGGGAACCCGAGCGTGCGTCGGATCTGGACGCCGCAGTTCGGGAAGGCGACGATCGTGAAGCGTTGCGCGGACTACGCGGTGTTCTATCTGGGCGCGTTGTGGACGCTGCTGACGCTGCCGAGGCAGGACGTGGTGGTGTCGCTGACGACGCCGCCGTACATCGCGTGGGCTGGGGTGGCGCACTCGTGGCTGCACCCCGGGACGAAGGTGGTGCTCTGGAACATGGACTGCTACCCGGACGCGGCGGAGCGTCTGGGGGTGATGCGGCGTGGCGGGCTGGCGAGCCGGGCGATGCGCTGGATGAACCGGCGCCTTTTCCGTCGTCTGGACCGGCTGGTGTGCCTGGACACGGCGATGGTGGAGCTGCTGATGAGCCAGTACGGTCCGGACCCGTCGCGCGGGGGGCGTGCGCTGCCGGTGGAGGTGATCCCGAACTGGGAGAAGGCGTCGTTCTTCCCGGATCGCGCGCCCGGGGAAGAGTGGGAGGGCGTGGAGCGTCTGGGGCTGCGTGGGCGGTTCGTGGCGTTGTACCTCGGGAACACCGGGTACGGGCACGAGTTTGACACGGCGCTGGACGCGGCGGCGGCGATGCGGGACGAGCCGGTGACCTTCCTGTTCGTGGGCGGGGGGTCGCGTCTGAAGGAGATCGAGGAGGGGGCGAGGGCTCGCGGGCTTTCCAACGTGGTGGTGCACGGGTATGTTGCGAAGGAGCAGACCCCGGCGCTGATGGCGAGCGCCGGCTGCGCGTTGATCACCCTGCGCGACGAGGCGCTGGGCGTGATGAGCCCGAGCAAGCTTCACTCGAACCTGGCGATGCGCCTCCCCGTGATCTATATCGGCCCCGAGAAGAGCAATGTGGACGACGCGATCCGTCGCTTCGGGTGCGGCGTGAGCGTTCGCATCGGAGAGGTCGATCGCGTGGTGGAGTCGTTGCGGGGGATGATGCGTGACGCGTCGTTGCACGCCGGTCTGCGTGCGAAGGCGCGTGCGGCGTTCGACGGCGCGTACTGCGACCTTCGGACGATGCCCGAGTTCGAGCGCGTGCTGTCGGAGACGACGGGCGCGCGTTCCCCGGCGGAGGGCGTGTCGGCGTGAGCGACCTTGTTTCCCAGAACGGCCCGGGTGCGCCCGGGGTTTCGGACGCGTCGCCCTCGCTGGCGACCGGGGAGTCGCCCGGCGCGTCGGGGGGCGTGCGGACGCGCGCGAACATCGAGGTGGTGATCCCGACCTTCAACGAGGAGCTGAACCTGGCGCACGCGCTGAACAGCGTTGTTGGCTGGGCGGACGCGGTGTGGGTGGTGGACAGCGAATCGACGGACCGGACGCGTGCGATCGCGGAGGACCTGGGCGCGCGGGTGGTGATCAGGCCCTGGCTGGGGTACGCGAAGCAGAAGAACTGGGCGCTGGAGAACCTGCCGATCGAGTCGGACTGGGTGTTCATCCTTGACGCGGACGAGTCGATCTCGCCGGAGCTGCGCGAGGAGTTGCTGGAGATCGCGCGTTCGCCGGTGGAGGAGGTGCGTGAGTCTGGTTTCTACGTGAACCGGCTGACCTATTTCATGGGGAAGGCGATCCGTCACTGCGGGTATTTCCCGAGTTACAACCTTCGTTTCTTCAAGCACGGTCGCGCGTGGTACGAGGACCGCGACGTGCACGAGCACATGGTGGTGAGCGGTTCGACGAGGCGGCTGCGTCACCTGATGCGCCACGAGGACCGGCGGGGTCTCGAGCACTTCATCGCGAAGCACAACCGGTACTCGACGCTGGAGGCGCGCGAGCAGATGCGCGAGCGCGTGCGCGTGCGGAAGGACCGGGCGAAGGAGCTGGAGCGCGGGATCGCGCTGCGCCGGTTCCTGAAGCATCACGTGCAGCCGCGCCTGCCCTTCGCCGGGCTGTGGCGGTTCGTGTACATGTATTTCCTTCGCGCCGGCTTCCTGGACGGGATCAACGGGCTTCGGTTCTGCCTGTTCCTGGCGACCTACGACTTTTTCATCTCGCTGAAACTGCAGGAGTTGAAGCAGCGCGGCGCGCTGGTGAACTCGGCGGTGATCGAGGCGGCTGCGACGCAGGGCCTGGCGGTGCCCGAGGGCGCGAACGCGACGCCCAGCGGGAAGGCGAGCGACCATTACGCGGCGACGCGCGCGGCGGGGAGCGCGCCGGCGGTCGAGCGGCGCGACGCGTCGAGGGTGCGTCACCAGCTGACGCCCGATCCCGGGACGCACCTGGGGCAGATGACGCCGGAGAGCAGCCCGTGGACGACGCGCGAGAAGCTGGCGCGCGCGGTGTGGATGGTGGCGGGCAAGCCGGTGTTCCGCCTGTCGTTCCACAACTGGTACGGGTTCCGCGCGGCGCTGCTGCGCCTGTTCGGAGCGCGGATCGGCCGGGACGTGCGCATCCGCCCGAGCGCGCACATCGAGATCCCCTGGCATGTGACCATCGGCGACGACGTGACGATCGGGGACCACGCGATCCTGTACTCGCTGGGGCACATCACCATCGGCGCGCGGACGATCGTGAGCCAGTACGCGCACCTGTGCGCCGGGACGCACGACTACACGGACAGGCGGTTCCCGCTGCTTCGTCTGCCGATCGAGGTGGGCGAGGACGCGTGGATCTGCGCCGACACCTTTGTCGGGCCGAACGTGAAGATCGGGAAGCTGACCGTGCTTGGCGCGCGTTCGAGCACCTACAAGTCGCTGGAGGCGGGCTGGGTGTACTCGGGGAACCCGGCGAAGGCGCTCAAGCAGAGGGAGCTGCGATGAGCGGCGCGCCTCACGAGACGGGCGGCGGTGGCGCGAGCGGGGCGGTCGATCCGCTGGCGCGGCGCGTGAGCCCGTATTCGTTCCGCCAGAAGGTGATGCGCGTGCTGTGGATGGTCGTGGGGCAGCCCGTGATGCGCATGACCTTCCATAACTGGTATGGCATGCGCTGGTGGTGGGTGCGCCTGTTCGGGGCGAGACTGGGCCCGGGGGTGCGTCTGCGTCCGACGGTGAAGATCGAACAGCCCTGGAACCTGACGATCGGGGAGAACTCGTTCGTCGGCGACCACGTGATCCTGTACTGCCTTGGTCCGGTGACGATCGGGAAGAACGTGAGCGTGAGCCAGTACGCGCACCTGTGCGCCGGGAGCCACGACTACCGGCGTCCGGACCTGCCGCTGCTGCGTCCGCCCGTGACGATCGAGGACGATGTGTGGGTTGCTGCGGACGCGTTCATCGGCCCCGGTGTGACGGTGGGTCGCGGCGCGGTGATCGGCGCGCGAGCGAGCGTGTTCAAGGACCTGCAGGGCGGGAAGGTCTATGGGGGCGAGCCGGCGCGCGCGTTGCGCGATCGGACGAGCTGGGCGCCCGATCGGGGCGAGAGCGATGTCTGAGCGCGCGGGCCGCGCCCGTCTGGACAGGCCGATCATCATCGTGGGCGCGCACCGCTCGGGGACGACCTTTCTTGGCGGCGTGATCGCGCAGCACCCTGGCGTGGCGTTCTGGGAGGAGCCGCGTCATGTGTGGACGATGGGGCACGGGTATAGGAAGGACGACGTGCTGACGGCGCGCGACGCTTCGGCGCGGATCGCGCGGAAGATCACGGAGACCTTCGCGTCGTACACGGCGGAGCGCGGGCGTGCGCGCTTCGCGGAGAAGACGCCCAGTAACTGCCTGCGTCTGGAGTTCATCGAGGCGATCTTCCCGGACGCGGTGTATGTGCACATCTATCGCGACGGTCGCGCGGTGGTGTCGTCGACGATGAAGATGCTGGGGAACAAGCCGCAGGGCAAGTGGGTGGTTGAGCGCCTGAAGGGCACGCCGATCTGGGAGTGGCCGGCGTACGCGCCGCGTGCCGCGCGCACGATCGGGAGGAAGTTGCTGGGGAAGGACATGAGTTTCTGGGGGCCCAGGCCGCCGGGCTGGCGCGAGTGGGTGAAGCGTGATCCTGCGCATGTTCGTCTGGCGCGTCAGTGGGTTGGCACGGTGGAGCCGACGCTGGCGTTCCGGGAGCGTGTGGACCCGTCGAGGTGGCTGGACGCGCCGTACGAGCGGGTCGTGACGGACCCGGCGGGGTGGGCGACGCGCGTGCTGGAGCACGCCGGGCTCGAGGTCGACGCCGGGACGCTGGAGTACATCCGACGCGAGGCGGACGCGGGTCGTCGCGAGACATGGCGCGAGGCGCTGAGCGACTCGATGCTGGAGGAGATGCGCCCGGTGATGGAGCCGACGATGCGTCGGTTCGGCTATGCGTGGTGACGGCGCGCGAGGCAAGATTCTCGTGCACCTGCACATCCCGAAGAACGCGGGGACCTCGTTCAGCCGGATGCTGAAGATGGGGATGCTGGTGCGTCCCCCGACGAACCTGCTGCGTCAGCGCGTGACGCTGGGTCTGTACGATGTCCCGGGGCTGGAGAACCGGCTGGACGCGATCGGTCGGCTGGCGCCGCGCGACGCGTCGCGGGTGCGTTTCTTCGAGGCGCACTGCGGCTGGGGCGTGCACGAGCGTCTGCCGGGCGAGTGCCTGTACATGACGCTGCTTCGCGAGCCGGTGCGCCGGGCGCTCTCGGTGCACGCGTTCCTGCAGCAGGACGGGGTGATCCCGGTGGGCACGCCTCTGGAGGAGTTTTTGCGCACGGAGCCGGCGGACCGCGTGTGGTCGGTGGACAACGCGCAGGTGCGCTACCTGGCGGGCGAGGGGGGGATGAACGACACGCGCCCGATCGGTTCGTGCACGCGCGCGATGCTGGAGACGGCGAAGGAGCGGCTGCGCTCGATGTTCATGTTCGGGCTGGTGGAGCGGTACGACGAGTCGTGCGCGATGCTTCTGGGCGCGCTGGGGTGGCGCGGGGGGTTCTCGATCACCTCGAACGTGACGACGAAGGCGAAGAAGATCGAGACGACGCCTGCACAGGACGCGCTGCTGCGCGAGATGAACGCGCTGGACATCGAGCTGTACGACTACGCGATGGCGCTGTTCGCGGAGCGTGTGGAGGGTGGCGGGCCGGCGCTGGCGCGCGACGCGGCCCGGTTCGGGGCTCGCAGCGCGCGGATGGCGCGTCTCGCGGGCGCGACGATCGATCGCGCGCTGACGGCGAGGCGGAAGCGTCGCGAGGGCGAACGCGCGTGAGGGCCTCGCAGCCGCTGTTTCGCGCGTGCGGCGTGGGGGCGGGGTGCGTCACGGTCCTCGACTGCACCGCCGGGCTGCTGGGCGACGCGCTGCTGCTCGCGCAGCGCGGGATGACGGTGACGGCGTACGAGCGGAACCCCGAGATGGCGGCGCGTCAGCGCGAGATGCTGGAGTCGCTGCGCGACGCGGCGGCGGCGGGCGAGGGGGAGTTCGACGGGCCAACGCTCGCACGCGTGACGCTCGTGGAAGCGGACGCGCGCGAGGCGCTGAGGGGGATCGCGGAACGGGGCGGGGGTTTCCCGGATGTGGTGTACATCGACCCGATGCACCCGGAGCGGAAGAAGGGGCTCAGCGCCAAGGAGATGCGCGAGGTCCGTGAGATCGTGGGTGTGGACGAGGACGCGGGCGAACTGCTGGCGTGGGGCCTGCTGGCGGCGGGGAGGCGCGTGGTGGTGAAGTGGCCGCGGGTCGGACCGGGGCTCGAGACGAAGATGCCGGCGTGGGCCCTGGAGCGGTTCGCGGGCGTGAAGCCGGCGGGGAGGATCGAGGGGCGGGGGACGAGATTGGATGTGTTTACGCCGAGGAGAAGGGAGTAGGGAGCAGGGAGCAGGGGAGGAGAGGGAAGAGGGGGCGATGGGGGGAAGAAGACCCGGGTCACCGCTGCGCGGATGCCCCGGGGCACCGGCATTGGTCTTGACAAGTTTATTTGTCAATGGTATTCTGGGGGCATGCTGGATGTGCGCGTGATTGATGATCCTGAGGCGGCGGCGGTGGCGCTGGACCCGATGCGGAGCCGGCTGCTCGCGGAACTGCGTGAGCCGGCTTCGGCGGCGATGCTGGCGGAGCGCGTCGGGCTGACGCGCCAGAAGGTGAACTATCACCTGCGCAGTCTGGAACTGCACGGGCTGGTCGAACTCGCGAGCAAGAAGCAGTGGGGCGGTCTGACCGAGCGCCTGGTGGTGGCGACGGCGTCGTCGTATGTCGTCTCGCCCGCGGCGCTGGGGCCGGTGGCGGTCGACGCCGAGCGCGCGAAGGACCGGCTGGCCGCGAGTTATCTGATCGCGCTGGCGGCGCGTGCGGTGCGCGAGATCGCCGGGCTGATCCGCGGCGCGGAGCAGGCCGGCAAGCACCTCGCGACGATGTCGGTCGACACGGTGATCAGGTTCCGCTCGGCGCGCGAGCGTGCCGCGTTCAGCGCGGAACTGACGGAGGCGGTGAATCGCCTCGTCGCGAAGTACCACGATGAGAGCGCGGAGGGGGGGCGGTCGCACCGGGTGGTGCTGATGGCGCATCCCCTGCCGCTGAATGAAACCCATGCACCGGAGGATGCATCATGCCAGTGAAGAAGGGAAAGAACGGCGAGCGTTCCGTCGAGGCGGAGGTCGAGGTCCCGGGATCGCCCGAGGAGGTGTGGCGCGCGATCGCGAGCGGCGAGGGCATCTCGTCGTGGTTCATGCCCAGCACTGTTGAAGAGCGCGAGGGCGGGAAGGTCGTGTGCAGTTTCGGCCCCGGGATGGACTCGGTCGCGACGATCACTGCTTGGAACCCGCCGCAGAACTTCGTGGCGGAAACGGAGGAGGGTCCGGGGAAGGTCGCGACGGAGTGGATCGTCGAGGCGCGCGGCGGGGGGAAGTGCGTGGTGCGCGTGGTGCATCGCTGGTTCGCGAGCACCGACGACTGGGACGGGGAGTTCGAGGGTCACCAGTACGGCTGGTCGTCGTTCTTCCGCATCCTGCGGCTGTATCTGGAGCATTTCGCGGGGCAGAGGTGCGTGATCGTCCCGCTGTCGGCGTTCAGCAAGGCGAGCGCGCCGGAGACATGGCGCGCGATGAAGAGCGCGCTGACGATAGACGAGAAGGCGCAGCGCTTCGCGTCTGCGCCGGGAGCGCCGGTGTTGTCTGGCGCGACCGAGACGATCGTGATCGACGACCCGGAGTTGCTGAGTGTTCGAGAGAGGTCGCCGCAGATCGTGGCGGCGCTGGAGGGCATGGGCGACGAGAACCCCGAGTTGCTCTTGCGTCTGGACCGTCCTGCGCCGGGCATCGCGCACCTGTTCGTGATGGCGATGGGCGAGACGACGATGGTGTCGATCCGGTTCTTTCTGTACGGGGAGGAGGGCGCGGCGGGCGCGGAGGGCGTGCAGCGCGAGTGGGGCGAGTGGCTGGCGCGGCGGTTCCCCGAGGGAGCGTCATGAGGAAGGCGCTTCGTCGGGACGCGCTCATGCAAGCCCGTACACTGCCTTGAGCGTGTCGATCGACTGCTCGAATGAGACCCCCCTGATCCCAAGGGACTTCAGGTCCGGGGGCTCGGCCTTCACTTCGTCAATGAACCGATTGATGTCGGTGCGAACCTGGTCCGGGAGATCGCGCAGCGCGGCGGGATCGATGATCTGGATCAGGCTGAATACATCCCTCTTGTGCTTGCCAATCGATCTGCTGTCCACCTGCTCGCCCGCGTCTCGTCGACTGCGGAGGTCGAGCCACGCCCTCGCTTTGAGCGGAATCAGGTGTTCCGCGCGAACGAGGGTTACGCCCTGGATTTCGATCTTTCCGTCATGTATCCAGCGGTAGTAGTCTTCGTCGAGGAGGATCGCGGAGAGGCTGGACACCTCGTCGTCAACCGGTATCGGTGTCAGCACGCTCTCGCCGGAGACCTCGATCGCATCAGGCTGGCGTGAGAACAACTCCAGCATGGCCGGGTAGGAGCCGTCCCGGGGCTTCTGGAATCGGTAGAACTGCTTCTGGCCAGCAGACGACTCCCGCTGTTCGTAGCCCCCTGCTCTCACGAACGTCCAGAACGCTTCCGCGAACTCACGGTCCAGCGCTTCCACACACAGCACGATGTCGAGATCACGCGTGGCTCGGAATGGCAATCCTGCTTCCGTCATGAGGAGGTCGCACGCCGTGCCACCGATCAGGACATAGCGGTCCCTGAACGCGGCGAAGTGATCCCGGAATCGCTCGAGACCTCTCACCACGGCAACCCCCCGAGCAATTCATCGAGCGCCCCCTGCACCCTCTCGTCGGCGTCCTCACGAAGTGAGATGTACAACGAGAGCGGGTCGACGGCATCGCCGTCGCTCAGGATGTGGGGAGGGTACTTCCATACCTCAACATCCACCGCCCCCGGCTCACGCATGGGGATCGTTTCGACTGCACCTTGCTTTATGCACGATTGCCAGTCGTCGCGGCTCACGGCGACCACTGGGCTGCTCGGCTCTGCGAGCATGGAGCGACGAGCCAGCGCGCTGAGGCCCGCAACGAACCCACGGAGCGCGTGAATCTCACCTTTGACATGTTCCACACGAAGGGCCGGGTTACGCATGAGCGGCAGCGCCTTCTCCCATATGGAGCGTCTGTCTGCGACAAGCGTCAACTCCCTCGATCGATCGATCCTTCTCGATTCGGCGAGCCCTGCGGCCTCAAGCTCGTCGAACGCGCGGCTCAGCGTGATCGCCGAGTATCCCAGGCGCGGCTTGAGATCAGCGGCCTTCACCGGAGAATCATCGAAGCCGCGAAGCAGCATGTGGATCAGGACGGCCTGTGTCGAGGGGCCGATCGCGTCCCGCGCGGGCTTCTTCTGGTCGAACCGCTCCCGGAGGTCGAGCCCGAGGGGGGGCAGGTACATCTGTCTTCCGGGGACGATGAACGGGATTCGGTGATCGATCAGTCGCCTGCGGTTGTACGAGGTGACGCCATCGCGCACATACACGACCTCGTCATGGGTTCTTTGGCGCGCCTGGTCGATGTGCTTGCGGATCGTGGCGGGCGTCTCCTCGTCCGGCGTTCGCGCCGCCATGAACAGGAGCGGGGTGTCGTGGAGTCGCCCCCCGAAGAACGCGTACCTCTCGCGAAGAAAGAGCGGCAGCCCCTTATGCCCTTCCCACGGACGGAGAGAGACATGCTCGCCGAGAACCTCGGCGAGGTAGCGGGCCAGATCCTGGGCGATTCGCTTCATCGGGGTATTCTACCCTTTTTTCTGCACATTACCATTCTTAATGGTATCGTGCAGATTGGCGGTAGACTGGAGTCGCCGGCAGATCTCCCCTCACCCGTCGGCTGCGCCGACACCCGCTCCCCGCTCCCTGCTCCCTTATCCCAGACAGCGCCTACCCTCCGTTCCTGCCCGAAACCCGGGTTTTTGCACTTCCGACTGCTTTGGAGGACAGAGGCGTATGCACGGTCTGATCGAGCCGCACGGCGGCACTCTCGTGAATCGCGTCGCGACTGGCGACAAGCTGGCGTCTCTCAAGAAGGAGGCGTCGTCGCTGCCGCGGATCGATCTGTCGATGAAGCAGTCGTGCGACCTGGAGATGATCGGTGTGGGGGCGTTCAGCCCTCTGACCGGGTTCATGGGGGAGGCGGACTTCACGAGCGTGTGCCGCGACATGCGTCTGGCGTCGGGCGATGTGTGGCCGATCCCGATTTTGCTGTCGGTGGACAAGTCGAAGGCGCCGGCGGCGGGTTCGCGCGTCGCGCTGTACGCGCCCAACGGGGTGCTGCAGGGCGTGATGACGGTGACCGAGGTGTACGCGCACGACAAGAAACTCGAGATCCCCAATGTCTTCCGCACCGACGACGACGCGCACCCGGGCGTGGCGCAGGTGAAGAAGGAGGGCGATGTGTGCCTTGGCGGCCCTGTCGAGGTCGTCGAGGTGTGCGTTGATCCGAAGGGCCCCGAGGCGTTCCTGGATCACCGGCTGACGCCTCACCAGACGCGCGAGCAGTTCGCGAAGCGCGGGTGGAAGACGGTGGCGGCGTTCCAGACGCGCAACCCGATCCACCGGGCGCACGAGTACCTGTGCAAGGTCGCGCAGGAGATCTGCGACGGTCTGCTGATCCACCCGCTCGTGGGCGAGACCAAAGAGGGCGACATCCCGGCGAATGTGCGCATGGAGTGCTACCAGGTGCTGATCGAGAAGTACTTCGTGCCCGAGCGCACGATGCTCTCGGTGATGCCGGCGGCGATGCGGTACGCGGGCCCTCGCGAGGCGATTTTGCACGCGATCGTTCGCAAGAACTACGGGTGCACGCACTTCATCGTCGGTCGCGACCACGCGGGCGTTGGGAACTATTACGGCACCTACGACGCGCAGCAGATCTTCGACACGGTGAACATGGACAACCTGAAGATCATCCCGCTCAAGTTCGAGCACTCGGCGTACAGCAAGCTGGCGCAGGGGATGGTCACCAGCAAGTCGTTCCCGAAGATCGAGGGCGACCAGGTGTTCCTGTCGGGCACGAAGGTGCGCGACATGCTGGCGGCGGGTCAGCGTCCCCCGGTCGAGTTCTCTCGCCCCGAGGTGGCGGATGTGCTGATCCGCTGGGCGACGGGGAAGAACTGATCGGGTCGGCGTTCAGGCCGGCAGGAAAGTGATATTGAGCGTGTCGCCGCGCTGATGCCGTGTTTCGGCGCGGTAGCCGCGCGCGAGGATTTCGCGTTCGAGGTCGGCGGCGGACTCTCCCTGGGATTCGAGCGTGGAGAGGTGGAACTCGACGTCGAGGCGTCGGATGGCGCGTTGCTGGATCCAGGGCATGAGGCCCCGGATGACGCCGGCTTCTGCGCCCTCGACATCGCACTTGACGACGGTGGGGGGCGCGAGAGCGCGTTCGCGCGCGTAGTCGGCGGGGGTGCACACCCGGACGGTGACGGTGGACTGTTTGGACTCGGGGCTGTTGGCGTGGCCCTTGACGAGGGAGTTGGTGCCGGAGCCGAGCTCGCCTGCGACGATGAAGTCGAAGGAGCCCTCGGAGTCGGAGAGGGCGACCTCGTGGACGGAGGCGTTGGCGAGTTTGTTGCGCGCGATGTTCTCGCGGATGCGAGAGGCGGTTCTGGGCTCGGGCTCGAAGGCGTGGACCTGAGCGTCGGGGTGGAGGGCGGCTGCGGCGCAGGTGAACATGCCGATGTTGGCGCCGATGTCCCAGAAGACATCGCCGGCGCGAAGGAAGCGGGTGACGGACTCGATGTGGGCCTGCTCTCCGACGGCGTTGACGACGCGGATGGCTTCGCGCCTGGTGGAGACGAGGAACTCGACGGGCTTGTCGTCGATGAGGACGGTGTGCGAGCCCTTCGCGATGACCTCGTCGAGGTGTCGGTGTCGGAGGGAGGCGCGGAGTCGGGAGATCCCGAGCGTGCGCGCGAGGCGTGTGATGAGCGGGTGGCGTCGGGTGGCGGTTGCGTGCATGGAGTCGCCGTGGCTGGAGGTCGGGTCTGGTCGACAGGATACCGTGCGGGTCGTGGTTTCCGAAGCAAATGATGGTGAAATCGAGGGTTGGGGGAGGGCGCGGCTGTTTGGGATGAAGTAGGATGTGGCATGCGAGTCGTGCACTACCTTGATCGGATCCGTCTGGAGCTGGGGGGCGTGGTTCGGGCCGTGCTGGACCTTGCGGCGGCGACGGCGCGTGCCGGGGACGATGTGACGGTGCTGACCCACGACGGGAGCGACGTGCCGGGGGAGTGGCGTGGTGGGGGTCCGGGCGTGCCGCGGGTCGTGACGGTGGCGTCGCCGGCGTTGCCGGGCGGGTGGTTCGCGCCGTGGCAGATGGGTGCGGTTCGGTCGGCGCTGCGCGGGGCGGACGCGGCGCACGTGCACGCGATGTGGACGCCGAGCAACACGCAGGTGGCGGGCGCGGCGCGCCGTGAGGGTGTTGGATATGTGCTGACGCCGCACGGGATGCTGGACGACTGGTCGATGTCGCAGCGTCGCGCGAAGAAGAAGGTGTACCTGGCGCTGGGTGGTCGAGGGATGCTGGAGCGTGCCGGGGCGGTGCACTGCACGGCGAGCGCCGAGGCGACGCAGGCGCGAGCGTGGTTTCGGAACCCTCGGGTGGAGGTGGCGCCGGTGCTGTTTGATCTGGGGCCGTATCGCGAGCTTCCCGGGGTGGGTGCGAGCGCGCGCGCGTTTCCCTTTCTGGAGACGGGGAGGCCGGTGCTGGTGTTCCTGAGCCGGCTGCACGAGAAGAAGCGTCCCGACCTGCTGCTGGACGCGGCGGGCCTGCTGCGCGAGGGGGGCGTGAGTGTGGAGGTGGCGATCGCCGGGACGGGCGATGCGGCGCTGGAAGAATCGCTGCGCGCACAGATCAAGCGGCTGGGGCTTGAGGGGAGCGCGCACCTGCTGGGGATGGTGAAGGGTGTCGAGAAGGTTTCGCTGCTGGAGCGTGGGGATGTGTTCGTGCTGCCCACGAGTCAGGAGAACTTCGGGATCGCGATCGTGGAAGCGATGGCGTGCGGGACCCCGGTGATCACGACGAAGGGCGTGGACATCTGGCCCGAGCTGGAGGGCAGCGGCGGGGCGGTGATCGTGGACCGCGTGGACGCGCCGACGCTGGCGCGCGAGGTGCGTGCGCTGCTGGAAGACGGCGCGCGGCGCGCGTCGATGGGGGCGCGTGCGCGCGAGTGGGCGCTGCGCGAGCTGGACGAGGGCGCGGTGGTGGAGCGTTACCGGGAGATGTACCGGAAGGTCGCGGCGCGGGGTTAACGCTTCGCGCGCCGTTCGCGCGCGCGTTCGGCGGCGAAGCGGAGCGCGTTCTCGAGCCCGTCGGCCATCCGCGTGATGGAGTACTTCTGCGTCGCGGTCTGGTGGGCGTGGGCCGAGAGGCGTTCGCGCAGGGGCTTGTCGGTGAAGAGGCGGCGGAGCGCTTCGACGAGTGCGTCGAGTGAGCCGTGGGTGTAGGTGAGCCCGTTGCGCTCGTGCTCGAGTGCTTCGATCTCGGGGTTCTGGGTCTCGATGCGATCCGAGGTGACGACGGGGAGGCCGTAGCCCATGGCGTGCAGGATGCTGAGGCCGATGTTCTGGGGGTAGCAGAAGCAGTCGGCGGCCATGAACCACGGGGCGATGCGTTCTTCCTCGTAGATGGCGCCCAGGAAGCGCGCCCGATCGCCGAGGTTGAGGGTGGCGGCGAGTTCGCGGAGCCGCTCGTCCTCGGGGCCTGCGCCGATGATGACGGCGGTGGAGGTTGGGAACTCGGCGGTGAGGGCGGCGACGGCGCGGAGGAGCAGGTCGACGCGGTTCTCGGGGTAGGTGCGCGAGACGAAGAGGACGACGGGGGCGTCGCCGAGGTTCTGTTCGCGCCGGAAGGCGGCGATGCGCGAGGGGTCCTCGATATAGGGCTGGCGGGCGGCCTGGATGGGGGCCTGGTCGAGCGAGTTGAGTGCGACGAAGACGCGTTCGGGGGCGACGCCGGAGTCGATGTACTGCTGGGCGACGGACTCGCTGTAGAGGGCGATCGCGTCGGCGAGACCGACGACCTTGCGCCGGATCCATTTGCGGTGGGGGGCTTCGCGTTTGGAGTAGCCGTGGCCCCAGAGGACGGTTCCGATGCCGGCGCGGCGCGCCTTGAGGAGGGAGGGGATGAGGGAGAGGAAGCGAGTGTTCCAGGCGACGGTGGTGGCGTCGAGGGCGCCGGGCTGGAGCTTGCGGAGGAAGACGGAGTCCCACATGAAGTTCTTGTAGACGACGCGCATCTCGCGGAACTCGGCGTCGAGGTCGGGGGCGTCGACGTTGGGGAGGGCCATCTTGCCGTAGAGGACCTTGAGTTGGACCCCGGGCCGGTTGGAGAGCTCTCGGTAGCAGGGGACCCGGAACTTGGGCATCGCGGACTGCTGGAGCATGAACCGGAGGGGCCTGGCGGCGGGGTCGGCGCCGGCGCTGGGCCCGGCGCTGGTCTGATTGGTCCGGGCGATGTCTTGGGTCCGGGTGGGCATGTGTCGAGTATAGAGGGCGGGCCCGAACGCCCGGCGCGTCGGGGTCGTACGCTGGTGTGAGCTGGACCAAAGGAGCGGATGCGGCATGAGATTTCCGGACTTTCTGATCATCGGCGCGATGAAGTCGGGGACCACGACGCTGTATCGCGACCTGCAGACGAACCCGTCGATCTTCATGCCCGAGGACAAGGAGCCCCACTCGCTGTGCGACGACGCGGTGCTCACGCCGGCGGGTCGCGAGGCGTACGCGCGTCTGTTCAGGCCTGCGCGCGAGGACCAGTTGTGCGGCGAGGCGTCGACGGGGTACACGAAGCTGCCGGACTATCCCGGGGTGGTGGGTCGTGCGGCGGCGACGCTGCCCGGGCACGCGAAGTTCATCTATGTGGTGCGCGACCCGATCGCGCGTCTGGTGAGCCATCATCACCACGCGCTGACGGAGGGTCGGTGCTCGTCGTCGATCGAGGAGGCGCTGCGGGAGCTTCCGGAGTTGATCGAGTACTCGAGGTACTGGACGCAGGTGCGGCCCTGGGTGGATCGCTTCGGCGCGGAGCGCGTGCGCGTGGTGGTGTTCGAGTCGATGGTGAAGGACCGGGTGGGGGCCTGCGTGTCGCTGTGCGAGTGGCTGGGGGTGAGGGCTCGCCCCGAGCTTGTCGATCCGGGGACGGTGCACAACGCGAGCGAGCGGAAGCCGGTGCTGACCGGGGGGTGGCGGGCGTTGCAGCAGTCGTGGGTGTACCAGAGGGCGTTGCGTCCGGTGCTGTCTCACACGGTGCGTCGGACGCTGCGAGAATCGCTGCTTCCGAAGGCGCCGGAGCGTCCGGGGGGGCCGAGCGAGGGGGTGCTGGAGCGTCTGAGGGCGGAGTTCGCGCCGGAGGTGCGGGAATTGCGGCGTATCGTGGGGGGTTCGGGCGAAGAGTGGTTGTCGAAGTACGACGGGGGCTGAGACCCGGAGACTCGTGGTATGCCGCGGCGTGAGTCGCGGCGGGAAGGCCGAAGATGTCGACGAAGATGCTTGCCGCGATCCTGGGGATCATGTCCGTCGCGATTCTCGCGAAGATGATGATGGACCACCTGCGTGGTCGTCACCCGCTGATGTCGCTGAGGAACTTCGCGCTGCTGGGGCTGGTGCTTTTCCAGAGCGCGAGCGGGATGACGCACCTGTGGGTGGGTGACTACCGGAAGTACCCGGTGTATCAGCCGGAGGAGTCTGGCCTGACCTTCCTGCTGATGCTGACGGTGTTCACGGTGCTGTTTTTCGTGTTTTACAAGTGGGGTTGGCCTTCGCGGACGCTGGCGAAGTGGACGCCGAAGTCGACGGCGGTGCCACCGGACAGCGTGCTGATCATCATGGCGTGCGTGTTCACGGTGGTGGCGGGTGTTCTGCGCGTCGGGGTGAATGTGCCGCTGATCGGCATTCTGGCGTCGCTGCTGGGTCTGGGTTTCGCGGCGATCGCGTGCGGGCTGGCGGGCTGGGTGTGGGGCAAGCAGCTGTGGAACCCGATGCTCGCGGGCATCGCGGGCGGGGTGTTCCTGGTGAACGCGCTGGTGGCGATCACGGGCGAGTTCGGTCGTCGGAACCTGGTGGCGGTTGGGGCGGCGTTGCTGTGGGGGATGTTCCACAGCCGGCTGAAGCACCTGCCGCCCATGAAGAGCCTGCAGATCATGGGCGCGCTGGCGGTGCCCCCGGTGATCATCGTGGCGATGTTCACGGCGGTGCGCACGGCGGGCGATTTCAGCCGCTCGGCGACGCAGCACGTGCAGGCGATGACGCAGGGGAGTCTGAAGACGGGCATGGTGGACCTGCTGTCGGGTCAGGGCACGGCGGCGGCGTCGCTGTTCGTGATCGAGCGGTACCCGGCGGTGCACCAGGGCGGGTTCCTGCAGTCGGCGATGTACTCGTTCGCGGCGCCGATCCCGCGGGCGTGGTGGACGACGAAGCCGATGCCCCTGAGCACGGAGATCGCGTCGAAGGCGGACATCCCCGGGGTGACGCACGATCGCATCACGCTTCCGCCCGGGATCATCGGGTACGCGCGCGCCGAGGGGAACTGGATCGCGGTGGTGTTCTACGCGTTCTTCTTCGCGGCGCTGATCCGGTACTTCGATCAGTTGTCCTGGCTGTCGGTGAGCCCGCTGGTGATCATGCCGATCGGCGCGCAGCTTGGGCAGATCCTCGGGTTGTTCCGTGGCGACCCGGGGCTGTTCATGAGCGCGTACATGATGACCTTCGCGATGTCCTACGGGATCTGCGTGGTGCTCGCGAAGGTGCTGGAGCGGACGGGCGCGCCGAAGTTCGCGTACGAGCAGACGCCGGACCCTGCCCTGGAAGAGGCGGAGCCCGGCGTTGCGTACGGTGACTGAGGTGTTCGAACGGGAGATCGAGCGCGGTCAGCCGCCTCGACGGACCTGCGCGCCGGTGCGCACGACGCCTGCGCCCTGCAGGATCGTCTGGAGGACGCCGACCCGGTAGCCCATGGACTCGGCGCGAGCGCGGAAGTCGCGGTACTCGCGCGCCGACCACCCGCCGCCGACCATGAGGGCGACGACCTCGGAGCCGGGGTTGACCGCCTGATAGACATCGAGGGGGGGCAGGGTGTCGATGGTGAAGCGGCCGCCGGTCTGGGCCGATCGGCTGGAGCAGGCGACGATGGTGGGCGCTTCGGCGACCATGGGGCCGGCGGGCAGGAGTCGCTCGGTGGAGATGGTGATGCCTCGGAGGTCGCTGCGGCTGTTGAGGTAGGTCAGCAGGTCGAGGGTGATGCCCCGGTCGCGCGGGCCGGCCTCGCGATGGGGGGGCAGGTTGACGTTGGGGGGCATATCGCGTGTGTTGAGGAGCGAGCTGGCGGCGTCGAGGCCCACGGCGTGGAAGCCGAGGTCCTTGATCTGCTTGATGGTGTCGCCCACGAATGCGAAGTCCTCGCGGGTGAGGAAGCGGTGGTCGGGGTTGGCGGCGGTGCCGAAGTTGGGCGCGTAGACGCCGCCGAGCCAGAAGCCGAAGGTGACGCCCCGATCGTTCCACTTGCGGACGAAGGCGGGCCAGGAGGCGCGCATGGCGGGGGTCTGTGTCTCCGGGGTGAACCAGGACATGACGCGCGCGGAGAGGTGGGTGGGGTCGTCGCTCTGGACGTGGGCGCCGCTCCAGAACCAGAACCAGATGTCCTTGAAGCCGGCGTCGGCGAGGTCCTGGATGTAGGGGTCGAGGACGTCCCAGCCGCGGTTGGGGAAGTCGCCCATGCGGGTGTTCCAGCCGCGCGGGTTGTTGCGTCGCTCGGCCTCGGTGGTGGGCGGGTAGGCGATGAAGACAGCGGCGAAGGCGTCGGTTCTGGCGTCGTATTTGGCGGGGAAGGTGATGAGGTCGCGTCGGCGTGTTGGGCCGTGCTGGACGAGGTAGGGCGCTTCGCGCGCCGAGGGCAGGTTGATGATCTCGTCGGGGTCGTGGCTGGAGGACGAGCCCATGCGGTCGTTGATGCGTGCGGCGCGTGCGATGTCTTCGTCGCAGTCGCCCAGCGGGCACGCGCAGGCCGACGCGAGGAGGCATGCCCCTGCGAGGAACGAGGTGACGAATGAGTAACGCGGCATGCGGGTGCTCCTGAGTTCGAGTAGCCACGCGAGCGTCGAAGCGATGGCGCGGCGAGCGGGTTGCCAGAGAGAGTGTCGTCGCATCGTCATCGTGGGTTTGCTCGGGAGGGGGACAGCGTCGAGAGCGGGCGCAGCTGGCGCGAGTCGGGGCCCTCGGGGGGGCGAGCGGGGTGTGCCGGGCGTGCCGGGGGGCGGGTTGGTTTCTTCGGGTCGGTTGCTTGACAGCGTGGTGCGGCTAGTCTTGGCCGGTCTGGACGCGTCTTGGGGCTCGTGAGTCGCGGGGTCATCCAGCGGCAGGCGGTGTGTGCGAGGATCGGTGCATGGCGAGCGAGCTGAAGCGTGGGGCGGTCCGGATACTGACGAACTACACGCGCCTGCTGTTCACGGTTTTTCTTGGACTGGCCCTGGTTCCTGTGCTGCTGCGCGGCGTGGGGACGGACCTGTACGGGCTCTGGGTGGTGATCGCGTCGGCTGTGGGCATCGGCGAGATGTTCCGGGACATCGTGCGCTTGTGCATGAATCGGGAGCTGGGCGCGGCGCTGCACTCGAAGGACGAGGGCGAGTTCGCGAGGGTCTACAACTCGGCGATCTTCCTGAGCGTGGGCGCGGCGGGGCTGGCGCTGGCGACCTTCGCGGCGCTGGCGGTGTGCGCGCCGCTGCTGTCGATCCCCGACGAGCTGCTGTGGACGGCGCGGGTGTTCATCGCGTGCAAGGCGGCGTCGTCGATCGTGTGGATCGCGCTGACGCCGCAGCTCAACATGAACCTCGTGACGGAGCGGATGGGCTGGCACAACCTGTGGCTGGTGCTGGACCGCGCGTCGCAGCTGACGGCGGCGGTGGTGATCTTCTTCGTGTTCGGGCTGGCGTCGGGCGGGGCTGACGCCGACCCGGCGGAGGCGTCGCGCGCGTTCGTGTGGTTCGGCGTGGTGGCGGCGTGCATCTCGATCACGATCGCGCTGGCGGCGCTGTTCACGATCGTGCGTCTGCAGCGCGGTCTGCGCCCCCGGCCCTGGCTGGCGACGCGTCAGAGCGTGCGCTCGCTGCTGCGCACCAGCTCGTGGAACGCGGTGACGGTGACGGCGATGAACCTGCACACGCGCGTGGACCACCTGATCATGAACGTCGCGTTCGGGCTGGTGGGCAACGCGGTGTTCGGGGTGGCGTCGCAGCTGGGCGCGTATGTGCGGATGCTGACCGTCGGCATGACCGAGGGCCTGGACGCGGTGACGGCGCGGTTCAGCACGACGAAGTCGGGCGAGGCGCTGCGCGAGCTGTTGAAGCACTCGACGCGGATGCACGCGGCGGTCGCCGTGCCGGCGGCGGCGCTGGTGATCGTGCTCGCGGAGCCGGCGCTGCGCCTGTGGGTCGGCCGCTACATGGCGAGCCCGGACGAGACGATCCCTGCGGCGGTCGTGCTGACGCGCCTGCTGATCATCGGGTACAGCATCCGCGCCGTGTCGGAGTGCTGGACGCGCGTGGCGTACGGCGCCGGGCACGTAGCGCGGTATGCGAAGTGGGTCCTCGCCGGGGGCGTCGCGAACCCGGTCCTGGCGGTGCTGTTCCTCGCGACGCTGCCGGGGGGCGACGACCTGCAGGGCGCGCGGTTCATGTCGCCCGCGCTGGCGTTCGTCGTGTCGATGGTCGTGTTCCACTTCGGCGTCCTGCCGGTGGTGTGCGCGAGGGCGCTGGGCGTGCCTCTGAGCGCGCTGCTGCGCCCGATCCTTCGCCCGGTGGTGGTCGCGGGCTTTGCGCTGCCTTCGCTGCTGGCGTTCCACGCGCTGGTGGACGAATGGACGGTGTTCTGGCTGGCGTCGGCGGCGGCGAGCTACGGCGCGCTCGTGGCGGCGCTGACCTGGTTCGTGGTGCTCGACTCGAAGGAGCGCGGGATGTTCGTGGGGGCGGGGCGTCGTCGCCTGCCCGGGAGCGGGCGTCGTCGCTCAGGGAGCGCGCACGTGGCCGGGGACGAGGACGAGGTCGTAGACGATCGGACGATGATCTGAGTTGAACGCCGGGCCGACGCGCACGCGCGTGCAGACGAACTCGCGGGTGGTGAACACGCGGTCGATGGGGAGCGAGACGACGGGCGAGAGCTCGGCGGGCCATGTGCCTGCGCCGAAGGGGCGCGCCCACCCGCGCATGCCGGACTCTCGGCGCAGCGTCCTGTGGACCCGGCCCATGGGCGTGGAGTTGATGTCGCCGGCCAGGATGGTGGGGACGCTGTCGCGCTCGTAGACGGCGCGGGCGCGGGTCGCGATGGTGCGCGTGTCGCGCAGCGCGATGTCGAAGTCGCGCTGGGTTCGTGGGGATCGGAGGTGGAGCCCGGTGATGCGGATCTCGCGCCCGTCGCGCAGGGTCGTGCGCGAGGCGCGCTGGACGGCGTGCGTGAGCAGGTGGGGGCGCACCGCGTCGTCGCCCTCGATGCGCAGAGGGTCGGGGGCCAGGGGCGTGCGGCTGTAGATATGGAACGAGAGCTCTCGCCCGGGGTCCGCCTGCACGCGATAGGGATGGAGCGAGAGCGCCCTGTCCCAGTCGCCCGTGGTGTATCGCATGGGCTCGACGAGCACGAGGAAGTCGGCGTCCTGCTCGACGAACCACCGGAGAAAGTCGTTGTCGTGGAGCGATTTGACATGCAGCCCGTTGTAGACCACGACGCGCACCGGCGTGCCGGCCGGATCGCGCCATGGCAGGGGCGTGTCGCGGCAGGACCAGAGCACCATGCCCCACAGCGCCAGCGTGGGCAGCGCGAAGCCCGGCGCGCGCCGGCGCGGGCCGAAGACGACCAGCGCGATCACGATGAGCGAGAGCAGCGCCGCGGCGTGGGGCAGCGCGTGCGAGACGATGTCGAGCGTGCGCGGGCGCTGGGTCCACACAGCGAGCGCCACGAGCGACCACAGCGCCAGGCGCGTCGCCCAGCGCTCGGCGCGACGGGCGAGCGAGGCGCGTGCGCGCGACGGGTTACGCTCGCGCCGGGTCACTCAGGAACGCTTGCCCAGGAAGAACCCGGCGAGGGTGGCGATGATCGTGACGCCGGCGAGGGCTGCCACGACGATCATCATGCTGCCGGCGATCGTGTCGACCATCTGGGCGGCGCCGACCATGCCGAGCACAGCGACGGTGAGCGCCATCGCGAGCGCGAGCGTCGCGCCGAGGGTGAGCCCGCCCACGAGGCCCGAGCCGGCGCCGTCGTAGGGCTCGGCGGCGATCATCGCGCCGCCTGCCGGCGCGCCGATGCCCCCTGCGCCGACGGAGAGGGGTTCGTCGGACGACGCGCCGGTGGCTTCGAAGAGGCCCGAGGCGCCGATGGTCTCGGCGGAGGCGTTGTCCTCGCCGGCGTAGATGTCGTCGAGGAGGTTGGCGCCCAGCGAGGTGTCGTCCTTCTCGCGCGTGAGGTCCATGAGGCCCGAGCCCGAGCCGACGGTCTCCATCGAGGCGGAGTCGTCGAGGAGGGCGCCGAAGCCGCCCTGGTCGTTGACCTGCGTGACGGCGGAGGGGTCGGCCTGCTCGAGGTCGTCGACATCGAAGACGGAGATGCCCGAGCGCCCGGCGGCGGAGTCGGCGGCGTTGGAGCGCCCGCCCACCGAGGGCGAGGGAGCGGGGTCTTCGCCCAGGTCGAGGTCGAGGGCCGAGCCACCGGCGGAATCGCCCAGGGAGAGCGAGCCCATGCCGGAGTCGGCGAGGTCGAGGCCCATGCCCGAGTCGGAGGAGTCGAGGGGGATGCCGCTGAGGTCGGCGCCGAGGTCGTCGTCGGGGGCGAGGAGGTCGACCTGCTCGACCTTGAACATGAGCCTGTCGCCGTCGCGGAACTCCTGGAGCTGGCCGCTGGAGGACATCTTGCGGACTTCATCCGGGGACTTGTGGAGGCGCTGGGCGGCTTCCTCGAGGGTGTAGAACATCTTGGCCATAGGGGTGGGTCTCCGGTGGTCGAGCGGACAGGACGGCGCAGGGGCGCTGGGTGAGAAAGATAGTACGGCCGGGGGCGGGATGTGTTCTGGGTCGGGGGAGGTCGAACGGGGGGTGGCGTGGTACGGCGCGGCCGTGCCACGGGGTGAGAGATTCACCGCTGAGGGCGCAGAGGGCGCGGATCAGAGCCCCGGGCGGGAGAACGGGGCTCGAACCATGGGTGGTTCGTTGATCGCGCCTCGCGCTGATGTGAGCGGGAGAAGTTCACCGCGGAGGACGCGGAGGGCGCGGAGGGGGGAGAGCGGAGAGAAGATAGAGAGTGAGGAGTGAAGCCGGGAGAACGGGTAGCCCTCATCCGTCTCGCTGCGCGAGACACCTCCTCCCTGTGGGAGAAGGGGGGAACGCGCGGTTCAGTTCGGGGCAAGGCAGGGGGAACCGAAGAGGACCAGGACGATGTTCAGGTCGGTCATATCGACCTCGCCGTCGCGGTTGAGGTCGCCGGGCAGGTCGGGCCCGGATTGTCCGAAGTTCGAGAGGATGATGCTGAGGTCGGCGAAGTCCACGACGCCGTCGTTGTTGGCGTCGGCGCGCAGGTCGCGGAAACACTCGGGGCTGCGGGGCGCGATGAAGACCGTGCCGCGTGTTCCGCCTGGGGCGGAGAAGAATGCGTTGTCGCCGGAAGCGGCGACGGCGGAGCCGGCGTAGCGGTCGGCGGGGGGGATAACGATGCGCGCCGCGACCCAGGCGTCGTCGGTGCGCTCGTAGATATGGGCTGCGCCCGGCTCGAGCACGGGATCGCCGGCGAGCGGCTCACCGATGACGAGGAAGTCGTTTCCGATGTCGACGGACCACCCGAACTGCGTGGGGTTGGGCGGGTCGCCGATGGGGGTCGGGTTGAGGATGGTGTGGGTGAGGGCCCAGGCGTCGGCGTCGCGCTCGTAGATGTATGCCGCGCCGATGGGGAGGCCGTCGACAAGCCGGTAGGGTGATCCGACGAGGACGACGCCGTTGCGGATGGCGACGGAGTTGCCGAAGAGGGAAGGGTTGCCTGGCGCGGGGTTGTCGATGGTCTGCGCGTGGACGAAGGTATCCCCGCTGCGGACGAAGATATGCACGCGCCCGTCGGGCTCCGGCAGGTACGGGGTTGAATCGTCGGGCGTGCGCCGACGCCCCGGCTCGCCGATGACAAGCGTGTCGCCCTCGCGCGCGATGGAGTGACCGAAGCGCCCGTACTCGCGTCCCTCCACCGGCAGGATCGTGTGGGTGGTGACCCACGCCCCGGTGGTGGGATGTGGCCCGAGGATCGTCACGGCGCCGCGCTGGGCGTTGCCTGCACGGGGCGAGGAGAGCAGGAGGCGCTCGGCGTCGAACACCGATTCCGCGCCGCCCAGAATGCCGGCGATCTGCTGGGGCGGGGGCGAGGCGACCCAGTCGTCCCCGACGCGGACATACTGCGAGACGACGCTGTTAAAGCTCGGGGCCGCGAAACTGCCCTGGGTCACGAAGGCGATGCGACCGGGCTCGATCGCGATCCGCCTGGGCTGCTCGAGCGAGCGCCGGGACGCGATCACCTGCGGCAGGAGGTCGAAGGAGCGTTCTCGCAGCCACCCGCGCGGCGTGCGCGTGAAGATGTTGATGGCGGGGACCTCTTCGACACGGTTCCCGATGTCATACGTGAACTGATGGGAGGCGACGAGGGTGTCGCCGAGCGCGGAGACGCCGAGCCCGTTGCGGGTCGAGCTTCCCGGACCACGCACGCCGTAGATTTGGGACCATTGGTCTTCGGCGCGCGCGTCCCCGGCGAAGGTCGCGAGAAACGCGGCGAGGGTGATCACGGATGCGGTGATGCGTTGCATGGAGCGCCTCTTTTACGGAAACCACCGACGGCCGATATCCGCCTTCACACAGGAGTTGATCGGTCGTCGTTGCTCGATACGGGGCGGAGGGTACGGTCGTTGCCTTGCGTGGTGTTTTTGTTGCTGCTCACGAACGCCGCTGCTAATTCGGGGGCAGGCAGGGCGAGGCGAAGGTGAAGAGGACGAAGTTGATGTCGAAGAAATCGACGACGCCGTCGTTGTTGAGGTCGCCGGGGAGGTCGTCGCCGGACTGTCCGAAGGAGGAGAGGACGAGACTGAGGTCGGCGAAGTCGGTCATGCCGTCGTTGTTGGCGTCGCCTCGGAGGTCGCGGAAGCAGAGTGCGTCGCGCGTGGCGAGGATGGCTCGGTCGCGTTGATTGCCGGAGGCGACGAACTGGAAGGAGTTGTCGATCTGGCGCGCGGCGAGGGACCCGGCGTTGACGAAGCGGACGGTCGCGTCGCGGCTCCACTGCGTGTCGGACCACTGACTGCTGTAGATGTTCATGATCCCGCCGCCGATGGCGCGATCGCCCGCGCCGACGATGAGCGTGCGCTGGATGAAGTTGGAGGGGATGGCGATGCTTCTGCCGAAGTGGAGTCCGGTGAAGTCGGCGGGCGGCGTGAGATGGGACTGGAAAAGGAAGTCGTCGTCGAGTTCGAAGCCCCTGTCGAAGACGAGCACGACGTCGCGGAGACCGCCTTCGGGGCGTTCGCTGCGCGGCGCTCCGACCGCGAGCGTCAGGCCCTCGAGCGAGGTCGCGAGCGAGGTTCCGAGGCGCTTGAGGTTCCCGATCTCGGGCGGCCCGTCCTGCGGCGAGATGATCTGCGTGAGTTTCCATTCGGGGATGGTCAGCGGGTTGTCGTAGACCACGACGCGCCCGCTCCGGTTGGCGAAGCCGGGCCAGCCGACGATGACGGACCGGTCCGTGAGGGCGACGGCGTAGCCGAAGTATCCGTCCTGCGCCAGCGTTGGCGCGGTGAGCGTGGTGCGCAGGACGAACCGCTGCTGGACGGAGTTGAAGGAATAGACGAAGACCGCGCCGGCGTTGGGCACGCCGAACACCGTGGCGAAGGGCGCGCTGACCACGAGGTAGTCGAAGCTGCGCGCGATCGAGGCGCCGAAGCCCGAGCCGTCCTGGCCGAGTGGATCTTCGAGAGTTTGCTCGTGTGAGAGGGCGCCGTCGGGGAGTCGTCTGAAGACTTCGACGCGCGCGGGCCCCGTCGGGCGCGTGGGGGTATTCCCGGCGTAGAAGGTGGGGTGCTCCGTGGGGTCGGTGTAGCCGGCGTTGGCGACGAAGACGCGCTGGGCGTCGGCGAGCATCGGGTACCCGAAGCCGATCGACGGTTGCGGGGCGGGGTCTTCGATGAACGAAAGAAGCCGCAGCCCCGAGGGCGTGATGCCGAACGCGGCGATGCGTCCGACCGGGGGCGACACGCCCGGGACGCCGGGCCGCATGCCCGTGGAGTAGAGAAACTCGCCCGACAACGCGACGGCGCGCCCCTGGTAGGCGATGTCAGCGGCGTTCGCCTGGACGAGGCGCGTGTCGGTCCACGGGTCGTCGGGCCAGGCGCCCTGCGCGTGCGCGGGGGCGGCGATGAGTGCGAGCGGGACGAGCGCGGCGATGTGTCGGATCATGGATGTGCCCCTGACGGGTGTGCCCTGCGGATGGCGCCGGTGCGCCGTTGCCGAAACACTGTATCACAGTTGTCAAGGAAAATCGGAAGATTTTTCAACGCGGAGGAGGCGGAGGGGGAAGGGGGTGGGTCGCAACCGTCTTGCCCGCCACGCTTTCCCGCCTCTGCGCACTCTGCGTCCTCTGCGGTGAGCCGCTTCAGCGCGGACGCACGGGTCGTATCACGCTGACGGCGACATAGAGGCCCGCGACGCGTTCGCGTGGGAGCGTGCGCGCCGGGTAGGCGGGGTTGAGGGGCTGGAGGCGGATGTGCTCTTCGCCCTCGAGCGTTTCGAAATAGACGCGCTTGAAGGTTGTTTCGGCGTCGGGTTCGAGACGCACGAAGCAGTCGTCGGCGTCGACGGCGGTGCGCTCGGGGGAGAAGACGACGATGTCGCCCTCGCGGTAGTCGGGCAGCATCGAGTCGCCCACGACGCGCGCCGCGAAGGCGTCGGGGTCCATCACCTCGGGGACCGCGACATACTCATCGGCGACGCGCGCCGGGTAGCCAAGATCGGTGAATTCCGTGGGATATCCGGCGGCGACCTTGTTGATGAGGGGCACCTGCACGCGCAGCGGGACGGGCGACGCGTTGCGCATCGAGGCATCGGCGTCGGCCGGCGCGAGCGCGTCGACGAGCGACGCGAGCTGGCCGGACTTGTAGAGGTCGTCGAGCGAGGCCGTCTTGAGCTTCGTCGCGAGCGCCTGCGCGCGATCGCGGTGCGCGCGCAGCGCGTCGACCTCGGTGCGAAGCGCGTCGGGCAGCGAGAGCAGGGCGGCGTGGCGCGCCAGCGAGTCGGGCGCGAGGCGCAGGGCGCGCTCGAGCGACGCGAGGATCTCGCGCGAGGGCGGCGAATCGCGGTAGCCCGTCTCGATCTGCGAGAGGTACGACTTGGTGCACCCCACCCCGGACGCCAGCTGGCTGAGCGAGAGCCCCAGTGACCGGCGTCGTGCGCGGATCGCGTCGCCCAGGACGCGCAGCGCCCGCTGGTGTGCGCTGTCTTGTGGAGATACCATACAGAACCCTTGCAAAGCGGCGACGGATGCGGTAAACCATAGGCATCATGGTTTACTCAATAGTACACGATGTCCGGGGTGGTGCAAGGGGCGCCGGGGCTTTCGAGGCGTCCGGGGCGCTGGGGAAGGCGAGGCGCACGGCGCCCGCCGCGTCGCCGCAGAGCCCGACACCCCCGACACCCCCGGCCCCCCGGGAGCCCCGGGGGCCCCGGGGGCCGGCTCTCTCCCCAGCCCCTTCTGCACCCCCTGCGCCCACCGGCGGCCCGGTCCGGGAGGTGAAGCGTCGGGCGATGGAGCGGGTGGACCTGCGTCGGCGCGAGACGCGCGAGATGGCGGAGGTGATCGTGGATCGGTCCGAGTGGCTGCTGCCGCCGGACCGGGACCTGGTGCGCGCGGTGTTCGCGCGAGGGCTGACGACGCTCGAGGCGTCGTCGCTGACGGGTCTGGCGCTGCGTCGGACGCGTCGTCGGGTGCGTCTGCTCGCGCGCCGGGTGCTGTCGGCGGAGTTTGCGTTCGTGGTGTCGAGGCGCGAGGCCTGGCCGCCGCTGCGCCGGCGCGTCGCGACGGCGTGCGTGCTCGAGGGTCGGACGCTGCGTGAGGCGGCGGCGCACCTGCGCGTGTCGCTGCACACGGTGCGGACGCAGATGGATGTGCTGCGCGCGATGATGGACGAGGGGTGCTCGCGATGATCACGGTGCGAGCGCCACGGTTCGCGCCCGGCGCGCCGACGCGTCGTTCGTGCGAAGCGGCGAGCCGCTTCGGGCTGCTGCTCGACGAGCACGCCGGGGGATCGTTCGTCGGCGACGGCGTGCGCCTCGCGTGCGCGCCGGGGACGGTGACGCTGCTGACGGGCCCGAGCGGGGCAGGCAAGAGCACGCTGCTTCGCTGCGCGGCGGACGCGCTGCGCGAGGGCGGCGTGCGCGTGCTGCGTCTTGACGAGGTCCGCCTGCGCGAGGCCCCGGCGGTCGACCTCTTCCGCGGCACGGTCGACGACGCGGTCCGGGCGCTGGCGCGCGTCGGGCTTGGGCAGGCGTCGTGCTTCCTGCGCCGCCCTCACGAGTTGAGCGACGGGCAGCGCTGGCGTCTGCGCCTGGCGCTCGCGATCGACGCGCTGGAGCGCGGCGCGCCCGGGGATCGCGCGCTCGTCGTCGACGAGTGCTGCGCGACGCTGGACCCGGTGTCGGCGCTGGGCGCGTGCGGCGCGCTGCGAGGGGCGGCGGCGAGGACTGCGGGCCTGCGCGTGTTGGCGGCGTCGTCGAACCCGGCGCTGCGCGCGTGGTTGCGGCCGCAGGAAACCGTGTTGCTGGGGCCGGGCGGCGCTGCGCGCGTCGAGCGCGACGCCGGTTCGGTCGACGACGGCGCGCCCGTGACGATCGAGCGCGGGACGATGCGCGACTACGCGGCGCTCGGCTCGGCGCACTATCGGGCCGGTCGGCCCTCGCGCCCGACGCTGGTGCTGACGGCGCGCCTGCGCGACGGGCTGGCGCCGGGGCACGGCGGCGCGCCGGTGGGGGCGCTGGTGGTGACGAGCCCTCCCCTGAACTCGACGCTGCGCGAGATCGCGTGGCCCGGGGAGTATCGCACGGGCGACCGGCGCGCCGACGCGGCGCGCCTGAACGCCCAGGTGCGCACGATCGCGCGGGTCGTGGTCGACGAGCGGGTGCGCGGGCTTGGGATCGCGACGGCGCTGGTGCGCGCGTGTCTGGACTCGGCCCGGACGCGTCGGACCGAGACGCTGGGCGCGATGGCGGGCGCGCTGGGGTGCTTCGGGCGCGCCGGCATGGCGCGCCACGCGCTGCCGGTGCGCGAGCCGGACGCGCGCCTGCTCGATGCGCTGGCGCACGCCGGGGTGGAGCGGTGGCGTCTGGCGCAGGGGTTGGTGGCGCTGGAGCGTGCCACGACGAACGCGGGGCGCGGGTTCGTGGAGCGCGAGGTGCGCGCGTGGGCGAGGTGGGGTCGTGCGCACCGTCGCTGGGCGGACGCCCCGCTCGAGGAGGTGTTCCTGCGCGCGTGTCGCTTCGCGGGGGCCGAGTCGGTCGGCTTCACGCACGACGCCGGCGCGTGAGCGTGTCTCTGTCTGTGTTCTTCTGCTTCTTCTTCTCCTTTTCCTTCTTTCGACGGACTCTGCATGACCACCACGACGACCACGGGCGCTTCGTCTCAGGACGGGCGCGAGGATCTGCCGCACGCGCTGACATTCTTTCTGACCGCAGCGCAGCGGCGAGCGGTGCTGGCGCGTCTGCGCCGGCACAACGCGCACGACCGCGCCGACGCGCTGCTGCGCGCGCTTCGCCTGGACGATCGGAAGGGGGGGTGCGCGATGAGCGCCGACCTCCCCCGCCCGGCGGGCCTGGCGCTGGTGGAGCACGACGGGCCGGTGTTCATCGGCGCCCCGACCGAACCCCCGCAGCCCCCGGAAACCCCCGAACCCCCGGAAGCCCCGGAAGCCCCGAACGCTGGCGCGCGTGCGCGTCGGCGCGAGCCGGTGGACCTGACGCCCGATTCGCTGGCGGAGTCGCTCTATGCGCGCCGGGGCGAGCTGCGCTCGATCGCGCGCCGGCACGGCGTGTCGCTCGACGAGTTGGCCCGGCGTTCGGCGCTGCCCGAGTTGTCGTCGGGCATCGCGTCGCTTCGTTCGCTGGCCGAGGCGCGCGCGTCGGTGCTGCTGGCTCGCGCCAAGGGCGACGCGGCGCGTCTGCTGCTGTCGATCGCGTCCGGTTCCGATTCCGACGAGACGCGGCGCAAGGCGTGCGTGGACATCCTCAAGGCGCAGGCGACCGAACCGGCGCGCACGCGTGAGGAGGAGGACGACGACGCGATCGCGGACGGGGCGGCGTCGTCGCTGCTCGCGCTGCTGGAGCGTCTGGGCGACCCGGCGCGCGAGATGATCTCGCCCCCGGCGACGCCGAACGAGGGGGAGCGCGACGATGGGTGAGTCGAATCCTTCGCTGACGCGTCGGGACCGGGCGGCGTTGCTGGGGGTGCGCCCTCGCACGCCCAACCAGTTGCACGAGTGGCTGCGATTGACGCTGGGGGTTGAGGCGCCTCGCGTCGCGCTTCTGCCGGGGTCTTCGGCGGCGTTTGACTATCTGTGCCACGCGTTCTTCGAGGAACGCGGGGACTCGCCCGGGGATTGCGTGGTGTGGGCGTGCCGCGGCGGCGGGAAGACTTTTTATGGCGCGCTGGCGACGCTGCTGGACCTGCTGTTCAAGCCGGGGATCGAGGTGCGCATCCTTGGCGGGTCGGCGGAGCAATCGCAGCGGATGCACGAGCACCTGCGCCGGTTCTTCGAGCGCCCGGAGTTGTCGCGTCTGCTGGAGGAACGCGTGACGCAACGGCGTGTGCGGTTGCGCAGCGGGAGCGTGGCGGAGATCCTGGCGCAGAGCGAGACGAGCGTGCGCGGCTGCCGCCCTCAGGTGCTGCGCTGCGACGAGGTGGAGTTGTTCGACCCGGAGGTGTGGCGCGCGGCGCAGCTGGTGGCGCGCAGCAAGCGGTGCGGGCCGGTGGGAGTGCGTGGGAGGGTGGAGGCGTTCTCGACGATGCATCGCGCGCACGGGCTGATGGCGGAGATCACGGGCGATCGCGGGTCGCGGCGCGTGTTCCGGTGGGGCGTGGTGGACGCGCTGGAGCGGTGCGCGCCCGAGCGCGCGTGCGGGGCGTGCGCGCTGCTGCCGGAGTGCGCCGGGCGCGCGAAGGCGGCGCGAGGGCATATCGCGGTGGAGGACGCGCTGGCGATGAAGCGCAGGTCGGACGATGCGTCGTGGCGGAGCGAGATGCTGTGCGAGAGGCCGCGGCGGGACGACCTGGTGTTCCCCGAGTTCGATCGCGCGACGCATGTGTTCGCGCACGAGTGGCCGGTGCGCTCACGCGTCGAGCCGGTGGAGCGCGCGTCGGTGGTGGGGGACGGGCCCCTGGTGGAGGCGGGGATTCTGCCGGCGTCCGGGCGGGGCGACGAGGAGCGGTTCGACGGGTCGCTGCTGTGGGTGTGCGGGATGGACTTCGGGTTTCGCGCGCCGACGGTGGTGCTGTTCGCGGCGGTGGACGCGTCGGGCGTGGTGCGCGTGGTGGAGGAGCGTGTGGCGCGCGAGGCGACGCTCGAGAAGCACATCGGGGCGATGCTGGGGTCGCGCTGGCCGCGGGCGGCGTGGGTGGGCGTCGATCCGGCGGGAAACCAGCGGAGTCTGCAGAGCGGCGTGAGCGAGGTGACGGCGCTGCGGCGCGCCGGGCTGACGGTGCGCGACAGGCGGTTCGCGCTGGAGGCGGGGCTGCGCATGGTGCGCGCGCGCCTCGCGCCGGCGAGCGGCTCGCCGACGCTGTTTATCCACGAGCGGTGCGCGACGCTGATCGAGTCGCTGGAGCGGTACCACTATTGCGCTGATCGGCCGGACTCAGACGCGCCGGTGAAGGACGGGGCGGATCACGCGGTCGATGCGCTGCGGTACCTGGTGCAGAACCTCGACGGGGTGAGGGGGGAGTGGGTGGGGAGGTATGTGTGAGGCAATGGGCAATGGGCAATGGGAGGAGATTTTCCCTCTTGCGAGCGGGAGGGGGTTCGAGCGCGCGACGGGCGCGTCTTCTCTGCCCCATTGCCGATTGCCCATTGCCTATTGCCTAGTGCCTAGTGCCTTCCGCTCACCCGTACATCGGCATCAGCCACTCGATGACCAGGTACATGCCCAGCGCGACGGCGGTGATGCCTCCGAGGACCTGCGCGAACATGACGAGGGTGGCGCGGGGGAGGTCCTTGATGTCGGGGATGCGCACGGCCTTGTAGGTGAACGACACGCCGAGCACGAGGGGGACCGCGAGGAGCAGCCACCACGAGTGCGCCGGGAGCGGGTCGAGGAAGGGCGTCCAGGCGAGGAGCGTCGGCGATGAGTGGGTCACGCTGGGGCTCCGGTGGTGGGTCGTGCGCGCACGATGCGGGCGCGTCCGTCGGGGCGCCAGCCGGCGTCGATCATCGCGATGAGGTTGAGGAGGCCGGCGAGCGCGCAGTAGAGCGCGCCGATCTCGTTGATCTTGCCGAGAGACTTGGTGTAGCGCGGGTTCTCGTCGGGGTGGGGGGATCGGCGCTGGCCGGTGACGGGGTCGACGACCTTGAGGGACTGGTGGGCGCGATCGGTGACGAAGGCGACGGGCCCCACGCCGCTCTGGGCGACGAACCACCAGAAGTCCTCTTTGCGGTCGACGGCGTCGATGCCCCCGATGAGGAGGCCGGCGAGGAAAAGGGAGAGGACGCCGGCGCCGACGCAGACGCCGCGACGGAGGTCGCCCAGGTAGGCGTGGCCGGCGCCGGGGAGGAGGAACGCCAGAATGAGGGCGACGGGCTGGAGTCGGTCGGGCTGGGATCGTGGCTGGTCGGTCACGGGTGGCTCGGGGCGTGGTTCTCGGTTGGGGAGCGTAACCGACGGGGCGGGAGGGGGTTCCGGTGTCGGCGACGTCGTCGGGAATCCGGCGTGGGCGGGGCTCTCGGGCGGGCGCGAAAATCGCGTGATTCCGGGATTGACAGCCACCCGGCCTGCTGTAGTGTAACCGCCCCCGGCCCGACGGGGGTCGACGCTCGGCGCGGGCGCGGATCCCGCCGTCTTTTCACGAGATTCCACCTCACCGGGATTGCTCCGATGATCAGCCTGCTCAACGCCGTTTCGTCCCTCGAGACCGAGCTCATCGAGTCCGAGAATCCGTTCGCGCTCACCCTGTCGTCCGGCTGTGCGGTCCTGGAGCCGCTTTGCGAGGACGAAGAGGTCGAGGAGGACGAGGAATGGCTCGATGATGACGACGACGACGAGTTCGACGACGACGAGGACGAGTTCGAAGAGGACGAGTTCGAGGAGTTCGAGGACGACGACGACGAGGACGAGGACTTCGACGACGACGAAGAACTCTGAGACGCGCGCCTTCGCCCGGTGAGAACCCACGGCTCGTCAAGACCGACGACCCGCGGAGAGCCCACCATGGCGAGCGACAAGCGAACGAACAAGCCCGTGAACAACCAGCAGCCGTCGCGCGCCGCGCGTGACGGCTGCTCTGCTTCCCGGGGTGGGACGTCGCAGGACGCCCCCCCGCCCGAGTGGGCCGGCTTCAGCGTCGTCGACCGGCGCTCCGGCGTCGACCGTCGCGAGATGAACGCGGCACTCGGCCACGACGCCCCGGGCGACACCGGGCTGGAGCGCCGCCGCGGGCCCGGTCGCCGGCGCAGCGATTTCGCCAAGGCCGCCGAAGAAGGCGAGATGACGCGCGAGCAGTTCCTGTTCGTGCAGGCCATCGAGGCCTTCAAGCGCGTGAACGGGCGGACCTTCCCCAGCTGGACCGATGTCCTCGAGGTCATCCGCCTGCTGGGCTACCGCAAGACCATGCCGAGCGAGCTGAACCTGCCCCAGTGCGAGGACTGGCGCGAGAGCGCCGAAGCCCCCGCCGGGTGCGCGTGGTCGAAGCGGGGGTCGTCGGAGGCGGCGTGAGCGGGCGCTCTACTCGATCAAGCCCTGCTCCCGAAGCATTTCCTGCGGCCCCATCGGCATCTGCAGACTCTGCGAAGCCCCACGCAAGACACGATCCAACACCTCCGGGGCCAGCGATTCGCGTCGCTTTGCGTAAGCCAACAGGAACGGGACGGACACGATCCTCGCCTTGTCATATCGCACGGTGCTCTCGTGCTGAATAAAGGGATGATCTCCCGGATGTAGAACGCAGGTGTTTTCGCACCGCGCCCGCCAAGTCGACACGCTGACGAGCACCACCCGGCGCTCATCGTCCTCGTTCGAGAGAACGATGCAGAGGTGAAGTCCAACAGCCGCGAGATCAACGAGGTAGGCATCCCCCAGCATCGCGCCTCACCGATCCGCATCAAAAAAATCATCCATCGCCGATTCCTCGCGAAGGTCGTCTTCGATTTCGTCGGCGATGTCACTCAGCCCCACAGCCTCGAGAATGTCCCTCAGCGGAATCGGCCGAGAAGTTTTGTCATGAGGTGGCTTATTGCGAGCCCATTCCGGACAATTGTCGTGAAGGTAGTCCACGATGTGCCAATCATCACCCAGCTTTCGGCATTGATCGGCCACCTCATGAAGCACCCCGACCTCCGCCTTCGAGAGATGTTCGGAGCGCGGGGCACCCGAAGTTCGCAGCCGCACTTGGTACTCATCACGCACGATCACGCGAGACCACTGCGGAGCGTCGGGATGCTCTCCCTTAATCAGGTTATAGATCTGGCTCGGCACTGGTCCATGCTTGAGGGCGTAGTAGTAGTCGTATGTGATCGGCCTGCCAAACCTCTCAAGCGATGTCCGATCCGCGAGGTATAGGAGTTTCAGCAGCCTGAGGTAGCTCATCCTGTTCCCGCGCTCCAGGCGCAGCAACTCCGCCGACGCTTCAATCGCCTTGGAAAGCTTCAACCTCGTGCGCGGTGCATACACCATGGTTCTATCGGTCTGCCGCCTCTCGCTGATCGGGCATTGTAGTGGAATGATATGTTAGATAATTGTTTGGTCAAGTCTAATCTCCCATTGACCTACCGCCGCACCGTCACGCACGTCAGCACCAGCCGCCCCTCTTCCACCCTCACCCCCGTCACGCGCACCACGCGCCCGTCCGCCAGGCGCAGCTCCGTCGGCGCAGGGATCTCGCCCGACAGCGTCGACGCCGCGCGTTTCGCGCCGTCGCTCTCGCGGTACGGCTCGGGCACCTGGTCCAGCCCGCGCTCGCGCAGCATCCCCGCCGGCAGGCGCAGTCTCCCCACGCTCAGGCCGGTCGCCGGCGTCCACAGCGCGCCGCGCTCGTCGAAGCGCGGGCGCAGCGAGACCGTCGCCATTCGCTCCGAGTCGCGCCGCTTGAACCCGATCCGGATGCGCCCCTCGTCAAACGCGACGCGCACCTCCGGGAACACCTCGGGCCGGCGCACGCCCTGGTTCGCCAGCCACATCGGCAGCCGGTCGGCGATCCACGCGTTCGCGTCGTCCTGCGCGATGCCCACCATCCACGCCTCGCCCAGCGGTCGTCCCCGGTGCAGCGCGTTGCTCACGCCGCGCTCCACGTCCTCCGCGACCTGCGCCGCGCCCGCCCGATCCACGCCCGACGCGCCCCACCACGCCGGCTCGCTCACCGCCAGCGAGAACGCCGCCAGCGCCGCGACCGTGAACCCCGCCGCCAGCGTCATCATCGCGCCCGTCAGCACGCGCCAGCGCGTCCAGCGCGAGTTCGCGGCACGCCTGCCCGTCGACGCCGCCCACGCGCCCATCGCGCGGAACGCGTCGCGCAGCCGGTCCTCCGCTTCGGGGGTGTCGATCGACCTGGCCGCCCGCTTCACCTCGCGCAGCACCCCTCGCGCGCTGGGCGCGTGATGCCTCGCCGAGCGCGCCGACGGGTCGCGCACCGTCCCGCTCGCGCGCGAGGGCTTCACCTCGACGCCCTGCGCCGGTCGCGCGTCGCTGGATGTCCGGGTCTCTCTCGGCACACGCGGCTCCGGCCCTCCCGACGGGTGGCCCCGATCGTACCGCCGCGCGCCCCCGTCAGCCCCGGAAACGCCGCACGATCAGCGTGTCGTTCTGCCCCCCGAACCCGAAGGAGTTCGACAGGCACACCTCCACCCCGCCGCGATCGCGCTCGTCGCGATACTCGTTGGGGATGTAGTCCAGGTCGCACACCGGGTCCGGGTGCCGGTAGTTCACCGTCGGGGGCAGCATCCCCGTCCGGATCGCCTCCACGCACACGATGCACTCCACCACGCCCGCCGCCGCGATCAGGTGCCCCATCGACGACTTGATCGAGCTCACCGGGATCTTCGGCGCCAGCCCCCCGAACACGCCCTTGATCGCCTTCGTCTCGATCGAGTCGTTCTCCTTCGTCCCCGTCCCGTGCGCCGAGATGTAGTGGATCAGCGGCCTGCCGCGCTCGTCCGTCGACGCCGGGTCGAGCCCCGCCTGCTCCAGCGCCTCGCGCATCGACGCCTGCGCGCCCAGCCCCTCGGGCTGGATGTCCGTGATGCGGAACGCGTCCGCCGAGCTCCCGAACCCGATGATCTCCGCCAGGGGCGTCGCCCCGCGCTGCTTCGCGTGCGCCAAAGTCTCGAGGATCACGATCCCCGAGCCCTCGCCCATCACGAACCCGTCGCGCGTCTGGTCGAACGGGCGGCTCGCGCTCTGCGCCTCGTCACGACGCGACGACAACGCCGTCAGACGGATGAACCCCGTGATCCCCAGCGGGTGGATCATCGAGTGCGTCCCGCCGGCGATCATCACGTCCGCGTCGCCGCGCCGAAGGATCTCGAACGCCTCGCCGATCGCCTGCGTGCTCGCGGCGCACGCCGTCAGACAGTTGTACGCCGGGCCCATCGCGCCAAACGCCGCCGCCAGGTGCGACAGGGGCATGTTGGGCTCCTGCTCCACCTCGCGCACCGGGTCCATGCCCCCGTACGCCGCGCGCGACCAGCCCTCGCCGCTCACCGTCTTCGTGGCGTCGTCCCACCCCGCCAGGTTTGCGCCGACGAACGCCTCGAAGTCCAGCGCGCCCTCGCCCGACCCGAGATAGATGCCCATCCGGGTGCGGTTCAACTCCGGGAAACCCGCGTAGGTCTGCCCGGCGCGCGAGACATCGCCCAGCCCCGACTGCTTCCACGCCTGCGCCGCCGCCGCCAGCGCGAAGCGGCTGTTCAGCCCCACCCGCGCAAAGGGCGAGGGGTCCGCGAAGAAACCCGCCAGATCGAACTCCGGGACCTGCGCCGCGAAGTTCGTCGGGAAGGTCTCCGCCGCGAACCGCCGGATCGGGCCAACGCCCGACACCCCACGCAACAACTTCGACCACACGCTCGGGACATCCGTCCCCAGCGGCGTGACCCAGCCGACTCCGGTGATCACGACGCGCGTCGCGTCGTCCAGACCGTGATGCGTCCCTGCTGCGCCGTTCAACACGCGCTCCTGTCCTGGCGACACGACCCGACGATCACTCGTCCTCGTCGTCGTCCTCGTACTCGTCGTCGTCCTCGTGCTGGTCGCCGCGCACCGCGTTCAGCTTGTCCGGGTTCAGCACGCGCACCAGACCGTCCTTCAGGCGACGCTCGCCGAAGTTGATGATCAGGCCCAGCTCCAGGTCCGCCGCACGCAGCTGCGCACGCAGCGTCGTCCGGTCCAGGCCGTCGATCTCACGCGGCTCGTCCATGATCGTCACCGCGAAACGCTCGTTCACGATCAGGTCCAGCGTCAGCTCGCCCACGCTCACGTCGTGGTACATCACCGACACCTTCGCGTTCTGCTTGTGCGGGATCTCGGCGGTCTTCAGCTCGTGCGCGAGCGCCGCGCCATAGACCTCCTTGGTGAACCCCGGGCCGAGCGTCTTGTGGACCTCGATCGCGAAGCCGATCACGCGACGGGACACATCCGTCAGCGTCGGGTCGAGCGCTTCGAGCGGGACTGCGGGGCGGCGATTGTTGTGCATGGCAGAAGTTCTCAAAGGGGGACAAGCGATGCGGGAGAAACACATGGAAGCCGGCTCTCTCGGTCAGCGCCCGCCGCGCCGACCCGCCGGGAGAAGATCTAGGGTACGGATTGAAGCACCAGCGCGGCGTTCTGGCCTCCCAGCGCGTTCACCGTCACCAGCACCCGACGCAGGCGAGCGTCCCGAGACCCGCCCCGACCCGCCTGCAGGTCCGCGGCCGGCGAACCCGCGTGCAGACGCGCCGGCAACGCCTGACGACGCACCGCCATCGCCGCCACCGCCGCCTGCACGGCGCTCTGGCCCGCCATCGAGTCCCCGATCGCAGGGGTCAGCGTGATCAGCGGGATCTCCTTCAGCCGATCCCCGAACACCCGACGCAGCGCCGACGCCTCTTCCTCATCGAACTCGACGAAACCGGCGCCGTGCGGCACGATCGCGTCGATCTCCGACGCCACGCAGCCGGCATCCTCCAGCGCTCGCCCGATCGCCGCCCCCATCCCCAGACCACGCTCCGCCGGGTCGCTCGAACGGGGGGAATGCCCCGCCCCGAACCCCGCCAGCTCCGCGTAGACCCGCGCCCCGCGCGCCGTCGCCGCGTCCAGGCCCTCCACGATCAGGATCGCCCCGGCCTCGCCGAGGATCTGACCCCTCGACTCCGGATCGAACGGCCTCCCGAACGAGCGAGGGTCGTCGCCCTCGCGCGTCGGCGCCAGTCGCCCCGCCAGGTCCATCCGAAGCACGCCCATGTGGTTGATCTTGCTCTCGGCGCCCCCGGTGAAGCACGCGTCCGCGTCGCCGCGCTCGATCACGCGCATCGACTCCCCGATCGACAGCGCCCCGCTCGCCTCGGCGCAGGTGATGGTGTTCGAGGGCCCGCGCGCGTCGTGCAGGATCGTCACATGGCACGCGAGCATGTTGGGCAGATACTTCAGCATCCACAGGGGGGGCAGGTTGTTCATCGCGCCAGAGCCCCACGCGCCCAGGTCCACGCCGCCGCCCGAGTCCCGCGCCGTCGCCAGCGCGCTCGTCAGTTCCTGCGTCTCGGCCGCGATCAGCCCGGCCCCGATGTGACACCCCACGCGCGTCGCCGGGTAGGTCGGCGATCCCGCCCCCTCGCCCGCGTCCTCGAGCGTCGCCTTGGTCTGCAGCCCGGCGTCCTCGACCGCCAGACGGGCCGCGCCCACCGCGATCTCCGTGTCGCGGGCCATCACCTTGACCGCCTTGCGATAGCTCTTGGGCACCATGTCCCGGACGGAGAAATCCTTGATCTCCCCCGCGTACGCGCTGCGGAACCCCGACGCGTCGAACCGACCGATCGGCCCCAGCCGACACTCGCCCGACAGCAGACCCTCCCAGAGAGCGTCCGCGCCCACGCCGAAGGGCGAAACGACCCCCACTCCAGTGATAACCACGCGTCTACGCATGAGCCCGGGAGTGTAGCGGGGTGAAACCCGGGGGATCGCGTCGCCGGGGCGCGCGGACCAACCCGCTACCATCGATCACTATGCCCGAAATCGTCTCCAAGCGTCTCCTCGTCGGTCTCGAGGTCCATGTCGAACTCGCCACGCGAACCAAGATGTTCACGCGCGCGCCAAACCCCGCCTACGCGGGCCACTTCGACGCCGAGCCCAACACCCTCATCGACCCCGTCGTCCTCGGGCTCCCCGGCGCGCTCCCCGTCCTCAACGAGGCCGCCATCGAGATGTCCATCGCCGTCGGCCTCGCCCTCGGCTGCTCCATCTCCGAATTCACCAAGTGGGACCGCAAGAACTACTACTACCCCGACCTCCCCAAGGGCTACCAGATCAGCCAGTTCGACCTCCCCCTCTGCTTCGACGGCGCCGTCGACCTCCCCATCGGCGAGAACGACAAGGGCGAGCCCGTCACCAAACGCATCGGCATCATCCGCGCGCACCTCGAAGAAGACGCCGGCAAGTCCATGCACGAAGCCCCCGGCGGCGGCAAGATCGACTTCTCCATCGTCGACTTCAACCGCGCCGGCGCGCCCCTCCTCGAGATCGTCACCCAGCCCGAGTTCCACGACGCCGACGAGGTCGTCCGCTTCGCGCAACTCCTCCGCAACATCTGCCGCTGGCTGGGCGTCTCCGAGGGCGACATGCAGAAGGGCCACATGCGCTTCGAGCCCAACATCAACTGCCACCTCGAACTCTCCGACGGGCGCCTCGTCAAAACCCCCATCGTCGAGATCAAGAACCTCAACTCCTTCCGCGCAGTCAAGGCCGCCATCGAGCACGAGTTCGAAGAGCAGCCCAAGCGCTGGATGCAGGACGGACGCGTCATGGGCGCCGGCGCCAAACGCACCCGCGGGTGGGACGATGTCCGCCTCGTCACCGTCGAGCAGCGCCAGAAGGAAGACGCCCACGAATACCGCTACTTCCCCGACCCCGACCTCATCCCCGTCGTGATCAGCGCCGAGTGGCGCGAGCGCGTCCGCCAGTCCATGCCCGAGCTCCCCCACGCGCGCGAGGCCCGACACCGGCGCGACTACAACCTCGGACCCAAGGAAGCCGCCGCCCTCAACAGCGAACGCGCCGTCAGCGACTTCTTCGAACGCTGCGTCGACATCCACGCCTCCGCAGGCCACGACCGCGAGCAGGGCGGGCGAAAGATCGCCAACCTCCTCCTCCAGTCCGGCGCCAAGCGCGCCAACGAACGCAACGCCCTCATCACCGAACTCGGCATCACCGAGCAGCAGGTCGTCGGCATCGTCGCCCTGCGCGACGAGAACAAGATCAACTCGAGCGCCGCCGACGAACTCTTCGGCATCCTCTGCGACGCCTCCGTCGACGAATCACCCGAAGACGCCGCCAAACGCCACGGCCTCCTCCAGGTCCGCGACGAGGCGCAACTCGTCCGCTGGTGCGACCAGGCCATCGCCGCCAACGAGAAGAGCGCCAGCGACTACCGCGCCGGCAAGCAATCCGCGATCGGCGCCCTCGTCGGCGCAGTCATGAAACTCAGCAAAGGCCAGGCCGACCCCAACGCCGCCCGCGCCATCCTCGCGGAGAAACTCGGGGGATAAAGCCGTGACGCACTCCTCTCCCTCCCCCCCGGCGCCACTACACGAGCGAAGCGAGTGTAGTGCTCCCCCATCTTCAAACCTCACGGTGCCACTACACGAGCAACGCGAGTGTAGTGCTCCCCAACCTACCTCCCCTCTCCCCTCTACCCCCTCCCCACACCGAAAGAAACTCAAGCGCCACGAATCCCCGACCCGTCCCCGTTTCATCACCTTCTCCTGCTACCTGCGCCTTCCCTTCCTCAGCGAACCCCAGGTGCGCGACCTCTTCCTCACCGAACTCGATCGCGCGCGCACACTCGACGGCTTTCTCCTGCACGCCTTCGTCGTGATGCCCGAGCATGTTCACCTCGTCGCCACGCCGCGTACGACACCGCTCGCAAACTCGCTGGCCGCGATCAAGCGTCGCACGGCGCAGACCACGCTGAAGGAATGGCGCCGCACAGGACACCCGCTCCTCGCGTCGGCGCTCGCCCCCGATGGCTCGGCGCGCTTCTGGCAACGCGGCGGCGGCTACGACCGCATGATCCGCGACCACGACGAGCTCGCCGAAAAAGTCATCTACACAGAGAACAACCCCGTGCGTCGCGGCGTCGTGGCCCGCGCGCACGAGTGGGCGTGGTCCTCCGCCGCGTCGAGGCACTCGCCAGAAAGCGCGAGCGTCCAGGTCGATCGGATCGCGTGAGCAACACAGATCACCGCGGCATCACACTCGCTGCGCTCGTGTGATGGCACCACGCCACCCTCAATCCCCCTCACCTCCCCCAACCCTCCAGCAACGCCACCGCACGCTGCGCGATCTCCACGATCGCCGTCTCGTTCAGCGGCCGCGCCGTGTCGTTCACACCCACGCTCAGCGCGAACTCCACCCCGTCGCTCCGCTTCAGCCACCAGGTCAGGTTCATCACCCCCGGCTCGCTCCCGCCCTTGTACGCGAACGCGACCCACTTCTCACGATCCAGCTGCACCCCGGGGTTCTTCGACATCGCGCCCACAACCTCCGGCTGACCCTCGCGCGCCAGCCACGCGACCGTCTCGCACAACTCCTCCGCGCTCGCGAACCACTCCAGCGTGTCGATCCGTCGCGGCAGGTGCCACAGCTGCTGCAGGTTCATCCTCGCCGTCGACACCTCGCCCTCCAGCATCGCGCGCCGACCATCCGCGTCCTTCTCCAGGAACCGCTCCGCCAGCGTCTCGTCCTCGCCCAGCTTCAGGGCGAACATGTCGCGCGTCGTCAGCACGGGCACGTTCCGCTCCCAGCCCGACACGAACCGGCGCATGAACGCCTCCACGCGCTCGCGCCCCACATGCAGCAGCAGGTGATCCGTCGCCGTGTTGTCGCTGATCGAGATCATCTTCTCCGCGTACTCGCGCAGCGGAAACTCCTTACCCGCGACCTCCAGCTGCATCGTCCCGCTGGGCAGACTCTTCCACGAATCGCGGATCGCCAGCGCGTCGCCGAACCCCATCGCGCCCTCGCGCACCGCTTCCCCCAGCGCGCCCAGCACCCACAGCTTGAAGGTCGAGCCGATCGCCAGCGAGAGGTCCTCGTACAGCATGTGCACCGGCACGAAGCCCGCGTCACCGTTCACGCGCATCGCCGCGATCGACACCTGATCCCCCAGCGCCACCAGACTCTCGTCGATCTTCCCCCAGGTGTCGCCCGCCGGCGCCTGCCTGGGCAGCGGGCGCAGCATCAGGCCCGTCATCCGGAATGGCTCCGCGTCTTCCGTCGTCACCGACAGCGCGAACGGCGCGTTCACCATCGCCGAGTGCAGCGTCGCCACCAGCGAGTGCGCCGAGAACTCACGCACGCCGCGCAGCTCCAGTTCGCCCAGCTGCATCTTCAGCATCTTCGTCGTGTTCAGCAGCTGCAGCGCCGGCACCTGCGCGCGAAACTCATCCGTCAGACGCGCATCAAACTCCTCCAGCCCGGGCAACTCCTGCGTGTTCAACGCCCTCAGGAACCACTCCAGATGCCCGCCCGCCGGCGTCTGAGGGATCACGATCGCCTGTGCGTCCTGCTGCTCGACCGCGCCACGCGCCGTCGTCTGCGACAACGCCATCCCCATCACAAACCCAACCGCCAGCAGCGACAGCCGCCCAAACCACAAACGCCCGCCCCACCAACCGCCGCGCCGTGTCTCGACTCGCATCCGTCCGTCTCCCTCAAGAGTTCCCGTCCATCGCGGCCACGCCGCGCCACGCATTCTTCACCATACCCCAATGAAAAGCCGCCCAGGGCCGTGCGTGAACCCGGGGCGGCAAGCGGAAGCCGATGATCGCGTCAGGCGTTTCGGAGGAGATATCAGTGCGCGGCCCACACGGGCTCAGTCTCTCCGGCTCCGCCCCCGTATCGCCCCCGACTCCCCCGGGTTACATCCGGGTCGGTCGGGATTTCGCAGCGCTGTCCCTTGCTCTGCGTACTTAACCGACGCACGAGGACAAGGTTTCAGGCAATCGTCACGACTTTTTTCACTCGATCACGACCGGACGCGTCGCCATCGGGACCGACGACTGCGCCGCCGGCTCGCTCGGACGATCCTGCGCGCCGCGGCCCGAGGGCGTGATGTACAGCACCTCGCCCGACTTCGTCCGCGCCGGCGTCTCCGCCTGCCGCAGCGCGTTCTTGATCTCCTCGCGCCCTCGCAGGTCACGATCGAGTTCGATCTTCGCGCGATCCTCGTAGTTCTCACGCGCCGCGCCGTTGGCCAGCGCCTGCATCCGCGCCTCCTGCTTCGAGCGGATGTCGCCCAGACGACCCTTCAACTGATCCAGCGACGCCGCCTCGTAGCGGGTGTGACGATCAATCGTCTGCTGACGCTTCTCGAGGATGTCCAGCAGGCGCTCGTTGCGAGCCACCGCGTCGACCTGGCGGTCGAGCTGGAACAGCTGCGTCTGGAACTCCGCCTGCTCGCGCTCGAGCGTGGCGAGGATCTCGAGCAGACGCTCCTCCTGCTGCTGCATGTACACGAGGTCGCGGTCCGACTCCTCCAGACGCGCCGCGTACGCGTCGCGCGTCTGCAGAACATGGTTCGCTCTGCGATACGCGCCGTCGAGGTCCAGCACCGAACCGCCGAACGACACACGCACCACGCGCCCGGTCGTGTTCGCGTCCTCGGCCCGGGCCAGCATGTCCTTCAGTTCAACGAGGTCGCTGTCCGCGAGCGCGACGACGCGCTCCGCGACCTGACGCTCGCGCTCCACCTGCGCCGTGTGCGCCTGCAACTGCGCCAGGTCCGAACGGACCGACGCGATGCGCTCGGGGTACTGCTCCGCCAGCTTGCGGATCTGCGCACGCAGCGCGACCGGGTCCTGGATGCGGCTGTCGATCTGGTTGTTGATCGACCCCCTCGCCTGCGTCAGCGCCGCCCCGACACGGTCGGGCCCGGCGATGAGCAACGCGGCGCCGCCGGTCAGACCGGCGATCACGCCAAAACGAATGACGGGCTTCATGATGCTGACCATTGGCGAAACTCCTGCCACGATCTCCGTGGCGTCGCGTGCCGGGCGTCGCCCCCGACCCCACCGGGCGGGACAAACGCGCCCGGATTGGGTGCGTGCCTCTGGTTCGGCAACCCCCCACGCCAATTTCGCGCTCCCGCTCTCCCCACCTCTCCCCCCGGGAGAGGTCGCGGAGCGCAGCGACGCGGGTGAGGGTCTTCCCTCTCTCACCACTCCCGCGCCGGGGGCCGGGGGCCGGGAGGGGGTAGGGGGCCGGGAAGGGGCAGGGGGAGGGTCTTCCCGCTCTCCCCACCCTCTCCCCCCGGGAGAGGTCGCGGAGCGCAGCGACGCGGGTGAGGGTCTTCCTCACCGGCTTCCCTCCTCCCTCTCTCTGTCTTTCTCTCCCCCTCCGGCGCCCCGGGTCATCCCTGACCCGGGCTCTTCCCGCTCCGCTCGGATTCCGTGTGACCCCCCGTACAGCCCACCACCCCAAAACAAACCGCGGCGGGCAGCCCGAAAAGCCGCCCGCCGCGCGTGTTCATCCGGTTCGTTCGCTCACCCGATCAATCGAGACTGTTGTACAGGTTGATCGCCTGCACCAGTCGCGCCACATCCTCCGAGCAGGTCGTCTCGTCGCCGTTGAGGTCGACGGGGTTGTTCATCCACTCGGCGATGTCCTGCGTGCACAGGTCGTCGTCGCTGTTGAGGTCGAATCCGAGCAGGAGGTCGGTCTTGCAGTTGTTCACACGCACCAGCGGGATCGTGAACGACTCCTGCCGGGGTGAGCCGGTCACATCCTGCAGGGTCAGGCCGCCGCGTTTTTCAAGCGCGGGTTTCCCCGACTGGTAGTCGTTCGTCGGGTTCTTGGCGTAGCGGATCTCGTAGGCGCCTGTCGAGCTGTAAGTCCCCGTCGTGCGGGTGATCTTGAGATACCCGCGACCGTCCGTGGTCTGGAACGAGAAGCTGAACTTGTCGGTGATCTCCTCCATGTCCCCGGGGCTCAGAACATTCTCGGCGTTGGACCAGATCGAGACCGGCCAGCCGTTGTCATTCGTGCCCGGGAAGGTCTGCGTCACGCCGCCGTAGAACTGCAGAACGACATCCGGCGTCTTCGCCTCGCACACCCAGAGTTCCGGGTCGAGGATGGTGCCGGCGGGCCCGGATTCTGGACCCCACTCGAAGGCGACGATGGGATTGCCAAGCACGCCCTTGGACTCCGCGGTGTAGATCTCGAAGGGCGCGAGACCTGCGACGCCGCCGCCAACGGCCGCGCGGGCCGGGGCGTACGCCGGCTCGTCGAGGACCAGCGAGCTTCCGAGCTCGATCTTCGCCTCCGGGTGCCAGACACCGCCGTCGTCTTCTGCGTTGATGACCACGCGGCCCACCAGTCCGTTCTGAGGCAACTCGAACCGCGAATAGAAGTCGTTCGGGTTGGGGTCGCCCGGGGTCGGAGAATAGAAGCCGCCGCCGATGCGGACGATGATGTGCTCGTTGGCCGTGCCCAGCGGCTCCTCGACCTTCACGATGGAGGGAGTTGAAGTGCTGCCGAAGTTGCCGAGAATGCGCATGCCATCCGCACTTGTTGTGCTGAACCCGATCTCGCTCGCGTCGATCGTTCCGATGAAGTCGCCGCTTGTCCCGTTGAGACCGGTAGTCTCTAGATACCTGAGCAGGTGTTTCGCGGGCCCCAGTGAGCCAGGGGTGATCGTCGCGTAAATCTCGCCGCCGATGATCTCATCCATGTAGGAGAAAGCGCTGATCTCGATCGGGTCCGTGATGGTCCCGACGACCCCGTTCCGAGCGGAGATGATGTTAATGCCTCCACTCTGCGCCTTGATGTCGCCGAGGATGCTCCCGCCCACGGTGAGCCGCTTGAGCTGCGAGTTGTCCTCGTCGAACAGGTCGTCTTCGCCTGCATCCAGGATGATGTCGCCCACCACATCTCCGTCAACATCGAGGCCGGTGACGATCTGCGTCTTCAGATCTCCGATAGCCGTCAAGCCGGGCGTCGCGTTCACGCCGCTGACGCCGAGGTCGCCGCTGATGCCACCCGTGAGCGCGAGTTGTGTGAGACCGGCGCCACGGGAGATCGATCGGACATCGTTGAATCGGTAGAACCCGGCCATGGGGACGTCGACTTCGGGCATCGCAACGAGCGCTTCCGTCGCGGCCCCGGCTTGGCCGCCCTGGACCACGGACAGTGACTCGATGTCCACGCCGCTCGTGGTGGCGAAAATCTCAACCACCGAGAAGTTGTCGTTGGTGGACGCCGTCGCCACGACAATGGTCCACCGGCCGTTGCTGAACGAGAAGCTCACCCCATCCACATGGAGGTAGCCCACGATGATCGTGGGGCTGTTGCAGTCATCGGCCCAGAAGAATGAACTGGGGGGGATTGCTGCCGGGACAGGGCGTCTGCGCGGCGCAGACCGCTGTGTTCATGGCGACAGCCAGTCCGGCAAGGTTCCGAATCATCCGGTGCGTCATCATCGACTCCTACGCAAGGAAACAAGCGCGGCGATCGCGCCAAGCCCCAGAGCACCCGGAGAAGGGATCGCCGCAGCGAAACGGACCGTCACATAGAAACTGTTGATGTCTCTGTCGAAGAAGAAGAACTCGATATCGTCCACGAAGAGCGGGTCGCCCGGGGTCAGCGGCGTGGGGCGCCGCCCGCTCGACATCACATAACGGCCATCGAGCGGGGCGAACGCCTGCGAGTCCGTCCACTCCCGACCGCCGCCCGACGCGTCCAAAAGGCCCCAAGGGGTCTGCACATCCGGGTAACTCCCCACATCCCACGGCTGGAAATGATCCGCGGGCCACTCCGCCCCGCTGCCCGCGTTGGTCTCGCCGCCCAGCCCCGGGTCGCCCGGCGTCAGCGGCGTGTCGCTCGCGTCGGGGTACAGCCAGTACCCACCCTCGCCCTGGCCGTTTCGATTGGGGTCCCAGTACGCCGCCTTCACCCACTCGTCCCACGAGGGGATCCACACCTGCGCGCCCGACGCGCGCGGCCCGATCACCGTGTCGTTGTACGCGCCGGTGGTGAAGGTCTCGTGCGTCGCGTTGGCCAGGTCGGGGGCGCCGTGGTGCAGCCAGTTGGCCATGCGCGCGAAATAGCGGAAACTCGCAAACGCCGGGCGGTTTTCCCAGCCCGGATCAAGGGCGTAAGTAGGAACACCACCCGACATCCCGAGGTAGTCCAAAGATCTTCCGGCGAGTGTCTGTCGCTCATCGGCCGGCACGAAGTGACGGTAGACATCGACGAACTGCGCGTATTGAGACGCTGTCGTTTCGGTAGTCGCGATGCGGTACTCGTAGTCGACCGCGCCGATGGAGTAGTTGATGTTGAAGGGTCCGCGGAAGTTATAGGACGGATTGCCGACATCGCCGATCGTGCTGAAGGTCATGCCGTGGGCCTGCGTGAACTGCAGGTACTGGTTGTTGTGCACGCCCTGTGAGAACGCCGCGCCGCTCAGCGCAACGGCGGCGAAGAGGGCACACACGACGGGTTTAGACTGGCGAAATGACATCGCGCTCGGACTCCTCTCAGAAGTCTCGGTCCCGTTCGCTCGCTCGTGGCCTTCGTCCCCGGTTGCCCCCATGGCCCCCGAAAGACATCCAGCCCGTCTTAACAGACGCAAGGTACCAAACTCTCGCGTCGCCGCAAGCCCAAAAAGACCGAGAATCATGAAAAACTTCTCGGACCGGCCACACGCCGGTCGCTCCTGTGCTCTTTCAAGGTAGCGGGAGACGGCGTGAACACAAGAGAAAAATGGTCGCAAACACGCGGTCTCTGAGGTTGTAAACGGAATAACCGCGAACCTGCCCCCCGCCGCCCCCCTCCGGCCCAGCGGTATCCTCTTTGCACACTCTCCGGCCTGAAACCCGCCACATCCCGCCCCCAACCACCCCTTGCGGGCGTCCCGACCCGGCGCACACTGCTGAAACGGCAGTCCCCGCCCCCCGGCCCCCCAGCAGCCCGCCCGCCCAAGGAAGCCCGATGCTCAACCAACTCACCACCACCTTCGTCGCCCGGCTCCGCGCGCGCGACGAATCCGCTTGGTACGAGTTGTGGGAGATCTTCGGCCCCGTCCTGCGCGCCCAACTCAACAAGTGGGGGGGCGGACGCATCGGCTCCCAGACCGTCCGCGACCTCTCCCAGGAAACACTCGCCGCCCTGTCGGACTCCATCGACCGCTACGACCCCTCGCGCGGCGCCCGGTTCTCCACCTGGCTCCTCTCCATCGCCAAGCACACCCTGGGCGACGAGATCGACCGGCGCATGGCCCAGAAACGAGGGCGCGGCAAGCGGGCCGCCTCGCTCGAAGAAGACTGGATGGGGGGGGGCAGCAGCCCCGCCGCCAGGCCCGACGCGCAGTACGAAGCGATGGTCTTCCGCGCCAAGGTCGACGCCGCCATCCGCATGGTGCAGCGCGAGGCCGACTTCATGGACTTCCAGATCTATCGCATGCGCGTGCTCGACGGCATCGAGGGCAAGGACGTCGCCGTCCAACTCGGCGTGTCCGAGCCCACGGTCAGCCGGCGACTGGCCAAGGTCCGCACCCTGCTGCGCGACCGGCTCCGCCAGGTTATCTCCACCTATTCCTTCACCGAGGACGAGATCGCCGAGCCCGGACGCTTCGGGCTCGAACTCAACCCGTCGAAATCCGACGACGCCCTTTTCGATGAAGCCGTCGCGGAGATCTATCTGAGACAGATGGAGCTGCGCAAGCAGGACCAGGCATCGATGCTGGAGTGATGACCCTCGCCACGACGCGAATCACCCGGTGAACCGAGCCGGGCGCGGTGGGCGCCCGACCCCACGCATCGAGCAGACAGAGCAACTACGACCGGAGAGCCGTCATGGCCCCACTGCTGGGATTCATCGGGATAACGCTGGGCATCGTGCTGGCCATCATCATCGCGATCTACATCATCGCGCCCGCGTTCCGGGGCGTGTCGTGGCTCGTCCGACACATCTTCGCCTTCATCAGCGGCATGATCGGCTCGCTCCTGCGCGTCATCGGGGGCGTCCTCGCCACCATCGTCTTCGTCCCCCTCGTCCTCCTCAACATCATCATCGGGCGATGGTCCGCCGCCGCCCACTTCGGGCGCGGCGTGCAGGACGAGATCCGCTCCGTCGGCACGAACCTCTACCGCTTCTTCATCGGGCACCCCGCCCGCTTCCTCCTCCTCTCGCCCCTGGTCGAGGGCATCGAGCGCCGCGTCCCCCAGGCCGTCGCCCACGCGCCCACCAAGGACAAGCCCAGCAAGCGCACCGGCCAGTTCGAGGGCTACGAGATCGTCGGCTCCCTCCGCGGCGGCGGCTCGGGCGGGCGCCTCTACATCGCCAAGCCCGACGAGAAGAAGCGCGCCCAGTTCGCCCGCCGCGGCGTCGACGCCGACACCGTCGTCATCAAGGTCTTTTCCCTCGCCGACGGCTCCTCCCTCCCCCAGATCGTGCGCGAGAGCCGCGCCCTCGACGCCGCCAAGAAGCTCGGCCTCGTCCTCGAGCACGAACTCACCGACAAGCGCTTCTACTATGTGATGCGCTATGTCCCGGGCGACACGCTCAGCATCGTCACCCAGCGCCTCCACGACAAGTCCGGGCCCGTCGGCCTGCGCCCCTCCGAACTGCGCGACGCCATCGCGTATTCCTGCGACCTGGCCGCCTCCCTCGACCAGTACCACCGCGGCGGGCTCTGGCACAAGGACGTCAAGCCCGACAACATCATCGTCCACGACGGGCGCGCCGAACTCGTCGACTTCGGGCTCGTCACGCCCCTGCGCAGCGCGATGACCCTCACCACCCACGGCACGGAATACTTCCGCGACCCCGAGATGGTCCGCCTCGCCCTCAAGGGCGTGAAGGTCCACGAGGTCAACGGCGCCAAGTTCGACATCTACGCCGCCGGCGCGGTCCTCTACTCGCTCCTCGAGGGCTCCTTCCCCGCGCACGGCGTGCTCTCGCAGGTCACGAAGAAGAGCCCCGACGCGCTCAAGTGGATCATCCGGCGCGCGATGGCCGACTACGACAACCGCTACGACACCATCGGCGCGATGCTCGCCGACCTGCGCGTCGTGCGCGACGCCGCAGACCCCTTCAGCATCCGCGTCGCCGACCTGCCCAGCATGCGCGCCCCCGGCGCGCCGGCGCCCGACGACATGGCCTTCGCCCGCCCGGCCTCCTACACCCCCGAGGACGAGTTCGCGCACGCCCCGCGCGCCGCCTCCCCCGTCCCGCCGCGCAACGACGCGCCCTTCAACGAGCCGCCCCGCCCAGCGCAGGACGGCGCGCGCCCGGTCGTCGTCGACTGGTGGACCGGCAAGTTCCGCGTGGATCGCGCCGAGCAGGACAAGCCCTTCGCCCCCTTCGAGCGCGCGGCGCGCAAGGCCGAAGAGTTCCTCGGCTTCTCTCGCCCCGCCGCACAGCGCGCCGAGTCCCCCTTCGCCGCCAGCGCGCGCGCCGCCAGGGGCTCGCGCGACACCGCCGCCGAGCAGCTCCGTCGCGCACGCGAACGCGTCCGCGCCGCGCAGGACCGCGCCAACAAGCGCATGAACCCAAACCGCGCCACGCGCGTCTACGGCGCCCAGATCAACTCCGGCGTCGCGATCGCCCTCCTCATCTTCCTGGGCGGCTGCGTCTTCCTCGCCAGCATCATCATCGTCAGCGCCACACGCTCCGATCGCGCACGCGCCCAGAGCGTCAACGCCGGCGGCGTCGAGGTCCACACCGTCACCCCCGACATGTTCAGCGACTTCGACCCCGACACGGTGCGCGAATGGGCGCGCTCCTTCGCCAACATCCGCACCTCCATGGAGAACGAGAACGCGACGATGCGCGACCAGATCGCCGCCTACACCCGCCACTTCACCGAGATCGCACGCGTCGCCGCCGACGAGGCCCGCGCCGCTCGCGCCGAGATCGACGCCGCCTCCCCCGTCTCCCCTCCCTCCCCACGCGCCCCGCTCGCCCTGCCCTCGGGCGCCAAGGTCGTCGTCGGGGGCAACCGCGGCGTCTCCATCAACATCGACGCCTCCGCCTCGGCCCCCGCAACGCCCAACGCCGCGTCACGCCCGATCAGCCCGGCCCTCCTCGGCGCAGGCGCGTGGGTCGTCATCGACGACGCCGCCCCCGAAGGCGTCTCACGCGACAAGGCCAACGCCCTCCTCGCGTCGCTGCGCGCCGCAGGGCTGCCCCTGATCGCCGACGACGCGAACGCCACCCTCGAGACCCTCGAGGTGATCGCCTCGGCCCGCGCCGCCGCCGGCATCGCCCTCGCAGACGATCGCTCCTCCTCCTCGCGTCTCCTGCGCTGGCTCGCCGAGCGCCAGGGCGACCCCATCGGCGTCCTGCGCATCGGCCGCGCCGACGACCCCGACCAGCTCCTCACCGTCGTCCTGACCTGGGCCACGCCCCTGGGCGACCTGATGCGCGACGCGATCCAGGACGCCGACGCGGGCCGCCTCGCCGCCGCCGCCCCTGCGGCGCCACCCCGCGCGCCGCCCGCCCCCGCCGCCCCCGCCCGCCGCGACCGTCGCTGACCCCTCGCCCATACCCCTCGCGCGCCGCCGATACCCGCGATCGCGGCTTGTTTCGTTTCCGGCTCGACTCCTACCCTCCAACCCCCGGACACCGGCCCACTGACGCCGCCCGGGCAGCACCCCATCGCACCGAGGAGGAGACGACCCGTGGCCGAAACCAAAGCGACCAATGTCCACTGGCACGAGGGCAACATCACCCGCGACGAGCGCTGGAACGCCCTCGGCTGCAAGGGCGCAACCCTCTGGTTCACCGGCCTTTCCGCCTCCGGCAAGTCCACCATCGCCGTCGCCCTCGAGCAGGTCCTCGTCCAGATGGGCCAGCCCGCCTACCGCCTCGACGGCGACAACATCCGCATGGGCCTCAACAAGAACCTGGGCTTCTCCGCCGAGGACCGCGCCGAGAACATCCGGCGCATCGGCGAAGTCGCCAAGCTCTTCGCCGACAGCGGCGTCATCGCGCTGACCTCCTTCATCAGCCCCTACCGCGCCGACCGCGACCTCTGCCGCGAACTCCACAAGAACGACAAGCTCGACTTCATCGAGGTCTTCGTCGACACCCCCATCGATGTCTGCGAACAGCGCGACCCCAAGGGCCTCTACAAGAAGGCACGCGCCGGGCAGATCAAGGGCTTCACCGGCATCGACGACCCCTACGAGGCCCCCAACAGCCCCGAGCTCGTCCTCAAGCCCGCCACCATGTCCGTCCAGGACTCCGTCGACGCCTGCGTCGACATGCTCAAGAAGCGCGGCCTGCTCAAGGGCGGCATGTAAGCAAGCCATGAGCGAACTCCACTCCCTCCTCGACGCCACGCGCGACGCCGTCGCGCAGGCATCCGTCGTCTGCCGCGCCGTCCAGCGCGACCTCAACGGCATCCGCTCCATCACCAAAGACGACAAGAGCCCCGTCACCATCGCCGACTTCGCCTCCCAGGCGATCGTCGCCAAGGTCCTGCGCGACCGGCTCGGCAGCGTCATCCTCGTGGGCGAAGAGGGCTCCGCCACCCTGCGCCAGCCAGAGTACGCCGGCCACCTGCAAGCCGTCGTCGACGCCGCGCGACTCGTCTGGAACGACGCGACCACCGACGATGTCCTCGCCGCGATCGACCTGGGCGACGCGCGATCACCCGGCGCTTCCGGCGCCTTCTGGACACTCGACCCCATCGACGGCACCAAGGGCTTCCTCCGCGGCGAGCAGTACGCCGTCTCCCTCGCCTACATCCTCGACGGCAAAGTCCTCGTCGGAGGGCTCGGCTGCCCCAACCTCTCCCTCGACTTCGCCCGATCCTTCGACGACCCCGACCCACGCGGCAGCATCTACCTCGCCGCCAAGGGCATGGGCGTCCTCGAAACCACCGCCGAACTCGACCACGCCGACCCGAAGAAGATCACGCGCCCCGCCTTCAACCCCGCCACCGGCATCCGCGCCTGCGAGTCCGTCGAGAGCGCCCACAGCGACCACTCCGCCTCCCACAAAATCCTCGCCCACGCCGGCGGCGCCGGAGAGCCCGCCAAGCTCGACAGCCAGGCAAAATACGCCGTCGTCGCGCGAGGCCAGGCCGACGCCTACCTGCGCATGCCCACCAAGAAGGGCTATGTGGAAAAGATCTGGGACCACGCCGCCGGCGCGATCGTCGCCTCCGAAGCCGGCTGCGCCGTCTCCGACATCACCGGCGCGCCGCTCGACTTCGGCCAGGGCGAAGGCCTCTCCAACAACCGCGGCATCGTCTGCGCCGCGCCGGGCGTCCAGCCACGCCTCGTCTCGGCAATCCGCGAACTCGGACTCGCCAGCGCCGGTATGTGATCCGCTCCCGATCAGGCCCCATCACGCACGATCGGTTCGCATCTGACCGATAAGGGCTGACCTATGGGCTTCGACGGCTGGTTCACCCTCATCCTGATCGTCGGCATGATCGCCACCCTGGCGACCAACCGCTTCGGCACCGACATCGTCATCCTGGGCGTCCTCACCACGCTCATGGTCGCCGGCATCGTCACGCCCCGCGAAGCCATCGCCGGCTTCTCCAACACCGGCGTCCTCACCGTCGGGATGCTCTACATCCTCGCCGCCGGCCTCAAAGAAACCGGCGCGATGCAGATGCTCACCTCGCGCATGCTCGGCAGACCCGGCGGGCTCCGATCCGCGCAGGCGCGCATCATCGCGCCCGTCGCGATCCTCAGCGCCTTCGTCAACAACACGCCCATCGTCGCCATGTTCCTCCCCGTCCTCTCCGACTGGGCGCGCCGGCACAACCTCTCCGCCAGCAAACTCTTCATGCCCCTGTCCTTCGCCGCCATCCTGGGCGGGCTCTGCACCCTCATCGGCACCAGCACCAACCTCGTCGTCGCAGGGCTCATCGAAGAACACAACAAGCGCGCACCCCTCGACGAGGTCAGCCAGCTCGAACCCTTCACGATGTTCAGCATCACCCCCGTCGGCCTCCCCGTGGCCCTCGTGGGCATCGCCTACATCCTCGTCGCCGGTCGCAAACTCCTCCCCGACCGAGACCCCAAACGCGAACAGACCGAGGGCGCACGCGAGTACGTCACCGCCATGGGCGTCGCGCCCGGCAGCGGCATCGTCGGCAAAACCGTCGAACAGGCCGGACTGCGCCACCTCCCCGCCCTCTACCTTGCACGCATCGAACGCGCACGCGAGACCGTCGTCGCCGTCTCGCCCAACGAGGTCCTCGAGCCCGGCGATGTCCTCGTCTTCGTCGGCGCGCTCGACTCCGTCGTCGACCTCCAGAAGATCCGAGGCCTCGAGCCCATCGCCGAGGGCGACCACCCCGGGGGCGTCCGCCAACTCAACAAACTCGTCGAGGTCGTCGTCTCGCGCGTCTCCCCACTCGTCGGACGCTCCATCCGCGAGGGCGCCTTCCGCACCACCTACAACGCCGTCGTCATCGCCGTCCACCGCCAGGGCGTCAAGCTCCAGGGCAAACTCGGAGACATCGTCCTCCGACCCGGCGACACCCTCCTCGTCGAAGCGCCCACCGGCTGGGCCGACCTCGTCAAGGACTCCGACGCCTTCCACCTCGTCAGCGAGCTCCCCGAAGCCGCCGCCCCGCGCCACGATCGCGCCTACGCCGCGCTCTTCATCCTCGTCGCCACCGTCGCGTGCATGACACTCTTCAGCCAGTACACGATGGTCGTCGCCTTCTGCGCCGCAGGCGCGATGGTGCTCCTGCGATGCTGCACCGGCCCCCAGGCGCGCAAGTCGGTCGAGTTCCCCGTCCTCGTCGTCATCGCCGCCGCGTTCGGCATCGGCACCGCGATGGAGAACTCCGGCCTCGCGTCCTTCCTCGCAGACAACGCCCTTGGCTTCGCGGCACAGGCCGGAACGCTCGGCCTCCTCGCCGCCGTCTACATCACCACCGTCGTCTTCACCTCACTCATCACCAACAACGCCGCCGCCGTCCTCGTCTTCCCCATCGCGATGAACCTCGCCATCGCCGCCGGCATGCGCGACTTCACACCCGTCGCCATCTGCATCGCCATCGGCGCCTCCGCCGAGTTCATGACGCCCATCGGCTACCAGACCAACCTCATGGTCATGGGCCCGGGACGCTACAAGTGGGTCGACTACTTCCGCTTCGGCAGCCCGCTCATGCTGCTCTGCGGCGCCACCTGCGTCCTCATGGCGTGGCTCCTGTACCAATAATCCAGGCACGCCCCCCCAAGGCGAAGGGAACCCGGCCGACGCCCCCACGCGTCCAACACGCGACCAGGGCGCGTCGCGCCCCCGATCAGGAGGTCCTCACGAATGACCCGTTCCCGTCCACTCGCACGCGCACTCTGCATCGGCGCGATCTCCCTCGGCGCGCTCTCCAACCTCGCGCTCGCGCAGACCGAGACCGAGCAGCAGGCCATCCACGCCGCCAACAACCTCTCCGCCGCATTCCGCTTCGCCGCACAGCGCATGCGACCCTCCGTCGTCGCGCTCTACACCACGCGCGACGAGACCTTCTATCGCACCGATATCTACGGCCGGCGCATCCCCTACAGCCAGCGCCAGCGCACCGGCCTCGGCTCGGGCGTCATCCTCGACGCCCAGGGCAACATCCTCACCAACAACCATGTCATCGAGGGCGCCAGCGAGCTGCGCGTCCGCCTCGAGTGGGGCGAAGAACTCGTCGCGCAACTCGTCGGCGCCGACCCGCGAACCGACCTCGCCGTCATCCGCATCGACCCCGGCGCGCTCACCCGCGCCGTCACGCCCGCTTCCTTCGGGAACTCCGACGCCCTCGAGGTCGGCGACTGGGTCCTCGCCGTCGGCTCGCCCCTGGGTCTCGAACAGACCGTCACCGCCGGCATCGTCAGCGCCATCGGACGAACCCAGCAGGGCATCCTCGGACGCGACGGCTACGAGGACTTCATCCAGACCGACGCCGCCATCAACCCCGGAAACTCCGGCGGCCCCCTCGTCACCCTCACCGGCGAGGTCGTCGGCATCAACTCCGCCATCCGCACCGCAGGCCCCATCGGGGGCAGCATCGGCCTGGGCTTCAGCATCCCCGCCGCCCTCGCGCGCAACATCGCCCAGCAGCTGATCGACACCGGCTATGTCAGGCGCGGCTATCTGGGCGTCGGTGGAAACCCCCTCACCGCCGAGGCCGCGATCGCGCTCGAACTCCCCCCCACAACAAAGGGCTTTATTGTGCGCGAGGTCGAGCCCAACGCGCCCGCCGCCGAAATCGGCGTGCGCCGGGGCGATGTCATCACGACCATCAACTCCCGACCTATCAACGACTTCAACGACCTGCGCCTCGCCGTCTCCACCGTGCGACCCGGCGAAGAGATCGTCATCGAGATCCTCCGGGGAACACAGCCCCTGCGCCTCGCGACGCGCGTCAGCGAGCGACCCGGCGCGATCTTTACTGACGCAAACTACGGACTCTTGCTCACCGATTCGGGGCAGCGAGGCGCCGCGCTCCTCCGACAAACCGGCGTCCGCGGCGCAAGCGTTGCGCGGGTTTTCCCCGGAACTCCCGCCTCCGAAGCGGGCATCACCGAGGGCGAGATCATCCTCGCCATCGACCGCGCAGGCGTCGACTCGCCCGCCATGGTCACCCAGATCCTGCGCGGATACCCCCTCGGCGCCTCCGCCGTCCTGACCGTCGTCGACGACCAGGGCCGCCGCGCAGAGAAAGTTTTGCGGATACCTCAAAGATGAACCGATAACGCTACCATTCTCATGATCTCTCTCTCTCCTCCAGCGGGGCGCCGTCTACCGATGGCGCCCTGCTTCTTTTTTACCCCGGGCCGGTGACGCGACTCCCCACGCCAAAAACAGCGGCGCCGGGAGGGCTCCCGACGCCGCCGCGTTGAAACTTCATTCGACCACACGATCGGTCAGCGCGCCGGCTTCAGCACCACCACCCGGCCCTCGATGCCGCGCTCCGTCGAACGGAACACCGACACCACGTCGCCGATCACCCGCGTGATCGACGCCACCGGGGGCGCCGTCCGCGACGACTCGGGCGTCTGCTCCAGCATGAACTCGACATACCGGTCGAGCTCTTCCTGAGGCATCCCGAACTGCGCCGCCTGCTCGCGCAGCACCTTCTCGTAGTTCTCCGCGTTCCACGCGGCCATCTCGAGCGAGGTCTTCGTGTCGCTCCAGCCCATCGCCATACCGCCCGTCCCCAGCGCACGCGCGACGCTCGCCCAGCGCGGGTCTGACGAAAGCTTCGGCGCGTCCGGACGGCTCGCCGCGAGCATCGTCGACTCCACGCCCAAAGGATTGCCCACGAACAGATGCGTCGTCCCCATACCGATCGCGATGGGGGGGAAGGGCGCTTCCCAGATCTGCGAGCCCGCGAAGTCGCGAGGCATCAGACCGATCATCCCGCCCAGCGAGTTCAGCGCGTCGCGCACCGCCTGCCCGTCGCGCATCGAGATCGCCACCACGCTCGTCTGGCTCGTCGTCGACAGCGGACGCGACACCTGGCTCAGCTGCACGACCTCGGGCCCGATCGAGTTCAGCAGGGGCTCGATCTGACCCGCGAACTGCTCCACCACGAACCCCACGCCGCCGTCGTCGCCCTGCGACGCCGCCAGCACCTCGCGCACCATCGGCAGGATCCCGCTGAAGTTCACGCGGAACGTCCCCAGCGACGACGCGTTCGGACCGACGAACGCCGGCGGCGCCGCCGGAAGATCCGGCCCGCTGATCAGCGCGAAGATCCCGCGCTTCTCCGGCATCAGCGCCGAGAACCGCACCTCCGCAACCCCGTCGGGCGTCGAGGTCAGCAGCCCGGCCGACAGCGAAGTCACCTGCGACAGCCCCAGCACACCGAACAACTCGCGAGGCGGCGCGCCCATCGGCAGCAACGCGCCGAACTCCTCGATGCCGCCCTCCGCCAGCGCCTTGGGCAGCACCACCATGTACGCGCGAGCGCTCCGAGGCAGCGCGTCGCGCCCGCTCGTGAACTCCAGCACGTCGCCCACCGTGTCGCCGCGATCACGACCCGCCAGACGGTCCACCGAGTCACGCACCGCGTCGAAACTCGTGCACGCCACCAGGTGATCGCTCGCGCGCGCCACGTACTGCACGTCGACGACCTCGCGCACCACCGGCTCGGGCATCTCGTTGTCGCCCTCGGGGTCCCAGTTGCGCCACGCGTCCTCGTCCCACTCCTCCGTCTCGTACCGGGTCACGATGCGCCAGATCGTCGCCCCCGCGTACTCGATCGGCGTCAGCTCCAGCTCCCCGTTCTTCTCCGCCAGCTCCAGCGCCTCTTCCACGACCTCCCACAGGTCGCGACCGTCCTCGCCCTTGCCACCGTCCAGCGACGCCACCAGCATCATGTGCGGGATCACCTCCGCGCCCTCGCCCATGATCGCCTTGCCCTCCGGGTCCTCCTTCGGACCGAAGAACGACGCCGCGCCCACCGTCTTGCCCAGCGGCGGCAGCTTCTCGATGTCGATCCCGAACTCCTCGAAACGAGACTTCATCTCGTCGAAACCCCCGCCGGCCACGCCCCCGCCCATCCCGAACAGGTACGAACGGAACGACTTGTCGTCCCACAGGCCCTTCAGCCCGCTCGCCTCCAGCTCGCCCTTCGTCGCGTTCCAGTCCGGCATCGACGCCACCAGGAACGACGAACGCGGCGCCAGGTCCGCGATGTCAGCGCCCAGCGCCGTCGTCGCCAGACCACAGACCGACCAAGCAGCAAGGGCAAGGCCCGCCGCACGACTCCGAGTAAAGACCGACATGAAAACCACCTTTGGTGTTGCGCTCTCTCTGAACGAGCTCATCGTGATTCCGAATCATCCAGCGCCGGCGCCACGCCAAACTCCAGGCGCGGCGGCGGGGCGTTGTATGTGTACCCGCTGTTCGGGTTGGTCTTGTCGTACGCGAACGCGTCCCGATTCCTCACGAAATCACGCACGTACCGCATCGGGATCGCGAACCCCAGACCCTCCCCGAACGGGATCTTCATGTTCGCCACGCCGATCACCTCCCCGCGCGTGTTGAACAGCGGACCGCCCGAATTCCCCGGGTTGATCTGCGCCGTCGTCTGAATGTACGTCACGCCCTGGAAGTTCCGCAGCGTCGTCGCGATCACGCCCTCCGTCAGCGTCCGCTCCAGACCCAGAGGCGCCCCGATCGCAAACACCGTCTGACCAGCCACCAGCTCGTCGTCCAGGTTCAGATGCACGAACGGGAATCGCTCCCCGCGCGGGTGCGTCAGACGGATCAGCGCCAGATCCAGATGGTTGTTCACCGCCAGGATCTCGACCTCCTCGATCGACAGACGACGCAGCGCGCCCGCTTCCTTCAGAAACACCGTCGCGCGAAGTCGCGTCTCGCCCTGGATCACATGCGCGTTCGTGATCGCGTACCCCTCGTCGTTGATCAGAAACCCCGAACCCAGCGCGCGCGGCGTGTTGATCAGCACCACCGCGCCGCCCACCCGCTCCGCCTGCTCCTTGGGCGAACGCTCCGGCGCGTTCCCGTCCGCCACCCGGTACAGCCGACCCGCGGGCCCCGACGCGTCCACCGCGTCCTCGTCGCCGTCACGCTCCGCACGCTCGATCCGCTCCACGCTGGTCCGCGGCACGCGCACGACGTCGTACCCAAGGTCCAGCCAGACCGCGTCGAGCGCCTCCTTGATGATCGGGGCGCTCACCACCCGCCCGTCCGTGAACACCACCCGATCCACCGCCCGGTCGGCGCCCTGGGCCCACGCGCCGCACGACGCCGACGCCACCACGCACCCCGTCAGCACACCCAGCAGCCTGTCTCGTCGTGTCGTCACGCCGTGCTCCGTCTGCGCTCCGCGCCGTTTGCGCCCCCGGCCACCCGCCGGGCCACGCCGGGCCGATCCGCGAACCGGCCCCGCCTCAGGGGATTACAGTAGTTTGCCCGCCGCGGTTCCGCCCGCTCCGGGCCAGATCCCCTCGCGCGCCCGCCCCGCGCTCCCGGAACAGCCCTCCACACGCGCCCAGGACCGACATGCCCACCCCCACGCACCCCCTCGCCGCCCTCGCCCTCGCCCTGACCTCCTGCGCCGGGCTGAGCGCCTCCTCCACCGCCCCCTCCACGCCCGACGCCGCCGGCGCCGAGCGCAACCTCGCCCGCTACTTCGGCTTCGACGCCCCTCGCTTCATCGTCGTCGACCCCGGCTTCGGCCCCGTCGCCGTGGGCGACTTCAACGCCGACGGACGACTCGACCTCGCGATCGTCAACAACCGCAAGAGCCGCATCGAGGTCCACCTCCAGCGCGCCGCCAGCCGCGTCGACGAGCCCTCGCCCACGCGCACCGGCGCTCGCGCCTCCAACGTCAACGAACTCACACCCTCCGAGTGGTTCGACCGCGTCGACATCGCGCTCCGACAGCGCGTCACCGCCATCGTCGCCCACGATGTCGACCGCGACGGACGCGCCGACATCCTCTACGCCGCCGACGGCGCCGAACTCGTCGCCATGCGCCAGACCGAGGCCGGACGATTCGACGAGCTCTCACGCACGCGCGTCCCGGGCCTCTCCGCCACCAGAGACGGGCTCAAACTCGCCGATGTCATGGGCCCCGCCGGCAGCGGGCCCGAACTCGTCACCCTCGTCAACGGACGCATCCGCGTCTACCCCATCAACGAGCGCGCCCGGCTCGGCGAGCACCTCGAACTCGGCGCCAGCGACGGCGCACGCGACCAGATCGTCGCCCTCTACTGCGCCGACTTCACCGGCAACGGTCTCACCGACATCATCGGCGTCTCCCCCGACTCCTCCACCCCCATCCGACTGTGGGCGCAGGAGAGCAGCCCCTACGACACCGCCGACGCCAGCGGCCAGCGCCGTGGGCGCCGACCCGGCGCCGAACTCCGCTTCGAGTCGCCGCCCCTGCGCGACGCGCAGCCCGTCGCATTCCCCAACCGCGCCGCGTCCTCACTCGCCGTCATCGAACGCACCACCAACCGCGTCGCGATCTACGACTTCGTCGAGCAGACCATCGAACCGCCCGCGCCCAGCGAGGGCCGCGTCTCCGAGCGCGATGTCCAGGCCGATATCCTCCCGCTCCCGGGCGGAGGCGGCGCAGACCGCTCGCGCTCCGTCGTCGTCGCCGACCTCACCGGCAACGGGATGACCGACCTCCTCGCCGCCGACGCGTCCGGCAACGCCATGCTCCTCTTCGCGCAGAAGCGCGGCGTGCCCCTGCGCGAGCCCGAACGCTTCAGCGCGTTCAAGTCACCCAAGGCGCTCGCCGCCGGGCGCTGGCACAACCCCGGCGCCTCCGGCCCGCTCGATGTCTTCGTCCTCAGCGAAGAAGAGAAAACCGTCGGCGTCAGCCGCTTCGAGAACGGGCGCCTCACCTTCCCCCAGCCCATCTCGCTCAAGACCGCCGGCGCGACGCCCCAGGCCGCCGCCTTCGTCGACCTGGGCGCCAAGGACTCGCCCCGACCCGCGCTCGCCGTCGTCGTCGAACTCCGCCGAGAGGTCTTCCTCGAGATCCACGAGCCCGACGCCTCCCAGCGCGCGCCCCGCGCCGTCAAACTCGACGGCGTCCGACGCGCGCCCAGCGCGATCCTCAGCGCCGATGTCGATCAGGACGGCTCCGTCGATCTCCTCCTCATGACCCCCGGCGAGCCCATGGTCATGGTCCAGGGCGCAGCCAGCGACGACCAAGACGCGCTGCGCGTCCTCACCGACCGCCTCATGCCCCAGTTCGGCCTCGTCCAGGCCGCCGGCCCCGACAACACCGCCCACTTCGACATCGACGGCGACGGCGCCGACGAGCTCCTCATCGCCGACGCCAACTTCATCCGCGCCGCGAAGTTCGACGCCGCCTCCGGCTGGCGCGTCGTCGAGCAGGTCACCGACCCCGAAACCCGCGGCCGATTCACCGGGCTCACGCTCCTCACCGAGGGCTCGGGCGCCCGGCTCGTCGCCGCCGACCGCGCCGCGCGACGCCTCGTCGTCTTCGAGAAGCACAACGACGCCTGGCGCGTCGCCGATCGAATGCGCCTCGCAGGCGTCGAGCCCGCCTCCATCTTCGCCGGCTCCTTCTCGGGCGACTCCCAGCCCAACCTCCTCGCACTCTCCGGCGAAGCCATGGGCATCGTCCGCTTCGGCGGCACGCGCATCGTCGCCAACGCCGTCGCCGGATTCCGCGCCGACAGCGACCGACGCATCGACCACGACCTCGAAGCCGGCGACATCAACTCCGACGGCTTCACCGACCTCGTCGTCCTCGACGCCGGCCAGAAGATGTGCACCATCCTCACCTTCTCCAGCCGACGCGACCTCCTCTTCGCCACCGAGTTCGAAGTCTTCCAGTCGCGACTCTTCGAGGCCGAGCAGCAGCGCGACCTCCAGCCCGCCCAGTCCATCATCGCCGACCTCACCGGCGACGGCGCCGACGACCTCATCCTCCTCGTCCACGACCGCGTCGTCATCTACCCCCAGTCCACCAAACCCCCCGTCTCGCCCTGAATCGCGCCGGAAACACGCTTCTCCACGCAACCCACGCATCCACCCCCGCGAACCCCACCCGGGAGAAGAGATGCGCACCACCACCGCAACGCGCGCCGCACGCGCCGCGACCATCCTCGCCGCGACCGCGACCGCACACGCCGGCGTCGACCCGGCCCGAGACGGGCTCCTGCCCTGCGGCTACGCGACGCACCTCGCCTCCGTCGCCACCATCGAACTCGTCGCACGCGTCACCCCGCCCGGCGTCACCTTCGGACGCGAAGGACGCGCGCTCGCCCTCGGCGACGTCGACGCCGACGGCGTCGACGACATCGTCATAGGCTTCGCCGAGTGCGCCTTTGGCGACTGCGCGCTCCAGAACAACGCCACACGCGTCGGCGTCGTGCGCGTCGTCTCGGGCGCCTCCGGGCAGACCATCCTCGAAGTCACCGGCCAGCCCTGGACAACCCCCTCGCAGATCGACGCCTTCGGATGGTCCGTCGCGCTCGCCGACCTCACCGGCGACGGGCGACTCGACCTCCTCGTCGGCGCGCCCCTCGCCAACAACGCGCGAGGACGCGTCGACGCCTTCTCCTCCGACGGCGCGCCCCTCTACTCCGTCGACGGCCCCGAGGGCGCGCAGCGCTTCGGCGAACTCATCCTCACCGTCGGCGACGCCACGCGCGACGGACGCGACGACTTCCTCGTCCTCGACTCACAGGCCATCGGACGCACGCCCACCCTCTGGGCGCTCCGCGCCCTCGACGGCTCCGTCATGCACTCGCGCGTCGTCAACTCCCATCGCGTCACCGTCATGGGCGACCGCGACAACGACGGCATACCCGAATACGCCACCGGCGCGCCGGGCCTGCCCATCCCCGAAGAACGCGCGCGCGCCTTCCGCGCAGACACCGGCGCGATCGTCTATCAACTCCTCGCCGCCGAGGGCTACCTCGCCTGGCTCGGCGATGTGGACGACGACGGCTTCGGCGAGTTCATCCAGTTCCAGTCCCTCTACGAGTGGCGCGCCCCGAGCCAGTATGTCCTCGAAGGCGCCTTCGGCCTCCCCGCCTTCCCGCTCCCGCGCCGCACGCTCGGCGCCGCCGACTTCGCCGGCGACGGCGCGCTCGATGTCCTCACGCTCCTGGGCCCCATCGTCGATGTCCCCGACCCCGAACGCGACGCCCTCGCCCTCACCTCGGCGCGCGAGCGCGCGAACTACGGCTTCTTCCTCCCGCGCCATCGCGCGCTCGTCGAAGGCGAATGGCTCGCGCACAACTACCAGCGCGTCGCCGCCGGGCGCGTCCACCAGCGCGACGACGCCCACGACATCGCCATCGAGGTCGTCGCGCACAACCTCCCCGACGACCGATTCCTCGTCGCGCTCTACGCCGGGCCCTGGCTCCCAGGCGATGTGAACCACGACGCCTCGGTCGATTTCCACGACCTGAACAGCGTCCTCACACGGTTCGGACAAAGCGCGAACAAAGACGCCCGCGCCGACGCCGACTGCTCCGGGACCGTCGACCACGACGACCTCCGCATCGTCATCCGCTTCTTCGGCGCCAGACTCACGCCCCTGACGCATCACAGTGGATCGTCGCACCCCTCGCTCCGGTGACGAACAACGCCGGCCGGGCGCGCGGATGTGTGAACTTTCACGCCGACCCGCATCCCGAGGCGCTCCTTGCCCGTAAAACCCCGCAAGGGACCGCCAGTCGATCCCAAGGATGAGTCCAGAGAGAACGCGACGGCGCCGCACAGGGCCGGACGCACGCAGCAACAAACCCCGCGGAGATATCCATGATCCTGAGTCGTCTGTCGTCACGCGCGCTCGGCGCCGCCTGCTGTCTCGCCCTCAGCGCCGGAGCCGCTCACGCCGCTCCCTGCGCCGACGGCGTGATCAGCGACCTCTCCGTCTCCGTCACCGTCAACAACCGCATCGCGCCCGGCGTGGTCGTCGGCGACGGACGCAACCAGGTCGCCCTCGGCGATATCAACAACGACGGCTTCCTCGACGTCATCGTCGGCTTCAGCGAGGGCGCCTTCGGCGATGTCGGCGCCGTCAACCGGCGCGGCGTCGTCCGCGTGTTCTCGGGCGCCGACGGCTCACTCCTCCGCGAGTTCACCGGCAACACCTGGACCACCCCCGCGCAACTCGACGGCTTCGGCTGGCGCGTCGGCTCCGCCGATGTCAACGGCGACGGCTTCGACGACGTCCTCGTCGGCATCCGACGCTTCAACAACAACGCCGGACGCGTCGTCGCCTACTCCGGCGCCACCGGCGCGCCCCTCGTCAACTTCAACGGCTTCGGCGGCGACTTCGGCGACACCATCGTCAACCTCGGCGACACCAACAACGACGGACGCGACGATGTCCTCATCACCCTCCCCAGTTACAACCCGCAGGGCGCCGCCGTGCCACCGGGCGCCGTCGCTGTCTTCAGCGGCGCCAACGGCGCGCTCATCGACTCCTCCGTCGGAGGCGGGCTCAACCCGCGCCTCGGACGCATCGCCGGCCTCCTGGGCGATGTGAACGACGACGCCGTCCCCGACCTCTACGTCGCCACCAACCAGTCCATCATCGTCTTCTCCTCCGACGACCTCGCCGCCGGCATCTGGATCCGCATCGTCGACCAGTTCGGCGGCGCGCCCCTCGCCGCCGCCCCCGTCGGCGATCTCAACTCCGACGGAAAGCCCGACCTCGCCGTCATCCGCAACGGCTTCTACTCCGTCCGATCCGGCGCCACCGGCGACATCATCGTCGCCGAACGCGCCATCCTCCCGGCCGGCGCCGATGTCGCCATGCAGGGCGGCGTCGGCGACCTCAACGACGACGGCGTCGAAGACCTCGTCATCGTCGTCCGCGGCGGCGCAGCCGAAACCGAAGAACTCCTCTACCTCGACGCCGCCACCGGCGACGTCCTCGCGCGCCGCGTCGGCCCCGCCTACTTCGACCCCAACCTCGGCGAGAGCGACCTCGGCTACGGCACCGGCCTCGCCGTCGGCGATGTCAACAACGACGGCACGCCCGACGTCGTCGTCGCGCGACGCATCGAGCAGTACGCCTCCGCCCCATTCAGCGAGGCCATCCAGGCCCTCGTCTACACCTCCCTCCCCTGCGTCGGCGACGCCAACGGCGACGGCGTCGTCAACTTCGCCGACCTCAACACCGTCCTCGGCTCCTTCGGCCTCTCCGGCATCGGCGTCAGCGGCGACACCGACTGCAGCCAGCTCGTCAACTTCACCGACCTCAACACCGTCCTCGGCGCCTTCGGCTCCAACTGCGACTAAACACGCGCACCACCACAACCAAACCCTTCACGCGCCGCGCGCGCCTTCACGGGCGCCGCGGCGTCTTCCTTTTTCTCCCTCTCCCCCGCTCCCCCTCCTATCGAGCGCAGCGACATGGCAGGGGCCAGGCGAGGGCTCCCCAACCTCCCGGCTTCCCTCCCCAACCTCTGTCTTCTCTTCTCTCTCTCTCCCCGCCCCCTCTCCTGTTCGGCGCAGCCGAATGGGAGAGGGTTGGGGTGATGGCATGAAAGCCCGTTGCTCCCGAGTCGTGGGGCGGTGTACACCGTCCCTGTGTGACAACGACTCACCGAAAGGAGCAACGGACATGGAGAAGACCTCAGTGTATGTGGGACTGGACTATCACCAGTCGTTCATCCGTGTGTGCGTGGTCGACGCCGCCGGCCGCGCCCTGTACAACCGGCCCTGCGGCAACCACTGGCGTGAGGTGGTCGAGGCCGTCTCGGGACGCGGGGCGGTGGCCGGCGTGGCCATCGAGGCCTGCTGCGGCGCAGCCGACCTGGCCGACGAGCTCGTCGAGCACGCCGGCTGGAGCGTGGCCCTGGCGCACCCGGGCTATGTCGCACGCATGAAGCAGAGCCCCGACAAGAGCGACATGGCCGACGCACGCGTGCTCGCCGAGCTCACCCGCGTGGGCTGGCTCCCGCGTGTCTGGCTCGCGCCCGCCCCGATCCGCGAGCTGCGTCGGCTCGTGGGGCTGCGTCAGACCCTGATCGATCAGCGACGCGCCGCGAGGCTCCGTCTGCGCGCGTTGCTCCGCGACCTGCGCCGGCGACCCGCGGGCGTGCGGACGCGTCCCTGGTCCCGCGCCTGGCTGGCGTGGGTCGACACGCTGGACCTGGACGACGCGTCGCGTCTGGTGCTCGACGAGTGTCTTGCTCAGATCGCCTTCTTCACTCAGCGGCTGACGCGTGTCGAGCACGCGTTGGAGGGGCGCACCCACAACGACCCGGTCGTGCGTCGCCTGCGTGAGATGCCCGGCGTGGGCCCGGTCACCGCGTGGGTGCTGCGCGCCCATGTCGGACGCTTCGACCGATTCCGCAGCGGCAAGCAGCTCGCGCGGTTCTGCAGCCTGTGCCCGCGCAACGCCTCCAGCGGCGATCGCGTGGCCGACTCGGGCCTGATCCGCGCCGGCGACCCGACGCTGCGCTCCACGCTCATCGAGCTGGGCCATCGGCTCGTCCGCTGCGACCAACGCTGGGGATCCCTGGCCGCGCGTCTGCGTCGGGCGGGCAAGCACCCCTGCGTGATCGCCGCCGCCGTGGCCAACCGCTTCGTGCGCTGGCTCCACCACCAGATGCAGGAGCCCACCATGACCTGACGCCCCAGGAAGAACCCGCGACGCAACGACCCGACCGACAACGGACATCGCACGCCGGGCCCGCGCTGTGCGCGGCGAGCTCGAGAGCCCTCTGGGCCAGACGCTCGTCGGGTGATAGGGCAGCCGCGCACGCCGCTCGGAAGCGCCACCATGGGCAAGGGCTCACGCCCGACGCTCGGATAGATGAATGGGCCCCGGCGACGCGATCTCCCCTTGACACGCAACGGGCTTTCATAGATGAGGGCTACCCAACCTCCGGGCTTCCCTCCCCACCCTCTGTCTTTCTCTCTTCTCTCTCTCTCTTCTGATACTCTCCCCCTCATGCACGCCCCCCGCGGCGACTGGCGAACCGACCTCCGCGCCGCCCGGCTCCGACGCGAATCGTCGCCTCCAGAGCGCATCCTCTGGTCTCGTCTTCGCAACGCGAAACTCGGCGGCCTCAAGTTCCGGCGCCAGCGCTCGCTCGGCCCCTACATCCTCGACTTCTTCTGCGCCGAGGCGCTGCTCTGCATCGAGATCGACGGCCACTGCCACGCGCACCGCCGCGACCACGACGCGCGACGCGACGAGTATCTGCGTGAACGCGGCGTGCACACCCTGCGCATCGCCGCGTCGGAAGTCACGAAGAACCCCGACGGGGTCTTGATGCACATCCTCCGCCTCGCGCGTGCGCGGATCGAAGAGAAAGAGAAGTCAGAGACGGAGGAGGGAAGCCCGGAGAAGGCGTAGCCCTCATCTATGAAAGCCCGTTGCGTGTCAAGGGGAGATCGCGTCGCCGGGGCCCATTCATCTATCCGAGCGTCGGGCGTGAGCCCTTGCCCATGGTGGCGCTTCCGAGCGGCGTGCGCGGCTGCCCTATCACCCGACGAGCGTCTGGCCCAGAGGGCTCTCGAGCTCGCCGCGCACAGCGCGGGCCCGGCGTGCGATGTCCGTTGTCGGTCGGGTCGTTGCGTCGCGGGTTCTTCCTGGGGCGTCAGGTCATGGTGGGCTCCTGCATCTGGTGGTGGAGCCAGCGCACGAAGCGGTTGGCCACGGCGGCGGCGATCACGCAGGGGTGCTTGCCCGCCCGACGCAGACGCGCGGCCAGGGATCCCCAGCGTTGGTCGCAGCGGACGAGCCGATGGCCCAGCTCGATGAGCGTGGAGCGCAGCGTCGGGTCGCCGGCGCGGATCAGGCCCGAGTCGGCCACGCGATCGCCGCTGGAGGCGTTGCGCGGGCACAGGCTGCAGAACCGCGCGAGCTGCTTGCCGCTGCGGAATCGGTCGAAGCGTCCGACATGGGCGCGCAGCACCCACGCGGTGACCGGGCCCACGCCGGGCATCTCACGCAGGCGACGCACGACCGGGTCGTTGTGGGTGCGCCCCTCCAACGCGTGCTCGACACGCGTCAGCCGCTGAGTGAAGAAGGCGATCTGAGCAAGACACTCGTCGAGCACCAGACGCGACGCGTCGTCCAGGTCCAGCGTGTCGACCCACGCCAGCCAGGCGCGGGACCAGGGACGCGTCCGCACGCCCGCGGGTCGCCGGCGCAGGTCGCGGAGCAACGCGCGCAGACGGAGCCTCGCGGCGCGTCGCTGATCGATCAGGGTCTGACGCAGCCCCACGAGCCGACGCAGCTCGCGGATCGGGGCGGGCGCGAGCCAGACACGCGGGAGCCAGCCCACGCGGGTGAGCTCGGCGAGCACGCGTGCGTCGGCCATGTCGCTCTTGTCGGGGCTCTGCTTCATGCGTGCGACATAGCCCGGGTGCGCCAGGGCCACGCTCCAGCCGGCGTGCTCGACGAGCTCGTCGGCCAGGTCGGCTGCGCCGCAGCAGGCCTCGATGGCCACGCCGGCCACCGCCCCGCGTCCCGAGACGGCCTCGACCACCTCACGCCAGTGGTTGCCGCAGGGCCGGTTGTACAGGGCGCGGCCGGCGGCGTCGACCACGCACACACGGATGAACGACTGGTGATAGTCCAGTCCCACATACACTGAGGTCTTCTCCATGTCCGTTGCTCCTTTCGGTGAGTCGTTGTCACACAGGGACGGTGTACACCGCCCCACGACTCGGGAGCAACGGGCTTTCATGCCATCACCCCAGCCCTCTCCCATTCGGCTGCGCCGAACAGGAGAGGGGGCCAGTGAGGGCTACCCAACCTCCCGGCTTCTCTTCCCAATCTCTGTCTTTGCTCTCTTTTCTTTCCCGCTTTCCGGTTCTCAGACCTTCCATTCCCACGCCATCCCCGGTACATTGTCGATGCACAGCCCGCGCCGCGCGCGGCAACCGAGGAGCAGCGCCGTGAAGATCGTTCCGTATCTCGCCGTCTCGGTGATCGCCTGCGCCGCCGCACACGCTACACCCAACACCCAGCGCCTCGAGTTCTCCGAGGAGTACGGCCTGCCCTTCAGCCGCATCGGCGCGCCGGGCAACGCGCCCACGCTCATGCGTCGGCTCGGCTTCCCTCAGGACGCACGCCTCATGGGCGCGGTGAACCACGAGTACCGCATCATGACCCGCGAGGTCACTAACGGCGAGTTCCTCGAGTTCGCCCGCGCCATCGCGCCCTACATCGATGCCATCGGGAGTTCTGGAGGGACCATCGGGGGGGACGGTCTTCTTGTTCAGCGAGTCGGCAATGGCTACTCATTCTCGATCCAGCCCGGCCGCACCGCTGACGAGCCGATCCGCACGACCTTTTACGCCGCGGCGATGTACGCCAACTGGCTGCACAACGGGAAGGGCTCGACCATCGAGGCCTTCCAGGACGGCGCGTACGACGCCGAGACCTTCCGGCGCTTCCCAGGCCAGCCGATCCCAGTCGGGCAGGCGTCGCGCAATGCCGATGCGCGGTTCTGGATCCCGTCGATGGACGAGTGGGTGAAGGCCGGGCATTACGACCCCGACCGCTTCGGCGAGGGGGATTCCGGGGGCGAGTCCGGGGGTGGTGGGTGGTGGGACTTCCCGGATTCGAGCGACACGCAGCTGATCCCCGGACGCCCCGAACTCGGCGGCCAGACCAACGCGGGGTCTCCGACCGAGTGGCCCTCGGGCCAAGAGCGACCTCACGAGGTCGGGCTGTACCCCGACACGCAGAGCCCCTGGGGCCTACTGGATGTGTCGGGCGGGGCGAGCGAGTGGACCGAGAGCCTGCTGGGTGGCGGCAATGCGCGCCTAGCGAAGGGCACGGATACGCGTTACGGCGGCGATCTCTTCGCCGACGAGTTGGTGTGGTTCGGGCACGGTAGCCCAGTGCAGTTCGGCGGGATCCGCCTTGCGGCAGTCATTCCGGCGCCATCCGGGGGCGGCATCGTGCTCGTCGCGTGCGCCGTCACGCTAACCCGCCGCAGACGCCGCTGATCTGCGCCTCCCCCCGCTCCCTATTCCCTACTCCCCACTCCCTTCCCCCTCACGCCCCATCCCCGCCCAGCACCTTCGGCACCTTCAGATACGGCGGCATCGTCTCCGGCGCGATCTTCATCAGCGCCTCGGTGTCCAGCGTCGCGCCGACCTCGTCGCGTCCGAGCCGGTTGGTCTGGTCGAGCGGGTTGGTCAGGGGCTCGACGCCCTCGAGGTCCAGCTCGCGCAGGCGCTCGATGTAGCCCAGCGTCGCGCCGAGCTTGCCGGCGTAGGCGCGGACCTGCTCGTCGTTGAGTTCCAGACGACCAAGACGCGCGACGCGTCGGACATCGGCTTCGGGCAGGGGGGCGTGGTCGGGGGTCGCGTCCATGACGCGATAGTAGGGGAGGGGACCCCCGCCCGACCGCTCCAGCGACCTCCGACGGCATACAGTCAGGCGTGCGGCATACGCCGCGGACACCCGCCCCGCGCCACGCGCGACATCATTCCGAGATGCCCCAGGCGCGGGCGGAAGCCCGGCCTCTGGAGATTGCCCGATGCTCCCTAAGCCACCGCCCCGCGAGGGCTCGCTCGGTTTCCTCTACCTCCCCCCGTACCGCGTGCAGGGAACCAGCGTCGCAGGCGAAGCCACCTGCGTCCAGGTCCCCGAGCTCGATGTCTGCTTCGACATGGGCGTCTGCCCACGCCCGGCGCTCGCCAGCAAGTTCTGCTGCATCAGCCACGGGCACATGGACCACATCGGCGCCCTCGGCTACTGGTGCTCCCAGCGCAACTTCCAGGGCATGGGCCCGGGCACGATCGTCTGCGACGCGCGCATCGCGCCGGCGCTCGACGCCATGCTCAAGGCCTTCCACCCCGTCGAGCAGCAGGAAACCCCCTACACGATCATCCCCCTGGAGCCCAACCAGGAGATCGAGATCAAGAACAGCGTCGTCCTGCGCGGCTTCGAGACCGACCACACCGCGCCGTCCTTCGGCTACTCCATCATCGAAAAACGCAGCAAACTCCGCGAAGAGTTCGCCGGACTCCCCCAGGAGAAGCTCCGCGAGCTCAAGGACCGCGGCGAGGACATCACGCGCATCCTCGAGGTGCCCCTCGTCGCCTACCTGGGCGACACCTCCCCGGGCGCAGCCCTCATCCGCAACGACGTCCTCAACGCCCAGATCGTCATCAGCGAGTGCTCGTTCGTCGACGCCGAACACAAGGACCGCGCCAAGATCGGCAAGCACCTCCACATCGACGACATCGCCGAGTGGCTGCGCGTGCTGCGCTGCCAGCACCTGGTCCTGATCCATGTCTCGCGCCGCAGCAACATCTCGTTCGCGCACAAGCGCCTCCGAGAGGTCGTCAGCCGCGAGCTCGCCCAGCGCGTCCACTTCCTGATGGACCACCGGACCAACAAGATGCGATACGAGGATCAGGTCGCCGACGCCGAGCGCCAGGAGCGGATGCGCCAGCGCTCCACGCCCTCGGGCCCGGCCAGCGCCCCGCGCGCGTAAACACCGGTTTTCCCGGGGTTCGGCGCGGTTTCCTCCGATCTCGCGCAGAAAGGTGTTGACAGACGACGCGCCGTTTCGTACCGTCGCCTCACTTTCGTAGCGCCGCCGGCATGGTGGGACTCTCGCCGGCGTCTCCTCCCTCCTTTGTTCGTCGCGCAGGGCCGCGCGGCGTGTGACCACGGCGACGGCGGCGCGAACATCCACGAGCATCTCACCCGGCGCACTCAGCCGGCGAGGCATAGACATGGCCAGAGGCGATCAAGCCGTCTGGGGCGACATCCTTGCGCACCTGCGGAGCCATCATGTCTCCATGTGCCGCCAGTGGTTCGACGAGATCGAACCGCTCGGGGTCGATTCCGGCGTCCTCTCCCTGCGCGTGAACCACTCCGTGCGGCGCGCCTACCTCGAGCGCGAGTGCCAGCCCACCTTCGCCGAAGCGGCGCAGGCCGTCACCGGCTGCCTCCTCTCGGTCCGCTTCCTCGGGCCAGACGACGAGCTGCCCCATCACACGCGCGCCTCCTCCAACGGCGCGTCACGCGCCGCAGGCGCCGCCACCGCCGGCAGCGCGCTCGTCGAGCCCAAGCCCCACCCGCAGCCCACCCCCGCAGCGCCCCAGCACGCCGCGCCCCCGCCGCCCTCCTGGGCCGCCGCCGCCTCGGCGCGCACCAACGCCTCCCAGGACCGCCTCCGGCTCAGCCCGGACCACTCCTTCGACAACTTCGTCGTCGGCCCCGGCAACCGCCTCGCCCACGCCGCCGCCACCGCCGTCGCCGACAACCCCGGCAACGCCTACAACCCGCTCTTCTTCCACGGCGGCGTCGGGCTCGGCAAAACACACCTCCTCCAGGCCATCTGCCTCCGACTCCTCGAGCGCAACCCCGCCACGCGCATCCACTACACCTCCTGCGAAGAGTTCCTCTCCGGATTCGTCGAGGCCCTGCGTCAGGGCGACATGTCCTCCTTCCACCACGCCTTCCGTGACGCCGATGTCCTCGTCATCGACGACATCCACTTCCTCGCCAAGGGCGAGAGCGCCCAGGAAGAGTTCTTCCACACCTTCAACGCCCTCCACCACCAGCGCAAGCAGCTCGTCCTCTCCAGCGACGCGCCCCCCGAGCAGATCCCCCAGCTCGAAGAACGACTCATCTCACGCTTCAAGTGGGGCCTCGTCGTCGAGATCGAACCCCCCAACACCGACACACGCGCCGCCATCGTCCGCCAGAAAGCCCGGATGCGCGGCGTCGAGATGCCCGACGATGTCGCCCGCTTCGTCGCCGAACGCATCAGCGCCAACATCCGCGAACTCGAGGGCGCCGTCGTCCGACTCCAGATCCAGTCACAGGTCGAGAAAAAGCCCATCGACCTCGCCCTCGCCAAATCCGCCCTGGGCGAAGCACCCACCAAGGCAAGGCCCGTCCTCTCCGTCATGGCCATCGTCCAGACCGTGGGCGACTACTACGGCGTCAAGGTCTCCGACCTGCAGTCACGCCGCAAACAGAAGTCCATCGTCCAGCCCCGACAGCTCTGCATGTTCCTCGCACGCAAGCACACCCGACACTCCCTCGAAGAGATCGGCGGCTACCTGGGCGGACGAGACCACACCACGGTCATGCACGCCCTCAGCACGGTCGACACCCGCCTCAAGTCCGAGCCCTCCCTGAGCGCCGAACTCCAGGCCATCGAGCTCAAACTCGCGTCCCTCGACGCCACCCCCTGAGCCCGACGCGATCGCCCACCATCGCGATGTTCGCGCTGTGTTCACCCTCATCCCCACTCGCCCGCGGCCTTTGCGCCGTCTTTGCGCAGCTTCCCACCCCATGTGGGAGCCGTGTGGATAAGTCCGGGCGCTTCTGACACGCCCCTGGCGCGAACCCATCCTCGCCGACAGGGCGCCGGGATTCGTGTCCGCTTTCCCCGACGCCCTGCGCCAGACCCGTTCGGTTCACGACACCCACGCGACAAGACATCCACGCCCGATCGATCGAATTAAACCCATATATTGAAACAACTTAGAACCGCCATGCCCATCGAGGCCCCCATCCCGACAACGCATACAACAACGAAGACGAAGATGTCTCTTCTCTTCTCTTGAAGAGAGAGGGGAACCCGACCCCCTGTCGTCCGAGCGCAACTCGTGAATCCGCGCACCCCAACGGAGGGCGACCCGCCGGTGCGCACCCCGTGTGGATAACGCGTCGACAGATCCGTTCACCCCTGGCACACGCCGCAGGCGACCGTCGTGCGCTGCCCGAGCGTGAACCGTTCCAGCGCCCTCCCACACTTCATGCAGGGCTCCCCTCCTCGCCCATAGACGAGATGTCGGGTCTGGAATGAACCCGACGCCCCCGACGCGTCCCGGTAGTCGCGCAGCGTGCTGCCCCCGGCCTCGATCGCCTCGCCCAGCACCCGTCGGATCGCCGCGGCCAGCGCGTCCCACTCCCCATCCCCGATCCCGGTGCACACGCGCCTGGGATCGATGCCCGCCGCGAACAGCGCCTCGTCCGCGTAGATGTTCCCCACCCCGGCCAGCGCGCGCTGGTCGAGCAGGCCCGCTTTCACCGCCCGGGCCGACCTCCCCAGCGCCGCACGCAGAGCGTCGCCCGTGATCGTCGCCGCGTCGGGCCCCAGCGCCGCCCAGCGGGTCTCGCACAGCGTCCCCACGCTCGGGAAGGTCCACAGCCCGCCGAACCGGCGCGGGTCGCGAAAGAGCACCCTGCCGCCTGCGTCGCCCAGACGCCATTCCGCGTGCACATGGTCCGTCCTCGCGGCACGCGCCCCGTGCGCCAGCCACAAGAGCTGCCCGGTCATCCCCAGATGCACCCCCAGCACGCGCCCGTCATCCCCGACGATCGCGAGCTGCTTGCCCAGCCGACGCACCTCGACGATGGTGGCGCCCTCGAGCAGCGCCCGCTTCCCGCTGTCGCCCTCCACGATGTCGCGCCGGCGCAGACATACCCCGATCACGGTGCGCCCCACCAGGGCGCGCTCCGCCGACCGCCGCACCGATTCGACCTCTGGGAGTTCGGGCATCGCTCGCTTCCATGAAATCTACGCGCCGGCGCCCCGCCCTCGCTGGCCTGACGACGCGACCGAGCCGATCCAAGAGGGTTGAACACGGGCCGAGAATCTTCCGCTTCCCGACCCCGAAACCCCTCCCGACGCGAACCGCGACGATGAGCCCCGCGTCCGACCCGTTCCGACACGATCAACCCCCTCCACGAGAGGCCTCCCGAACATGCCCGAGATGAACGACGCGATCCAGCACCCCGAGCACGCCCAGCAGGCCGTCGCCGAGGTGCGCGCCGCCCACGAGTCCCTCAAGCGCGAGATCCACAAGGTCGTCGTCGGCCAGGACGCCGTCATCGACGATGTCCTCATCTCGATGTTCTGCCAGGGCCACGCCCTGCTGGTGGGCGTCCCGGGCCTCGCCAAGACCCTCCTCATCTCGACCATCGCCAAGACCCTCAACCTCGACTTCTCGCGCGTGCAGTTCACCCCCGACCTCATGCCCTCCGACATCACCGGCACCGAGGTCATCCAGGAAGACAAGGCCACCGGCGACCGCGCCCTCCGCTTCGTGAAGGGCCCCATCTTCGCCAACATCATCCTCGCCGACGAGATCAACCGCACGCCCCCCAAGACCCAGGCCGCCCTCCTCGAAGCCATGCAGGAGCACCAGGTCACCGTGGGAGGCGAGCGCCACGCCCTGCCCGAGCCCTTCTTCGTCCTCGCGACGCAGAACCCCATCGAGCAGGAAGGCACCTACCCCCTCCCCGAAGCGCAACTCGACCGATTCCTCTTCAACATCACCGTCGAATACCCGGGCGAAGACGAGGAACTCGACATCGTCCGCCGCACCACCGCCGGCTCGATGGAGCAGCCCAAGGCGGTCCTCTCCGGGACCGATGTCGCGCGCGTGCAGGACCTCGTGCGCCAGACCCCGGTCGCAGAGCATGTGATCCGCTACGCGCTGCGCCTCGTGCGCGCCACGCGCATCAAGGAAGACGCCGCCGGCGCACAGGGCACGCCCAAGCCCCAGATCGTGCGCGACTACCTCGCCTGGGGCGCCGGCCCGCGCGCCTCGCAGGCCCTCATCCTCGCCGCCAAGGCCCGCGCCATCCTCAGCGGCTCCTACCACGTCACCCCCGAGCACGTGATGCGCGTCGCCAAGCCCGTCCTGCGCCACCGCATCATCACCAACTTCAACGCCGAGGCCGACGGCATCTCCACCGACGCCGTCATCGACGCGCTGCTCGAAGAGATCCCGGTCGAGGACCTCACCACCGCCGACCGCAAGACCATGCGCGCGGTGATGCGGTGAACCGCGACGCGAGCCCGACATCCCAACCCTTGCGCGCCGATGCCGGTTCGTCCGTCAGCGCTCGCGCGTCGCGCTCACGACCCGCCCTTCTTCACCCCGTACTCGAACTCCACGCCCATCAGCCGCTCCATCGTGCTGGGGCCGAAGTTCATCATCCCCGCCTGCCGGCGCGCCTCGTTCAACTCCACCCCCCGGTGACGCACCAGGTACGCCGCCCACAACTGGCTCACGCGCCCTCCGACCGAGCAGTGCGCCAGCGCCGCGCCCGAGTGGCGCGCCAGCGCCTCCGCGAACGCGTCGACCTGATCGGGAGTGGGGGGGTGCTCCTCGCCGCCCATGGGCAGGTGCAGGAACTCCACGCCGTGGCTCGCCGAGTACTCGCGCATCAGCGCGAACTCGTCGAAGCCCGCGCGCGCCGGCTGCGTGTCCGTCGCCTCGCGACCCTTCCTGACCGTCTCCATCTCGCTGGGCGTTCGCACGCTGACGACCAGCGTCACGCCGCGCTCCTCGATCATGCGCCGCAGCGCCGCCTCCGTGGGCTGCCCGGTGATGTACACCTCGCCCACGCGCCACGCGCCGCGCTCGAACTCGCCCTCCAGCGTCTCCGCCTCCTGGGGGAACTGCACCCGCTGCGCGTTCAGCCCGGCGGGCGTGCTGTAGACCCTCGTCCCGTCGCGAAACCCGCGCGGCTCGAGGTCGCTCACGCACCCACTCACCAGCCCCGACGCGACCAGCGCGCCCACGATCACCGTCATCCCGTTCGTCCTCATACCGACCTCCTTCGTCCGCCTCAGACGGAAACCGCGCTCCGCGGTTCCACCCATCCTTGCCCCAACGCATGAGCGAAGCACCACCCATCCCGCCCGGCAGGCCCGCCCCCCTCCCAGAGGCCGACGCCACCCTCTACCTTCACCCCCAGACGCTCTCGCGCCTGGGCTCCATGGACCTGCGCGCCAAGCACATCGTCGAGGGCGTCATGAGCGGCCAGCACCGCTCGCCCTACCAGGGCTTCTCCGTCGAGTTCGCCCAGCACCGCCAGTACACCCCGGGCGACGACACGCGGCACCTCGACTGGAAGGTCTTCGCGCGCACCGACAAACTCCACCTCAAGCAGTACGAGCAGGAAACCAACCTCGATGTCGTGATCCTCGTCGACTCCTCCGGCTCGATGGACTACGGCAGCCGCTCCTACGCCGAGGCGTCCGGCGCTGGGCGCAAAACCTCCGCCGACGGGCGCGCCCACTGGAGCAAGTTCGACCACGCCACCGCCACCGCCGCCGCGATGGCCTATATGTCCCTCCACCAGGGCGACCGCGCCGGGCTGGCCGTCTTCGCCGACAAGGTCTACCGCATCCTCGACCGCTCCAGCGCGCAGCGCCAGTGGCGCCAGATCGTCGGTGCGCTCTCGACTAACCCCGTCGAGAACCCCACCGACCTCCCGCGCGCCGTCGAGCAGACCCTCGCCAAACTCAACAACCGCTGCCTGCTCGTCATCATCAGCGACTTCTTCTCCGACCCCGAGCAACTCCGCACCGCGCTCGCGCGCATCAAGCACCGGCGCCACGACGCGATCCTCTTCCAGATCGTCGACAAGCGCGAAGAGACCTTCGACTTCAACGAGACCCTCCCCTTCGACGGGCTCGAGGGCGAGCCCCGCCTGCGCGTCGACCCGCGCTCGCTGCGCAAGGCCTACATCGAGGCGTTCGAGGCGCACCAGACCCAGGTTCGGCGCATCGCGCGCTCGTTCAACTTCGACTACCAACTCGTGCGCACCCACGACTGGCTCGGCCCGCCCCTGGCCGCCTTCGTCGCGCGCCGCAACGCGCAGCTCAAGAAACTCAAGATGGGCTAACCCGTCGACCCCGTCACCGACCACGACGACACGCACGGATCGCAGCACTCTCCGATGACCTTCCTCCACCCCAGTCTGGCCCTCCTCGGCGCGTCGCTCATCGCGATCCCGATCCTCATCCACCTGCTCGCGCGCCGACGCAAGAAGCCGGTGAAGTGGGGGGCCATGCGCTTCCTCGTCGAGGCCTACAAGAAGCAGCGCAAGCGCATGACGCTCGAGCAGCTGATCCTGCTCGCGACGCGCTGCCTCGTGCTCCTGCTCCTCGCGCTCGCGCTGGGGCGCCCGGCGCTCCAGGCCGCCGGGCTGCTGGGCGAGGGCTCGGGGCGCACCATCTACCTTGTGCTCGACAACGCCGCCGCCTCGCAGACCCGCGACGGCAGCGCGCCCGACGCGCCGCGCGCGCTCGACCGGCACAAGGCCGCCGCGCGCGACATCCTCGCCGCCCTCGCCCCGGGCGACCGCGCCGCGCTCGTCACGCTGGGCGCCCCCTACGACGCGATCGTCGTTCCCCCCTCCATCGATCCGGGCGCCGTCGCCACGCTGGTCGATCGCGTCGAGCCCACCGACTCCGCCGCCGACCTCGCCGGCGCGTTCAGCGCCGTCGCCGCCGAACTCGAGCGCGCCGCGCTCGAAGGAACCGCCGGCGCGCGCGCCGAAGCCGTCGTCGTCGTGCTCTCCGACTTCCTCGCCGGCACGCTCGACGCCGGCGCGATCGGCGCAGGGCGCGCCGACGAGCCCGGCGCGCCGGGCCCCTCCACAGGCGGCGCGATCTTCGGCCCGCGCGTCCGCCTCGCCGCCACCACGCCCGCGACCTCGGGCGTGGGCAACGTGCAGATCCTCGCCGTCGAGCCGCTCCGCTCGGTCGTGCTCACCGGCGCGTCCACGCCAGGCGCGGCCGACCCAGTCGGCGCAAGCAACACCGAACAGGTGCGCGTGCGCCTGCGCCGCACCGGCCCGCTCGTGAGCGAAGCGGGCGTCACCACGCTCACGGCGCGCCTCGTCGCCGCCGGCAGCGCCGCGTCCGGACCGCTGCGCGACCTCGCGCCCCCGGTGCGCACCACCGTCCGCTGGGCGCCGGGCCAGGCCGAGCAGACCGTGAGCGTCCTGGTCGAGGGCTTCGCCGAGGCGGCACGCGCCGGGCGCGCCGCCGCCATCGTCGCGCAGATCGACCGCGACGCGCTCGACGCCGACAACATCCATCGCGCGCCGGTCCGCGTGCGCAGCGCGCTGCGCATCGCCATCATCGACCGCCGGCGCTTCACCCCAGCGTCCAGCGTCGCCGACCTCGACGCCGGCGACTGGCTCCGCCTCGCCCTGCGACCCTCCGAGGGCGCCCTCCTCGAAACCTCCACCCTCTCGCCCAACAGCGTCGACGAGCCCTCCCTCGCCGGCCTCGACGCCGTCTTCCTCCCCAGGCCCGACCTCCTCGACGACGCCGCGTGGACGCGCCTGCGCGCCTTCGCCGACGCCGGAGGCATGGTCGTCGTCGCGCCGCCCGCCGAAGCCACCGTCCACCTCTGGCCCGACGCCATGGCCCGCGCCTTCGACCTCTCCCTGCGCATCGCGCGCGAGCCCTCCACCCACGAAACACCCCTGCGCCTCGCCGCCGAACAGCCCGCCACCCGCGCGCTCGAACTCCTGCGCGCCGAACTCCCCGAACTCGCGCGCCCCGTCACCCTCTCGCGCACCCTCGACGTCGAAGACGCCGGCCCCTCGTCCACCACGCTCCTCACCCGCGACGACGGCGCGTCATGGCTCGTCTCCTTCGAGCCCAACCCGGCCAACGCGTCCGACAACGACGCGCGCTCGCGCGGCCTGCTCGTCTACCTCGCCAGCGCCGTCTCCCTCGAATGGACCGACCTCCCGGCGCGCCCACTCATGGTCCCGCTCCTGCAAGAGCTCGTCCGCCAGGGCGTCGGCCTCTCCACCGGTGATTCCTCCACCATCGCCGGCGCGTCCATCCTCGCCCCGGCGCGCAGCGCCGAGCTGCGCGTCCTCTCCTCCGACGCGCCCGACCAGCGCGCCATCCCGCTCCGCGACAACGTCGCGCCCCCGGCACGCCGCGCCGCGCTCCTCCACGCCCTCGACGCCAACGGCGCCGAGCGCGGGCTCCTCGCCGTCAACGCCGACACCGGCGCCTCACGCACCGACGCCAACGACCCGGCACTCGTGCGCGCCTGGCTCGCGCGCGCACTCCCGCCCGGCGCGCCCGAGCCCGTCTTCCTCGACCCGCCCACCGCCGCCGCCACCCTCGCGCGCGCCGATCAGGGCTCACCCATCTCCCTGCCCCTCCTCATCGCCGCGCTCGCCCTCGCCGCGCTCGAGACGGTCCTCGCCAGACTCTTCAGCCACGCGCAGCAGGACCGCGCCGCGCTCGCCTCCACCCCGGAGGCCGCCGCGTGAACGAGCTCCTCCTCAGACTCCTCGACCTCGACACCCTCTCGCTCGACTCGGGCGCCGAGTTCTCCTTCGAGCGACCTCTCCCGCCCTGGGCGTGGGCGCTCGTCGTCGCCGCCGCCCTCTCTCTCGCGTGGTGGAGTTACCGCCGCCTCACCGGGTCGGGCGCCATGCGCGTCGTGCTCGCCGCCCTGCGCGCCACGCTCCTGGTCGCGCTCGTCGTTCTCATCAGCGGCCCGCGCCTGGTCGAGCGCACCGAGCGCGTCGAGCGCGACTGGGTGCTCATCCTCGCCGACCGCTCCGAATCACTCATCATCGAAGACGCGCCCACCGGCGCCGATCGCGTCTCGCGCGAGCAGCAGCTCCGCGACGCCGTCCGCGCCAACTGGCAGGCCCTGCGCGCCCTCTCCGAAACACGAGAGGTCGTCTGGCTCGGCTTCGACGCCGGCGCCTTCGACCTGCGCACCACGCGCGACGCGCCGCCCCCCAGCGCCGACGACGCCGGCGCCGCACGCTCCGCGCCCCTCGCGAGCGTCGATCTCGGACAGGCCGCCGGCCGGCGCACGGCGCTCGGCGCTTCGCTCGAGCAGGCCCTCCGACGCGCCGCCGCGCGACCGCTCTCGGGCGTCGTCATCCTCTCCGACGGACGCTCCATCGACGAGCCCTCGCGCGCCGCGATGCGACAGCTCCAGGCAGAGCGCGTCCCCATCTTCGCGTTCCCCCTGGGCGACGCCGACGCCGTCGGAGACCTCGCCATCCGCTCGGCGCAAGGGCCCGGCGTCGCCTTCGTCAACGACCTCGCGCCCGTCACCGTCCAGCTCGAACGCCTCGGCGCCGACGCCGACACGCCCCCCGCGAGCGCCACCGTCCGACTCACCGACACGCGCACCGGCATCACCCTCGCCGAGCGCCGCGTCGAGGTCGGCGCCGACACGCTCTCCGTCACCCTCACCCACCGGCCCAGCGACCCGGGCGACACCGCCTGGATGGTCGAACTCATCCCCGACGCGCCCGACCTCATCGAAGCCAACAACCGCCAGACCCTCGCGCTCCGCCTCGTCGACGAGCCCATGCGCGTCCTCTTCATCGACGGCGGCCCGCGCTGGGAACAACGCTACCTCAAGAACCTCCTCATCCGCGAACGCTCCATCCTCTCCTCCAACCTCATCCTCGCGCCCCAGTACCGCTACCTCCAGGAAGGCGAGATCGAAGTCTCGCGCCTCCCCGAATCCCCCGAAGAATGGGCCCGGTACGACGCCATCGTCCTGGGCGATGTCTCACCCGGCGTCTTCACCCAGAGCCAGCTCCTCACCCTGCGCGACCACATCGCGCAGCGCGGCGGCGGGCTCCTCTGGATCGCCGGCCCCGCCTTCACCCCCGGCGCGTGGTTCTCCACGCCACTCGCCGACCTCCTCCCCATGGCCAGCGCCGCCGGCCAGATCGCGCCCTTCTCCAGCGATGTCCTCGTCGAACCCTCCTCCACCGCCGAACGCCTCGGCGTGCTCCGTCTCGGCGAAAACGCCGACGACCCCTGGCCGCGCGAACTCAGCGACCCGCGCACCGGATGGTCCACCCTGCGCTGGGCCCAGCGCATCGACCCCGCGCTCCTCAAACCCGCCGCCGAACCATTCGCCTTCGCCGTCCCGCTCGCAGGGCCCGGCGCAGACGAACGATTCCCCCTCGTCGTCTCCATGCGCTACGGCGCCGGGCGCGTCGTCTATGTCGGCGCCGACGAGATCTGGCGCTGGCGCTTCGGTCGCGGCGAAGCGCTCCCCGAACGATTCTGGCTCCAGATGATCCGACTCCTCGGGCGCGAATCCCTCGCGCGCAGCGGCCAGCAGGCGATCCTCGAAGCAAACCCCACGCGCGCCGTCGTCGATCAGCCCGTGCGCGTCGCGATCACACTCCTCGACCAGTCCCTCATCGACACCGGCTTCGGCTCCGTCGCCGTCCGCCTCGAACGCGCCGCCCGACCCGGCGAAGAATCGCCCACCACCTTCGAGCTCACCCTCAGCCCCGAGGGCGAACCCACCAGCGCGTCGCGCTCCTCCGGCCCGCGCTCCTTCGCCACGACATGGCTCCCCAGCGAGGCCGGCGAGTGGACCGTCCGCCCGGTCGAGCCCGGGCTCGTCAACCTCGCCCTGCGCGCCGCGGTCTCCGTCTCACTCCCCGACGACGAACTCCGGCGCCCCCAGGTCGACCACGCGCTGCTCGCGCGCCTCGCCGACGAAACCGGCGGCGCGATCCTCACCAACGACGACCTCTCGCGCCTCGCCGAACTCCTCCCCAACCGGCGCGAGCGACTCCTCTCCGAACGAGCCGAATCCCTGTGGGATACGCCCCTCGCCCTCCTCCTCATCGCCGCCCTCCTCACCTTCGAGTGGATCGGGCGACGACTCATTCGACTCATCTGACCCGACCCGGCATCGCGCCCCGCCCGTACACCAGAGCAGGACCAGTGACCACGCGAAACCACCACGAGATCCGCTCCGCGACCGCCTGGCTCCGATCGATCCGGAGCCGCGCCCGGGCCGCGCTCGCCCTCCAGCGCCTCGCCCACCTCGGCGCAGGCGCCCTCGCACTCGTCCTCCTCGCCGGGCTCCTCGATTACCTCTTCCGATTCCCAGCGCCCCTGCGCACCCTCGCGCTCGCGCTGGGCGTCATCGCCCTCGTCGCCATCCTCCTCCGTCGCATCACGCCCGTCGTCCGCTTCAACCCCTCCCTCTCCTCCATCGCGCTGCGCGTCGAGCGCGAGCGCCCCGACCTGCGAGGCCTGCTCGCCTCCGCCGTCGATTTCGCCGGCGAGACCCGCGACAACCACGACGACCGCGCCCTCTCCTCGGGACTCGCCGCCCTCGTGGTGCGCGACGCCGCCGCCCGCTGGCACGGATCGAAGCGACCCGCCCTCGTCAACCACCGGCCCGCGATCTTCGCGACGCTGCGCCTCATCGCCGTCCTCGCCGCCAGCGTCACCCTCTTCGCGTTCCAGACCAACCTCTCGACCATCGGCGCGCAGCGCGTCCTCCTGCCCTGGTCCGGCGCCGAGTGGCCCCGGCGCACCGGCGTCGTCGATGTCACAGCCCTCGAGGTCCACCCGCGCGGCGCCGCGGTCCCCCTGCGCGCCGCGCTCGTCAAAACACCCCGCGACCCCGACGACACCACCGTCCTGGTCCTCTACCGCGCCATCAGCGACACCGGTCGCGCCGGCGCGACGCGCACCGCGCTCCTCACGCACCAGTCGCGCGCCGCGCCCGTCCCCCCCGACGCGCGCGATCGCGCGCCCTCCGGCAAGGGCGCCCTCTTCGAACGCCTCGTCGAGGTCGACGCCGCCTTCGTCGAGTACCGCTTCGAAACATCCGACGACGCCACCGCGTGGAAGCGCATCCGGCTCGTCGAGCCGCCCGCCGTGCGCGCCGCGCGCGCCGAGATCATCCCGCCCGCCTACGCCGCCAACCTCGCGACCCTCGCGCAGCAGGCCGGCGCCGCCGAGGCCGTCGCGTCCCTCGCCGCGACCCGCACCGACCTCGACCTTGGCGCAGGGCGCGACGAACGCGCCATCGCGCCCCCGGCCCTCGTCGGCTCGCGCGTCGCCCTCACGCTCAACCTCAACAAGCCCCTGCCCCAGCCCCAGACCATCGACCGGGGCTTCCTCGCCAGCGCCTTCGGCGAGCAGATCGCCGCACTCCCCGACGCGCGCCTCGACGCCACGCCCTCCACCTGGACGCTCTCCTTCACCCTCCCCTCCACGGTTCGCATCCCCGTCTCGCTGCGCGACGAGCACAACATCGAATCCCCCGAGCCCGCCGTCTTCCGCTTCGAAGCCGTCGAGGACCGCGAGCCCAGCGTCTCCATCACCGAGCCGCCCTCGGACATGCACGTCCTGCCCACAGCCACGGTCCGCGTCCTCGCCGAGGCGCGCGACGATGTCGGGCTCTCCACGCTCTGGATCACCCTCCAGCGCTTCGCCCCCGAGGGCACGCCGCCCAGCGGGCCGGGCGGCGCGCTGCGGCCCACCGCCGACCCGGCAGAGCTCACCATCACGCGCGCCGCAGGCGTCCGCGCCGCGCAGGCGTCCTCCACCGTCGACCTCGACGCTCTCGACGCGCGCCCGGGCGAAGAGTTCGAGCTCCTCGCCCTCGCGATGGACATCCGCATGAGCACCATGGGCGCCGCCGGCGCGCCCCCCTCACGCTCCCAGGCGCGCCGACTGCGCGTCATCACCGAGAACCAGTTCATCGAAGAGCTCCGCGGCGAGCTCAACGCCCTCCGCTCCGAAGCCATCCGCGCCGAGCAGCAGCAGCGCGAGGTCCAGTCCCAGACCCAGACGCGCGGGTCCGACCGCGTCACCCGCCGCGGCCAATCCCTCGTGGGCGAACGCCTCTCGCGCCAGCGCGAAGCCATCCAGCGCCTCAACGACCGCATCGAACAGAACAACCTCGCCGACCAGCGCATCCGCGAACTCCTGGGCGAAGCGAACGCCGCCGTCGGTCGCGCCGGACAGGCCGCCGCCGGCGCGCAGCGCTCCCTCGACGACGCCGCCCAGCGCCGACGCGACGAGCTCGCGCGCGCCGGCGAAGACCTCCCCCCGGCAGGCGACGAGTCCGCGTCGCTCAACCCCGAGCAGGCGCGCGACACCAACGACGCCCAGCAGGAAGTCCGCGACCAACTCAGCGACCTCATCGCACTCCTCGACGCCGGCGAGGACAACTGGGTCGCGCGCCGATCCCTCGAGCGACTCCTCGAGCAGCAGCGCGCCCTGCGCACCGACACAGCCCAGACCGGCGCCCAGACCGCCGGCGCATCCCCCGAACAACTCACGCCCCAGCAGCGCGCCTCCCTCCAGGACCTCGCGCAGCGCCAGCGCGAACTCGCCGAGCAGACACGACAGACCGGCGAAGAACTGCGCGAACGCGCCGCCCAGCTCTCCCAGAACGACCCCGACGCCGCCGCCGGAATGCAGGAAGCGGCGCGACGCCTCGAGCAGAACCGCGTCGCCGAAACCCAGCAGCAGGCATCCCAGAACACCCGCGACAACCGCACCAACGACGCCAACCAGCAGCAGGACCAGGCCATCGCCGCCCTGCAGGAAGCGCTGGAAAACCTCGAACGCGGCGAGGACGCCCGACGCGATCAACTCCGTCGCCGACTCGCCAGCATCATCGAATCGCTCCAGGCGCTCGTCGCCCAGCAGCGCCGCGAACTCGACGCCCTCAACGCCAACCCCGACGCGCCCGGGCTCGACGCCGGCATGATCGCGCTCAACCGCAACACCCTGGGCGTGCTCGACCTCGCCAACGCCGGAGGGCGCGAACTCGCCGGCGTCGCGCGCCTCGTCGCCCGCGCCAGCGAGTCGCAGGTCACCGCCATCACCGCGCTGCGCGCCAGGCCTGTCGACCCCGACGCAGCGCGCGACGCCGAGCAGCGCTCCCTCGCGTCGCTCGAAGAGGCGCTCCGCGAGTCGCGCCGCATCGACCAGAACCAGCAGGCCGTCGAGAACCAGCGCATCCTCGCCGAGCTCCGCCAGAAGTACCGCGCGCTCCTCGAGCGCGAAGTCACCCTCCGCGCGCGCACCGGCGAGTACGCCTCCATCGACGAACTCACCCGCCGCCAGCGCTTCGAGGTCCGCTCCCTGGGCGAGGAACAGGTCGCCATCGCCGACGAGCTCGCCGCGATGCGCCGCGACACCGCACAGCTCGCCGAGGCGCGCATCTTCGAATTCGCCCACGAACGCCTCCAGACCTTCACCAACGACGCCGCCTCCGCCCTGCGCGACGCGCGCCCGGCCGACGCCATCACCCCTGAAGACCGCGCCATCGCCACCCTCGCCATGCTCGTCCAGGCCCTCGACGACGCCCAGCGCCAGCAGAACCCCTTCGACAACCCCGCCGGCGGCGACTCCGGCGCCGGCGGCGCCAACGCCGGCCAGCAGCCCACCATCCTCCCCATCCACGAACTCAAGCTCCTCCGCGCCATGCAGGCCGAGGTCCTCGAACGCACCCGCGACGCCGAGGCCGCCCGCGAAACCCCAGCCCGCGCCTCCCAACGCCTCTCACGCGAGCAGGACGAGCTCCACACCCTCGCGCAGGAACTGCTCGAGCGAATCCAGCGTCAGATGCAGGGCCCCGGGGGTCCCGGGGGTCCCGGGGGTCCCGGGGGTCCCGGGGGCCCCGGGGGCGCCGGGGGTCCCGGGCCCACACCCACGCCGCCGGCGCCCGTCGTCCCCCCGGCCCAGCAGCAGGAGGAGGCAGCACCCGATGCGCCGTAACCAACGCCTCACCATCGCCGCGGCCCTCGCGCTCGCCTGCGCCCACGCGTCGCTCGCGCAGCCGACCGCTCCGCCCTCCTCGCCCCCGGCCCCGGCAAAGCCCGACGAGAACGCCGAGAAGAAGCCCCCGGCACCCCCGGCACCCCCGGCGCGCTCCCTCGACGACCTCCTCGGCATCCCCCGCCCCAAACCCGCCGAGCAATCCGAGAAGCCCGCCGACGCCGCACCGCCGCCCGACGCCGCGGGTCAGGCCCAGCGCGACCTCGAGCGCGCGCTCCGCGGCGAATCCCTCGGCGACATGTTCCAGGAAGCGATCAAACTCATGCGCGACACCGCGTCGCGCATCGACACGCGCCAGGACATCGGCGCCACCACCCAGCGCATGCAGGAAGAGATCCTCGCGCGCCTCGACGCCGTCATCGCCAAGGCCGAGCAGCAGTCCAACCAGAACCAGCAGCAGCAGCAACAGTCCGGGCAGTCGCGCGAACAGCAGCGCCAGCCCGGCCAGCAGCAGCGACAGCAGGGCGCCGAGGCAAACCAGCCACAGCAGGGCGAGTCCACCGACGCCACCAGCGCCGCGTCCCGACAAGACGCCCAGCAGTCGCGCGGCTGGATCGAATCCGCCCAGCCCACCTGGGGGCGCCTCCCCGTCCGCCTGCGCGACGCACTCCTCCAGGGCGCAGGCGACACCTTCTCCTCCATGTACGAACGCATGACCGAGGAGTACTACCGACGACTCGCCGAAGAAAGGCCCACGCCCTGATGCGCACACCACGCACCATCCTCGCCGGCGCCTCCATCGCGCTCGCCTCCGTCACCGGCGCGCAGGACGCACCGACGACCGAACGCCCCGGCGCGTCCGCCGAAAACGCCGCCCTCGCCGACGAGATGAACCCGCGCCTCCACGCCGCCGTCGACAAGGGCCTCGCCTGGCTCGCCGCACAGCAGAACGAAGACGGCTCCTGGGACTCCGGACGCTGGCGAGGCAACGTCGGCATCGTCTCCATCGCCTGCCTCGCCTTCATGGCCGACGGCCACGTCCCCGGGCGCGGCGAGTACGGCGAGAACGTCCGCAAAGGCCTCGAGTTCATCCTCTCACGCGTCACCGACACCGGCTTCATCGCCACCGACTCGCCCACCCACGGACCAATGTACGAGCACGGCTTCGCCGCGCTCTTACTGGGCGAGGTCTACGGCATGACCATCGGAGGGCCCGACACCGCCCTCTCGGCGCGCGTCCACGACGCCGTCGTCCGATCCAACCGCGTCATCATCATGTCCCAGAACGACGAGGGCGGCTGGCGCTACAACCCCGTCCCCTACGACGCCGACCTCTCCGTCACCATCTGCCAGATCATGGCCCTCCGCTCGGCGCGCAACGCCGGCATCGACATCCCGCGCGACCCCATCGACCGCGCCGTCGAATACGTCAAGCGCGCCCAGAACACCGACGGCGGCTTCATGTACCAGCTCTCCGGAGGACGCTCCCTCTGGCCGCGCTCCGCCGCTGGCGTCGCCTCCCTCTACTACGCCGGCATCTACGAAGACGACGCCATCAACCCCGGCCTCGACTACATCATGCGCAACGCGCTCCCCGGCGCAAACCGCGTGCCCGACAGCCATTTCTTCTACGGCCACTACTACGCCGCGCAGGCCATGTACCTCGCAGGCGGCGACTACTGGGCCACCTGGTGGCCCGCCGTCCGCGACGACATGCTCGCCCGCCAGTCCGAGAACGACGGATTCTGGGTCGACTCGAGCAATGGTCCGGTCTACGGCACCGCCATGGCGCTCGTCGTCCTGCAAATGCCCAAGCGATATCTCCCGATCTTCCAGAAGTGACCACGATGCGCCCCCAGCACCGACGCGACGACCAACGCACGACGCGACCCCTCGCGCGCGCCCTCGCAATCGTCGGCGCGCTCCTCGGCGCGCACGCGCACGCCTCGCCCTCCGTCGTCATCCTCAACGACCAGCTCCAGCCCGCGCGCGTCAACCTCGTCGCCGTCACCTCCGGACCCGGCGGCTCGCGCGCCTCCATCATCTACCTCGACGCCAACAACATCCGGCGCGAAGCGTCCGAGGGCGCCGGCGCCGTCGCGATCCTCCCTCCACTCGACGCGCTCTGGGCCCCGCGCCGCCCCTTCACCCCAACCTCCAAAACCGAAGCCGCGCAGCGCGAGGGCGTCCTCGTCCTCGCCGACGGCCAGCGCTTCCCCGGCCGCTACGCCGACAGCGAACCCGCCAACGACGCCGTCGCCTGGTCACACCCGCGCTTCGGGCTCATCGTCGCGCCCATCGACCGCGTCGCACGCATCACCATCGACGCCGCACCGGGCAGCTCCGTCCCCGTCTCCGGCCCGCTCTTCCGCGACCGCCTCGCCCTCGTCAACGGCGACGCCATCGAGGGCTTCGTCCTCTCCCTCTCCGACCCCGTCGAGATCGAGACCGACGCCGGCCTCGTCGCCGTCCCGCGCTCGCGCATCGCGCGCGTCGACCTTGCCAGCGACACTATCGAGCCCGACGGGCTCACCGTCTGGCTTGAAGACGGCTCCGTCGCCTCCCTCGCCGACGCGCGACTCGTCGACGACGAAACCCTCCTCCTCACCCTGCGCGACACCGGAGGACAGGCCCGCTACGCGATCACCGCCGTCACCGCCGTCGCACTCGACGCGTCGCGCATCATCCCCCTCGCCTCCCTCGAGCGCACCAGCGAAACGCCCCTGGGCGAACGCGCGCTCCTCGAAGGCGCCTCCGTCACGCCCACCACCAACCGCGAAGTCGCGCCGCTCCACGCGCGCGACCTGCTCATCCCCGAACCCATGCGCGTCGACTTCGCGCTCCCCCAGCGCGCCACACGCTTCGCCGCCGTCGCCGAACTCCCGCGCGACGCCTGGCCCTGGGGCGACTGCGAACTCGTCGTCTCCGTCGACGGCGCCGAGATCCTCCGCGAACGACTCAACCCCTCACGCGCCGCCGTCGAGTTCGCCCTCCCCGCACGAGGCGCGACCCTCACCATCAGCGTCGAACCCGGCGCCTACGGCCCTATCCACGACCGCGTCCTGCTCCGACGCGCCGTCATCCTCACCGACTGACCGGTGCCCCGGGGCATCCGCGCAGCGGTGACCCGGGTTCGTGCTCATCGGTGTACGCTCAGCGCCCCGCCCACCCGCGCAGCCCCTCAAGCATCGCCCCCGTCACCTCGTCCTCGCTCCCGCGCGCGTCGATCACCGCGTAGCGACCGGGCCACTCACGCGCCTGCGCCAGATACCCCTCGCGCACCTTCGCGTGGAACGCCGCCCCCTTCGCCTCCATCCGGTCCAGCAACGGGTTCAGCCGTCGCGCCGCCGTCGCCTCGTCCACATCGAACACCAGCACCAGGTCCGGCGTCACCTCGCCGCACGCGACCTCCGCCACGCGCAGGATCTCCTCGCGCGTCAGACCGCCCGCCGCCCCCTGATACGCCAGCGTGCTCGCGACGAACCTGTCCCCCAGCACCACCTCGCCGCGCGCACGCGCCGGGCGGATCACCTCTTCGACCAATTGCGCGCGGCTCGCCATGAACAGCATCGTCTCGCAACGCACCGCCAGATCCGCCGACGCCGGGTCGTTGTCACGACGACGCAGCAAAATCGTCCGGATCTCCTCCCCGATCACCGTCCCCCCCGGGTCGCGCGCCTCCACCACCGTCAGCCCCACGCCGCGGCACAACCTTCCCAGCCGCTTCAACTGCGTGCTCTTCCCCGACCCGTCCGGCCCCTCGAACGCCAGAAACCTCCCGCGCAACGCCGACAGCCACGACACATCCCCGCGCAACGCCCCCGCAGACGCCTCCGCCTCGAACAACCCCTCACGATGACCACGCGTTTCACTCACCGCGGGAGTGTAAGGGCGAAGCGAATCGCCAGCAGGCAACTCCGCCCCCTCTCCTGTCCCGCGCAGCGGGATGGGAGAGGGCCGGGGTGAGGGCTACCCAACCTCCCGGCTTCACTCCCCACCCTCTGTCTTCTCTTCTCTCTCTCTCTCTCTCTCTCTCTCTCTCTCCGCCCCCTCTCCTGTTCGGCGCAGCCGAATGGGAGAGGGTTGGGGTGAGGGCTACCCAACCTCCGGGCTTCCCTCCTCTCTCCCTCCGCGACGCCCTGTCCAGCTCATCCGGCTATATTGATGGCACGAACTCGTGGGGCTCTCGTATCAACGGCCTTGATGACGAGCAGGTGTTTGCACTGGAAGCGATTGAATGAAAACGAAATCAATGACATTTCTGGCTATTCTTGCGACATGGATGTCGCTTCAAGTTCTTGGCGCGGAGCCTCACAATCCTGCTGTCTTTACACACATTGTGAAGAGGCACTTTACGGAAGGTTTCTCTGCTGGCGATGGTGACCGGTCGACTCTGTACTTTGGATTTATTCCTGCCGGAGATTATCGCTTGGGCGTTCGCGTTTATTCATTGGACGGCAAGCATTACAGGTTCTATGAGTATCCGCAGACTGTTGCGGAGCATGCTCGGATTCTGGACGAGATCGGCTGGGAGATGAAAATCCAACTCCATGACCGCCGTGAAATGATTTGGGGCGAAAAAGTCAGAGCAATCGATCCGAACCGAATCCTCGACGAGGATGATCTTGGGGATGCGGTGCGGCTTATGCCTGTTCACGGCCATGCTGGTTCATATCTTGAAATCCAAGATGTTGCTTTGGGCGAGCGAGATTACATGGACTTAACTGTCGAGATTGAAATCTCCATTCGTGAAAGACCGGCAACAAATGTTCTGATCCTTTTTGAGATTGTTGAGATCATCACGCCTCATGATGAGCAATAAATCGCTCGCTATGCTATAACGCCGAATGTGGAGATGCGAAAAGCAAAGGAAGAGGAGCGAAGCTCGGTGAGGGCTACCCCATCTTCCATACTTCTCTCCCCACCCTCTGTCTTCTCTTTCTGAATCTTCCCCCTGCTCCCTACTCCCTGCTCCCCACTCCCTTCCCCTCACAACGCCGCCTTCCTCGTCACCACCGTCCCCTGCGCCGACGCGAGGTGAGTCCCCGGGGGAGGCGGCGGCCGAGAGAGGGCGGAGCCGCAGATGAACCTTGCCCCTCAACCACCCCGTAGAATGTCGCTCAAGAGGAGCGAACCATGCGCCGGATTCTGCTCATCATTGTCGCACTCGCCCTATGCGCCACGCGCACGAGCGCCGACGATCCAGAGTTCTACGACGATTTCGTCGCGATCATGGAATCCCAGGACCGGCGCGAGATCTCTGATCTTCTTCCGCACGAATGGGAGAACAATCGCTCAGCGCTTGCCGCCCGTGCGCGCGTGTTGGAGGACGCGGCCAACAGGGTCGCAAAGCGCCTCGATGTCGATGTGACGCGACTGCTCCAGATGCCGCTCGAACAACAGATCCGGGACGCGGGTCCTCAAGACTTGATCAAGGCGATCATGTTCGCGCTGGCCATCGGCCACGCGGGGCAGGACCACGCGACCCGAGCGGGTTTGCGGCTCATGTTCTCGCGAGAAGAGAATCCATTCGGCTTTGTAGGCGGCATCGCCTACATTCTTCTCGCCCCGTCGAACAGTGCGGATGTGTGGGATGCGGCCACTCCAATATTGAATGAAGGCAAGAGCAATTCAGGCGTAATGTTCCTCAGCGTTTACCATCCTGTCGAGGACGAATCGATACAGAAGATAGCCGGGGGGCTGCGGCCCGAACTTGTTGCTCCTATTCCGCTTCTTTTGTTGGCGGACACCATCGAGAGTCCTATGGCCTTCATTCCCGGCCAGCGTCCTCAATTGGCAGAGGACGCCCCGCGAGCAATCCCCGAGCCCATTCTCGACCACATCCGAAACAACTGGCGAGAGATACCTTCGTTTGCCGGGTGGATAGCGATTCGATCTGAGATGCCGCGGGAGACCAGAGACGAGGCGTTGCGGAGCTTCCTGCAATGGCGATTCGAATTTGATGACCTCGTGGGGAGTTCGGAAGAGAGCCGGTACGCGGCATCGCGTTTCTTTGGTTTGCTCAAAGACGACCATGCGCGCCGGATCATCGAAGACGCTGTGGCTAATGGGCCGTGCAGCGAGTCGATGGCTCGCGTGGTGATGGAAATGATGGAAGCGGAGAAGGCGGTGAAATCCTTCATGGAGAACCCTCCGCCGAGGGATCCGGTCAGAGACGAGCACGACGGGTGACCACCGTCCCCTGCGCCGTGTCCTTCACCTCATACCCCATCGCCACGAGTTCGTCGCGCAGGCGATCACTCTCCGCCCAGTTCTTCGCCTTCCGCGCCTCGTCCCGCGCGACGCGCAGGGCGTCGGTCTCGTCGCCCGCGCCTGAGTCCGCCTGCGCGCCGCCAAGGTCCAGCAGCACGCCCGTCAACTCGCGCAGCAGCGCCGCGTCCTCGCGCGAGGGCGACTCCACGCGCCCGATCCACGCGTTGAGCGCGCCGATCGCGCCCGCCGTGTTCAGGTCGTCGCTCATCGAGCGCACGAACTCGGCGCTGACATTCTCCCGCAGCGACGCGTCCCCGCCCGCTTCGGTCCCGCGATCCACGAACGCGCGCCACCGCTCCACCATCTTCTGCGAATCCCGCAGCCCCTGGCTCGTGAAGTTCGCATTACTCCGGTAGTGCGTCTTGATCAGTTCCAGCCGGATCGCCGCCGGATCGAACCCCTTGCCCAGCAGGTCCCTGATCGTGTAGAAGTTGCCCTTGCTCTTGGACATCTTCTCGCCCTCCACCATCAGGTGGCGCACATGCAGCCACTGGCGCGCGAAGCGCTCCGTGCCCCACGCGCACCGGCTCTGCGCGATCTCGCACTCGTGGTGGGGGAAGATGTTGTCCTCGCCGCCGCTGTGCAGATCCACCTCGTGCGCGAACCCGGGGACCATCGCCGAGAGCGACGACTCCGCCATCGCGCTGCACTCGATGTGCCACCCCGGGTACCCGACCATCCCCGCCAGCGCGCCCGCGTCGGCGCCCAGCATCTCCGGCGCGCCCGGGTCCCACTTCATCACATGCGACGAGTCGCGCTTCCACAGCAGGAAGTCCGCCGGGTGCCGCTTCCCGCTCTGGTTCGCGTCGCTCACGCGCCCGCCCGCGCCGGCGCGCACCTTGTCCAGCGTGTTCCCCGACAGGCGTCCGTACTCGGGGAACCGCTGCGTGTCGAAGTACACCGCGTCACGATCCGGCGAGACATACGCGCACCCGCGCTCCAGCAGCCCGCGCACCATCGCCAGCATCTCGCGCACATGCTCCGTCGCCCGCGGCATCACCCGCGCATCCCCATCCTTCTCACCCGCCACCTTCAGCCCCAGCAGCCTCGCGTCCTCCAGGAACGCACCCTCGTAAAACCGCGCGATGTGGTGCGGGTTCGACGGGTCGAAGTCCTTCGGCGCGTCCGGCGGCAGCTTCCCGCCCTTCTTCGCCTCCAGCAGACGCTTCGCCGCCGCCTCCATCTTGTCCTCGCCCGCCCCGTCCGCCGCCTCGTCGTCGGTCATGTGCCCGACATCCGTCAGGTTCATCACATGCGCCACGGTCCGCGGTCCCTCGTGTTCCTTGCCCGCCTCGTCCCGGATCGTGCACAGAGGCGACTCCAGCCACCGACGCGCCACATCCGCCACCAGGAACGACCGGAAGTTCCCGATGTGCGCGTAGTCGTACACCGTCGGCCCGCAGGTGTAGAAGGTCACCCGCCCCGGGTCCCGCGCGACGAACTCCTCCACCCCACGAGTCAGCGAGTTGAACAGCCGAAAGGTCTGGCCCATACCCCCAGCGTAGGTCGCCCCGGTCGCCCCGCCCCCTCTTTCCCGCTCCCCACTCCCTACTCCCTGCTCCCTTCCCCTCGCGCCCTCTCTCGTAACACCAGCTCCGGCTTCTTCCCCCGCACCACATGCCCCGGGGGCACGCTCTGCGTCAGGAACACCGCGCCGTTGATCACGCAGTCGTCGCCCACCGCCGTGTCCCCGCCCAGGATCACCGCGTGCGCGTAGATCGTCACGCGGTCACCGATCGTCGGGTGACGCTTCACCTTCGTGTCGTAGTTCCCCACCTCGTCGCGCGGGAACGACTTCGCCCCAAGCGTCACGCCCTGATAGATCTTCACCCAGTCCCCGATCTCCGTCGTCTCCCCGATCACCACGCCCGTCCCGTGGTCGATGAAGAACGCCTTGCCGATCCGAGCGCCCGGGTGGATGTCGATCCCCGTCCGCGCGTGCGCCTGCTCGCTGATCATCCGCGGCAGCAGGGGCACGCCAAGCCCGTACAACGCGTGCGCCACGCGGTGCGCGAACACCGCGTCCAGCCCGGGGTAGCACAGGATCACCTCGTCCGTGTGCGTCGCCGCCGGATCGCCGTCGTACGCCGCCTGCACATCCAGCGCCAGCGATTCGCGCAGCGAGGGCAGCGCGTCGAGGAAGCACTCCGCCAGGCGCGTGCCCTCGACCGAACAATCGCGCGAGTTCCCCCGGCGCGACGCGTCGATCCGCTCCACGTACCGCAGCGAGCGCGCGATCTGGTCCTCCAGGTGCGCGCGCACCCGCGCCACCAGCCACTCCACCGTCGTCTCCAGGCCCTCCGGGTGCACCGGCAGCGCGTCGAAGTACCCCACGAACACCAGCCGGCGCAGCAACTCCACCAGCGCCTTCACGCTCTCGCGGCTGGGGGGCAGCGCCGCGTCGGTCGACAGGTGCGCCAGGCGCCCCTCCGACCGGATCGACGCCGCCAGACGCGCCACCAAGCCCGAACCGTCGTCGTGATCGCCCATGAGCCGATGCTAGGGGAGCAGGGGGGGCGCCCACCCCGCCCGAGCAGGTCCCGATAACGCCCCGCCGACTTTGCGTCCGGTTCGAACTTCGTTCGCATCCCGCCCGGCCCGATGCCGATATGCTTCTCACCTGCCGGCCCTCTCGGGCTCGGCGGGTCGACGCGTGGGCAGGACTGGCGAAGCGTTCGCCGCCTCGCGGATCGGGTCTGGGCCGCCTGGTGGCCCGCAGGATGTCGTCGCCGATGGGCGCAGTTCGCCGCGATGGATCGGGAATCGTCTCGCACACCGCCGAGCAATCGGGCGGGTCCGAGAGCGCCCCGGACGGGATTCCCCGAAGTAGCGCCTCCCCGAGCACGCGACGGGAGGCGACCCGGTGCTGACCGCGCTCGTCATCGTCACGGCAATCAGTCTCGTCGGCTCGTTCCTCTGCTCCCTCTGCGAGGCCGCGCTCTACTCCGTCTCCGACTCCGCCGTCGCAGGGATGCTGCAGCAGAAGGTCCGCGGCGCGCGCATCCTCGCCAAACTCCGCGTACGCATCGACCGCGCCATCGCCGCCATCCTCGCCGTCAACACCATCGCCAACACCGTCGGCGCCTCCGTCGCCGGCTTCCTCGTCGGCAAGCTCTACGGCAGCACCGCGCTGGGCGTCTTCTCCGCCGCCTTCACCCTCTCCATCCTCTTCGTCGCAGAGATCATCCCCAAGAGCATCGGCGTCGCGCGAGCCACCTCCATCGCCCCGCGCGTCGCCTGGATCATCGAACTGATGATCCTCATCACCTACCCCCTCGTCATCCTCTGCGAACGCCTCACCACCATCATCAACCGCGGCGCCAAGAAAGAGGGCCCCACCGAGCACGAGATCCTCTCCCTCACCCGCATGGCCGTCCGCCTCGGCTCCCTCGAGCCCCACGAGGCCGCCCTCGTCTCCAACGCCCTCGAACTCGACGAGTACGAGGTCCGCGAGATCATGACGCCGCGCTCGGTCACCTTCGTCCTCCCCGACGAACTCAAGCTTAAGAACGTCGACCAGCACGCCCAGCACTGGATCCACTCCCGACTCCCCGTCGTCCGCGACGACAACCCCAACGAGATCGTCGGCGTCGTCCACCGGCGCGACGTCTTCGACCTCCTCGTCTCCGAGCGCGAGGGCGAGAAGAAAATCCGCGACGTCATGCGCCCCGTCCGCTTCATCGGCGCCTCCGCCGGCGCCGACGAGGCGCTCCGCGAGTTCCTCGCCGGGCGACAGCACATGTTCGTCGTCGTCGACGAGTACGGCACATGGGTCGGCATCGTCACCCTCGAAGACGTCCTCGAAACCCTCCTGGGCAGCGAGATCATCGGCGAGCACGACCCCGTCGCCGACATGCAGGACCTCGCCCTGCAGAAGGCCGCCGAGCAGGGCATCGAGGTCGACGACCCCGACGACGACGACGAGTCCGAAGAAACCGAGGACTGGTCCGACCCGGCCCGCTGGGCCGAGACCCTCGAGCGACGCGACGAGCGCGAAGAGCGCCAGGAACGCCAGGACGAGGCCGAGATCGAGCGCCGCAAACGCGCCGCCGCCGACCGACGCGCCCAGGACGACGCCCCGCCGCCCGAGGTCGATGTCCCCCAGCGCGAAGACCGCGACCCGGCCGAAGAACGGCGCTGACCCCCGGCGCCGCGTCACCCATTCCTCGGCCACAAAAAACCGGGGCGCCGGCTCTCCGCCCGCGCCCCGCACTGCTGCCTGCTCCCCGCTCCCGACTGCCTTCTTACCTCAGGGTCTCGGGGTCGCGCAGCGGGATCTGCGTGGTGCGCCCGTCGAAGAACTCGTTCATCGTCGCGCGCCCTTCCAGGTCGCCCGCCTTGATCTCGTCCCACTTGCCCACGACCAGCACCGCGACCTTCGTCGGGTCCAGGTGGCGCTGCGCCACGCGCAGCAGCTCGTCGGCCGTCACGGCGCGAACCTTGTCGCGATAGGTCGCCCAGTAGTCGCGCGGGCGCCCCGTCCGCTCGTCGTCGATGAAGGTGTTCACGATCGCCTGCCGGCTCTCGAACCGGCGAGGGAAGGTCTCGATGAACTGGTTCTTCGAGGTGTTCAGCTCCTCCTCGCTCACACGCTCATTCCGGATGCGCTCCATCTCGTCGAACACGATCTTCGACGCGAACGCCACCGTCTGGTTCTTGCTCTGGAAGCCGGCGCGCCACTCGCCGGGGTAGTGCACCGGCGTCACCAGACTCGAGCCCGCGCTGTACGCCAGCCCCTCGTCCGAGCGGATGCGCTTCGTCAGGCGCGAGGTGAACCCGCCCCCGCCCAGCACGTCGTTCAGCACCGACATCGCGATCGCGTCCGGGTGGTCGCGATGGATGCCGCGCTGCCCGATGAGCACGCGCCCCTGGGGGATGTCCTTCTCCACGAAGAACACGCCCGGCGCCACCGCCGGCGCAGGCGCCGTCGGCTCGGGGTTGGGCGAGCCCCGGCGCATCGCGCCCAGCGCCTTCTCCAGGCGCTGCGTCATCGCGCTCTCCTCGAAGTCGCCCGACACACCGATGATCAGGTTCGCGCTGGTGAACACCCGCGCGTGGAACGCGCGCATGTCCTCGGTCGTCAGCGACTCCACCGACTGCCTCGTCGGCTGGCGCGCGTCGAAGTGGTCCTCGCCGTACATCAGCCGGGCCCACTCGCGACCGCTGATCGACGCCGCGTCGTCGTTGCGCTGCTTCAGCGACTCGAGCACCTCGCCCCGATAGATCTCCGTCTTCGCCGCGTCGAACCCCGGCGAGACGAGCATGTCCATGAACAGCGCGAAGCTCTCGTCCAGGTTGCTCGACAGCGAGTTGAGCGTCGCCCCGCTCGTCGTCCCACCGCTGAACACGAACGCGTTCGCCGCCAGGAAGTCGAACTGCTCGTCCATCTCCTCCGCCGTCACGCTCGCCGTCCCGCCCCGACGCATCATCGACGCCGTCATCTGCGCCAGCCCCTCCTTGCCCGCCGGCACGAGGTACGCCCCGCCCTGGAACGAGAAGGTGATCGTCACCAGCGGCAGCTCGTTGCTGGGCGCCATGTACACCACCACCCCGTTGCTCAGCACCCGGCGATAGTCCTCCCGGTCCGGGGGCGTGAACTCCATCGCCTTGAACTGAAGATCCGACGGACGCGCCGGGATCGACGGCGCCGACGCGCCCCGACCCGACCGCCCCGCGCCCTGCTGCGCCACCAGCGTCGAAGACGCCGCTGCCAAACCAACCACCGCCGCCGCCATCATCGTGAACCGTCTCATATATCTCATTCCTCGTTCGAGGGTGTACTCATCGAATCCGCCGTCCGGCTTGTGCCTCGTGCCTTGTGCCCCGTGCCTTCTCTGCTTACTTCATCGATTCGATCCGCGCCTTCAGCCACGACTGGATGTACTCCACCGCCGGCCGGAACTGCTCGGGCGCCTGCGCCGCCTGGCTCTGCACCGACGCGTAGACCCGCTCCAGCATCGCCAGGTCTTCAATCCCTTCGAGCTGCGCGATCTGCTGCTTGACCATCCCGCGCATCTGCGGATCGAGCGCCATCAGCGCCGGGTCCTCCGGCGCGCTCCCCGCCTTGCGCGTATAGAACGCGATCGCCCGGTTCTCCCTCGTGAAGTACTTCTCCACCACGCGCCGGATGTCCTCCGGCGTCACCTGCTGCAGGCGCGAGGGCGACTCGTTGAGGTACTGCCACGAGTCCAGCGCCTCGTAGTACCCAAGCTGCACCATCAGGAAGAAGTTGCTCTGCAGCGCGCGGTACTGGTTCGCGACGATCTGGTTCCGCACCTTCTGCAGCTCGCGCTCGCTCACCGGGTTCTCGCGCAGGTCCTCGACGATCGCCTCCCACGACGCCAGCAGCTGCTCGGGCGTCGCGTCCCCGCGCGTCTCGGCCTCGAACGCGAACGCGCTCGCGTACCGACGCGCATCCAGCTGCGCCGACGCGCTGCTCGCGATCTGCTCCTCTTCCACCATCCGCTTGTACAGGCGCCCCGTCCGGCCGTTCAGGATCGCCGCCAGCACGTTCAGCGCGTACGCGTCCTCGTGCGCGAAAGGCGGCGTCTTGTGCCACACACGCACCTGGGGCTGGCAGTCGCACTCGGCGAACATCCGCATCTCCGCGCGGCTGGGCATCTCCATCGTCACCACCGGCGGCGGCTTCGGCCCCTTCTTCAGACGCCCGAAGTACCGTTCTATCGTCGGCTTCACCTCCGCCGGGTCGAAGTCGCCCACGATCACGCCCACCAGATTGTTCGGCGCGTAATAGGTGGCGTAATACTCCTGCGCCTGCTCGTACGTGTACGAGTTCAGGTCGCTCGGCCACCCGATCACCGGCCAGTTGTACGGGCTGCTCAGCCAGAACATCGACTCGAACTGCTCGTCGAAGATCCCCGTCGGCGTGCTCTCCGTGCGCAGCCGGCGCTCCTCGTGCACCACGTCGCGCTCCGAATAGAACTCGCGGAACACCGAGTCCACCAGCCGGTCGCTCTCCATCCACGCCCACAACTCGAACTTGTTGCTCGGCACCGTGATGAAGTAGAAGGTCAGGTCGTTCGCCGTGAACGCGTTCATCGCCGAGGCGCCCATCTCCGTGTAGACCTGGTCGAACTCGTCCTTCACGATGATGTCGCGGTGCGCCTCGATCAGCCCTCGCAGCTCCTCGCGCAGCGCCGCCATCTCGGGCGTGTCGTTCCGCGCGTCCCACGGGTCGTCGATCTCGCCGCGCCGCCACCGGTCGTACTGCCCGCGCAGCGTCATCTCGCGCAGCTTCAGACGCGCGTCCTCCGCCTTGCGCATGAACTCCGCGTCCTTCGCCGCGTCGCGCGTGCCGATCGTGCGCGTCCCCTTGAACATCATGTGCTCGAAGAAGTGGCTGATCCCCGTGATCCCCGGGCGCTCGTGCACCGACCCCACCCGCGCCATCCACCCCGCCGCGATGTTGTTCGGCTGGTCCTCCCGGGGAACAAGCAGGAACCGCATCCCGTTGTCCAGGGTGAACTCCTCGACCTTCACCGACTGCGCCGACGAAACCGCCGACGCCGCCGCCACGATCGACGCCGAAACCACAGGCATAATCACGCTGGGAACACGCATGGCAAGACTCCGTTCGGCGCGCAACGCGCCGTAAGTGATTTGTTCAGAATAGCACGAGGCCGGCCGGGCCGGGTGCGCGCCGCGCGCCGGGGCTCGCACCTCTCTCATAACACCCTTCGATCCAGCGGTTGCTTCGGGCACGCGCGTACGGCCCACGGTCGGGTGCGCCCCAGACTTCATCCCGAATACACCGACCCCACCCCGATCGCGCGCAGGACCTCGTCCTCCGCCGCGTGCATCCGCGCCGCGTCGGTCTCCGTCAGGTCGTCGAACCCCGCCACGCAGTGCAGCGCCCCGTGCACGACATACAACAACAGCTCTCGCTCGGCCCCGTGCCCGCGCTGCGCCGCCTGACGCGCCGCCTCGTCCACGCACACCACGATGTCCGCGTCGATCCGCCCGGCGCCCCCGTCCTCGCCCCCCAGCAGGTCAAAGGTCAGCACGTCCGTCGTCTCGTCGATGCCCATCGTCCGCGCGTGCAGCGCCGTCATCGCCGCGTCGCGCACCACGCCCACGCGCACCTCGCCCGACACCCCGAACCGGCGCGACAACTCCGCCAGAGCGTCCCGCGCCTTCGCGCGAAGCCACTCCCTCGCGCCGGCGTCGCCCAGCGCGTCAAGACCCTCGATCTCCAGCGAGATCCCGCCGCTCACTGCGGCGTCCACACCTTGCTCGCCCGGATCACCTCGCACCAGTCCGGGATCGACAGCGGGATCGACGACTTCGCGTAGAACACGAACCCGCGATAACTCATGAGATAGGTGTGCGAGTTGCTGAACAGCACCCGCTGAAAGCACTCGATCACCAGCGGCTCCTCGACCCGCGCCAGCAGGTCCATGAACACCACCGGCTCCACGCGCACGATCGCGCCCGACGCCTTGATCGCGTTCGCGATCGCCTGCTGCGCCGCGACAGCGCCCGCGCTCGCGGCTCCAGCCGCCGCGCTCATCTCAGGAACCCGGCAGCTTCGGCATCGACGCCGAGAACTGCTCCTTGACCTGCGCGAAGGTCCGACGGATCTCGTTGTACGAGTTCGTGAACGACTTCGACGCGTCTTCCCACGCGTCGGCGCCGGCGCTCTGCACCTTCTGCAGCTCGACCTTCGCCTTCGCGACCTGGTTGTTCAATTCGTCGCGCATCCGGTTCAGCTCCGCGCCGCCCGAGGGCATCCGCTCGCGCGCCGAGGCGATGAACTCGCCGATGTCCTTCTCCAGCGTCTTGAGCTGCTCGGTCGAGGTGTTCACGAACTCCGTGCGCGCCTTCGCCGCGGCCTCGACCGCCTTGTCGACCGCCTGCTCGGCCTCGCGCTTCACCTCGGCCCCGGCGCTCTTGGCCTGGTCGACCACGCTCTGGCCCTGCGTCGCCGTCCCGGCCGGCTTCTCTTCGCACGCCGTCATCGCCAGACCCGTCGCCGCCAGAATCGCCAGAACCGGGATCGCGTTGCGGTTGAGTGTCATGTCCGTTTCCCTTCGACGCCCGTCCGCGCGCCCGCCCACCGGGCCACGCAGCGGGCGATGTGTTTCCGAGAACCAATCCTACCACCCCCGAGCGGGGGACTCTCTCACACCCTTGTTCCGCTTCGCGACGCCCGATTTCAGCCCGGGGGGAGCAGGGAGTGGGGTGCAGGAACAGCAGAAGGGTGGCGTGGTACGGCGCAGCCGTGCCACGAGCGCTGACAGTTGCGAGCGCCCCGCACTCTTTCCCCCCTCCCGCTCGCGGGAGGGGGCAGGGGGAGGGTCTTCTCTTCCGCCCCCTCGTCCCGCATGCGGGGAGACGAGGGCGAGCGCAGCGAGCCAGGTGAGGGCCTAGGAGCGGCCGGGTCCGCTTACTCCAAGAAGATCTGCTTTCGGAAGCAGATACCTCAAGAAGGTCATGCATCGAAGATAAAAATAAACACGCATGTCATCACATGGAATGGGGTGCTTGTCGGTTTCGTGATGCCTGATGCACCATTCATTGCCAAGTGTGGTGAGGTACTTGATCTCAGATTCCAGCACATTCTTAACCGCAACATTCCCGCCAGCGGCTGCATGGATGAGATTCTGAGCCGACTTCTTCTTATTATTGCCAGCAGGAACAGTCTTGACTCGTTCCAGTGCATCCCACAATTTCTCAAGGGCACCCTGTAGATCCCTCGGATCTCTCAAGAATCTGTCCACCGAATCATTCAGCAGATTTGTGAGGTCAGCATCTGCGGTTTCGAAGCGCGTAATCAGTAGCGCCGAGTCTGCAGGGACACGCCGTTCAAAGCCCGTCTCTTCGAGTCTCCAGGAGACACGATGGCTCTGAAGAATGCCATTTACATCGTGAGCAAAACCTGTGCGCGCTTCTTGCTCACTGAATGTATTATGATGATAATGCTCCAGATAATCATGAAATGTCGAGGAATTCGGCTTCGAGACATTTTGGTAGACAAACTCAAGGAGATCGAGAATGGTCTCCGTACTTGGGTGTTCGCAAAACTGGGTGCCACATACCGCCTCAGGCACTCTGCCAGCGATGCGATCAAGCACTGCACGTCTATCACAGCCAATGATTGCTGTCTTGCCAGGATCAGGGCATCGCTCGGCTCCCAAACTGGTGAGCCATGCAGCGTCTATTTTTGTGTTTAGTAATTCGCGCAGCGCATTCCAAGCTATCAACGAGATTTCCGATGACGTCGCATCGGGAATGCCATGCTCACGCTCAGAAAAGAGGTCCGCCGGATTCATTTCAGTTTCGAGCCGACGCGCCGACCGTCATGCTCACCGGCACGAACGACGGCTTCACGCGCGACTCGAACTCCTCGCGGTACTTGTTCATGATCGTGCGGATCGCCCAGTTGTTGCCGTCGGCGAGGCCGCAGATCGTCGTGCCGGGCATCGCGCCCATGCTCGTCGCGATCTCCAGCGCGATGTCCAGGTCCTTGGTCTTCGCGTCGCCCCGCTCCACGCGCGAGAGCAACTTATAGAGCCACGCCGAGCCCTCGCGGCAGGGGGTGCACTGGCCGCAACTCTCGTGCGAGAAGAACCGCGCGATGTTCCTCGCCACGGCCACCATGTCGGTGTCCTCGTCGAAGATCGTCGGGCACGCGGTGCCCAGCCCCAGCACGCCGTAGTGCTTGCCGATGTCGAAATCCATCGGCGCATCAAACTGGTCGGGCCCCAGAATGCCCGTCGACACGCCGCCGGCGATCGCGCCCTTGAACTTCTTGCCGTTGCGCATGCCGCCGCTGTGGTCGTTGACGAGTTTCGACAGGGGGATTCCCAGGTCGCACTCGAACACGCCCGGGCGGTTCACATGGCCCGACACGCCCATCAGTTTCGTGCCCGCCGAGCCTGGCGTGCCGAACGACTGGAACCACTTCACGCCGTCGCGCCCGCGCTCCAGAATACTGGGCAGGTGCGCCAGCGTCTCGACGTTGTTGATGATCGTCGGGCGCCCCCACAGCCCCTTGATCGCCGGGAAAGGCGGCTTATTCCGCGGCCACCCGCGCTTGCCCTCGAGCGATTCGAGCAGCGCCGTCTCCTCGCCGCAGATGTACGCGCCGGCGCCGCGGTGCAGGTGACACTCGACCTTCACGCTCGAGCCCGTCCCGGTGGTCGCGCCGTTGAGCAGGCCCTTGGGCCCGAAGATCCCGTGCTCGTACGCCTCGCGGATCGCGCGCTCCATCATGCGCGCCTGGTGGTAGTACTCGCCGCGGATATAGAAGTACGCGACATCGAGTTTGCACGCGTAGCACGCGATCGCGATGCCCTCGAGCACGCTGTGCGGGTCGAAGTCCATCAGCAGCCGGTCCTTGAAGGTGCCCGGCTCCGACTCGTCGGCGTTGATCGCCAGGTACCGCGGCTGCCCGTCCGGCGGCGGCAGGAAGGTCCACTTCAGCCCCGTCGGGAAGCCGGCGCCGCCGCGACCGCGAAGGTTGCTGTCCTTCACGATCGACACGACCTCCTCGGGCTTCATCGCGATCGCGGCCTTCAGCCCCTCGTACCCGCCCGTCTTCACGTAGTCGTCGTACGACACGAAGCGGCGGTCCGACTCCTTCCCAAAGGGATAGGACGGGATGCGCTTGGTCAGGATGCCTTCGGTCATGGGCATGATGCAGGGCCCTTCGTGCTCGCGAGGGGAGAGGATTTCGAGGACGGGATAGTAGGGGCCGACGACCAAACCCGCGTAGGGCCCGCCCGGGGATCACCGGATCGGCAAGACCCCTGCCCACTTGTCCGGCCCCCTCTCCCCCGAGGGGAGAGGGCTGGGGTGAGGGGTTCCGAGCTGACCGTTGTGATCGTCCGCGCGATCTCCCCGTGTGCCTCGTGCCTGATCCCTCGTGCCTTCCGAGTCGAACCCCTCACCTGCCTCGCTGCGCTCGCCGTCCTCTCCCCGCAAGCGGGGCGAGGGGGCAGCGAGGATGCGTCAGTCAGCTTCCGTGGCACGGCTGCGCCGTACCACGCCACCCCTTGTCCTCTCTTCCTGCTCCCTACTCCCTGCTCCCTTCTCGCCGCAAGACCATCACCGTCTTCCCGTCGCGCGTGAACGCAAGGAGCCCCTCGCCCACCAGCACGCCGTTGGCCGTGTTCATCGCGTTGAGGAACGCCGCCTCGACCGCCATCGCTTCGGGCGTGCCCGCCATCATGGTCGTGACGCCCGGCGCGATCGTCAGCGCGCCGTCCACGCCCACCGTCGCGCGCGTCGAGTACCGGTTCACGCCCGTGAAGCCCACGGCGCCGCCCATCATCGTGAACTCCAGCTCCGGCGCACGCTCCACCGTCGACATATCCCTGCCCCCGATCGACACCACGGTCCACTTGCCCACGAGCGGGCGCATCGACCCGGGCGCGCTCATCGCCGGTTGCGCCGCCCCCGGCGCCTCCGCCTCGGGCGCGGTCGCGCAACCGGAAGCGAAGGAAAGACTTGCGAGAACGACCGCGATCGGCAGGAGTTGTTTCATATGTGTTCTCATCGTACCCGAGCAGGCGCGAAGATCCGACGCCCGCCCACCCCCTCCGGTTCACGCGTAACGCAAAGCGACAAACTCGCGCGAAAAAAACCGAAAAGGGCTTCCCCCCCCCCCCCCGATTCCCTGTATGCTCGGTCGAACACCGAAAGGGGAACCGGGCCATGCGCCGACGCGCCGTCACCATTCCTGAACTCCTCGTCGCGATCGCGGTCGTCGTGATTCTGGTGGCGATCACCATCCCGGTGCTCCGGACGGGTTCGATCCGAGGCCACGACGCGAGAAACCAGTCTCGCCTCCGGTCGACGCACCAGCACTTCCAGTTGTACGCGAACGACCACGCCGACGCGTTCGTGAACGCCGGTCCGCCCGCGATCCCCGGGTATCCCATCGTGATCGATTTCGGCGCCGGGAACGGCGGCGTGGCGCTGGACTATCTGATGCAGGCATGGTGGTGGCCCTATGTCGTCGCCGCGCATTTCGGCGAGGCATTCCCGACCTGGCACAGCACGCACCCGCCCCCGTATCCCCAGCACCAATCACCATCGAGGCCGGTGGGGGGTGTGACGAACAACCAATACGCGGCCGACTCAGACTTCGTGTACTCCCGGGCGATGCTCGTCGACCCGACTTGCTTCACGAGCGAAGAACGCATCCGCGACCCGCGCTGCCACCGGCTGGTCCGATGGTCAGAGGTCGCCTTCGCCTCGAGCAAAGGCCTGATGGCCGACACGGCGCGGCCCTCGTTCGAGAGTGGCTCGCGACACCGGAATGTGTCCTTCGTCGACGGCTCGGTCGCGCTCATGAACATGGCCACTCGCGCTCCGGCCCCGGCCGAGATCGGCTGGGAAGGCATACCTGTCTATGCCACGCCGCTGGGCGTGCTGGGACGAGACTTCGTGAGATGACTCCACACCACGGCGCAGAAAGGAACACGATGTCAATCGCCGTACCCGACGAATGCGCCGCGCGAATCACTACGGCGATCCATACGGAACGCTCGCTGTGACGCCGCGCGGTCGACGACACATCGTGATCGGCGCGACCACAACCGGCGCGCTTCTCGTTGCAACTCTCGCGATCGTCACAGTGAGCGGGAATCGAGGGTCAGGGCGCACCGGGGCCTCTGGGGGCACCGGGGGCGTTGAAGGCGGATCACCACTCGGATCCTCATCTGGTGGACTGATAGACAATGATGAGTCACCTCGCGTGGCGGTGGAGCGGATCGAGCGATCACTTCTCGACGAGGGGCTTCCGCCGAGCGCTGCGGTCGACGCGGCCCGTTCACTCTCCGGGTATATCGAGGCCGTCGCGCGACGCGAAATCGCGCACCTTGAGCGCAGCGCCCGAGAACATGGCGCCGGGTTCGATCCGTTCATGCTCGAAATGGCGCGCAAGCACCTGTCGATCCTCCCGGCGTCCGTCCGGGCCGCAGATGGGCAGCCGTGGACCGACGACCGCTTGCTGCGCCAGCATTTCCGATCATCGCCCGATCGCTGGCAGCGCATCGACGACGACAACATCGCGGTCACCCGCTTCCAAGGCCCTGGAACGCTGATGACAGACCTTGGGTTCTACAGAGGGGGCCTGAAATCGGATGGCTCAAGGAGCAGCGTCTCCGCCTCCCCCTTCACCATCCCCGACCTCGAGCGCAGACTCCAGGAGGGACACGCCGCCGGCGCCGTCGTCACCTTCCCCGTCACCAATCAGGACGGCGAAAAGCAACTCGTCACCATCCTCCTGGGCGAGTACTCACCCGGCAGGTGGTTCCCGGTCCGTCACCGCACCGAGTCGTTTGCGAAAGCCGGCGCCCGCTGAACCCCGCTCATCGAGCCGCGCCGCGCACGCCCGCGAGAATCCCCTCCGCCGCGCGCACGCCCGATTCCAGCGCGCCCTCCATCGAGCCGACGAACGCGCTCGAGCAGTGCTCGCCCGCCAGGCGCAGCGACCCGCGCACCTCGCGCAGCGCTTTGCCGATCGTCGTCACCTCGCCCGGCGCCGGGAACGAGTACCCGCCCAGCGACCACTCCTCGGCGCTCCAGTTCAGGTAGCGCACCGTCTGGATGTCCTGCGCGTGCCCTGCGTGCAAGGCCCCCAGCGCGCCCAGCAGCACCCCGTCGCGCTCCGGACGCGTCGCCGCGCTCAGCCGCGACGACATCGACCCGGCGGTGAACCCGCACACCACCTCGCGAGGGTCCTCGTTCACCGAGGTTTGTCCCAGCGTCGACGCCCAGATCCAGGGCACATCGGTGTCCGTCAGCGCCGTCGACGACGCCCCAGATCGCGCCCAGAACGGGCCCGGCGCGATCGCGAACAGCTTCGACGCCGCCCCCGTCCGAGGGCGCAGCTCGGGCGGCAGCCCGGGCTCGATCCGCATCTTCCCCCACACACCCGGCGGCGTCGCCAGCACCACCTCGTCGCCTGCGTACACCCGCCCGTTCGCGAGCGTCACCGACGCGCGCGCCCCGTCATGCGCGATCCGCGACACCGGCGCGTTGAGCAGGATCATCCCCCTCAGCCGCGCCGCGAACGCTTCCGCCAGCGCGCGCACGCCGCCCACCGCTCGATAGTCCGCGCTGTGCTCCCAGAAGTCGCCGCCCCCGCCCCCGGCCCCGCCCCCGCCCCCGGCGACGAGCGCCAGCAACCCCAGCAGCGACTGGCGCTCCACCGGCGCGCCGGTGTGCGCCTCCAGCATCGCGCCCACCATCCGCTTCACGCGCGCATCGACATCCTGCTGCCCGGCCAGCCACGCCTGCACGCTCAGCGCGTCCAGCGCCGGGGCGTTCGCGCTCGCCCAGGGCTCGCGCGCCACCACCCGCGCCGACGGCCCGTTCAGACGCGATACCGTCGTCCGGATCGCCGCGGCAAGGTTGTCGCTGTCGGGCGCGACAACCCGCTTGCCCTCCAGCAGCAGCTCGTGGCCGATCCCCGTCGGCGCGTCGTCCACCTCGCGCAGCTCGATCCCGAACCGCTCGGCGTACGCCTGCCACAGCGGGTGGTTCGAACCCACGAACTCGCCGCCGCCCTCGACAGTCTTCCCCGACACCAGGTCGTCCATCGTGAACGCGCGCCCGCCAACGCGCGAACGCGCCTCGAACACCGTCACCGACACGCCACGACGCGACAACTCGTACGCGCACGACAGCCCCGCAAGCCCGGCGCCCACCACGAGCACACGCGCCCCCGAGTCCTTCCCCAGACGCGACATCGCCCCCGCCCCAGCCCCCGGGGCCGCCCCCGCGCCCCCGAGCATCAACGCGCCCCACGCCAGCGCGCCGGCCCGAAGAAACTCCCGACGCTCGATCAGCTCCGACTCCGAAACCCCACGGCGCATCACCCACGACAGCGGCGAACGAGACATCCCTCTCTCCTCACCCGCGATCGTGCGGCTTCTCGACCTCGACTTCTTCAATCACCGTCCGCCGCAGCGTCACCTTGCCACCCGGCGTCTGCGCCTCGCGCTCTTCCACGCTGCGCGACACCTCGCGCCGCTCCGCCGAGCCCGGCTTCGTCTTGATACCCGACCAGATATGACCCACGAACTCGCCCAGCGAGCGCGCCAGCGACTTGTCCTCGTGGTCGCGCCTCGTCATGACGGGTTCAGTGGTGATCGTGCGAGTGGGGGGGCTTGATCTTCCCCGCCTTCGCGTCGTCGATGAGCCGCGAAACCTGCTCGGGCGTGATGAACTCGTGCAGCGTCTCGTCGAACAGCGCCGCAGGCGCCCCGCCGCACGCGCCCAGACACTCGAGCTCCACCAGCGTGAACTTCCCGTCGTCGGTGGTCTCGCCGATCTCGATGCCGAGTTTCCGACGCACCGTGTCGGTGATCTTGCCCGAGTCGCAGAACTCGCACGCGATCGAGCGGCACACCGCGATCATGTGCTCGCCCTTGGGCTTGAGCCAGTACTCCTCATAGAACGACGCGGTGTCCAGCACCTCCGCCGCCGACAGCCCGAGGAACTCCCCGACCTCTTCCAAGGCCTGCGCCGGCAGCCAGTTGTGCTCGTGCTGCACCAGGTGCAGGACCGACAGCAGCGCGCCCTGCTTCGTCGCGTACCGCGGCAGGATCTCCTTGCTCGCCCGGTCCTTCAGAGACTGGGTGAGGTACGGCTCCGACCGCCGCGGAATCTGCATCGTGCCCGAGGGTTTCGAGATCCACGCCATAGGTCGGGATCATAGCCGCAGGACGAAGGGAGCAGGGAGAACACAAAGACGGTGGCGTGGTACGGCGCAGCCGTGCCACGAGTGCCGACGCCATCTGACACCCCTCCCGCTCGCGGGAGGGGGCAGGGGGAGGGTCTTCTCTCCCGCCCCCTCGCCCCGCTTGCGGGGAGAGGACGGCGAGCGCAGCGAGCCAGGTGAGGGGTGCGTCTCAGAAGGCACATGTGCCGCGGCACGAGGCACGAGGGGAGAGCGAGCAGCAAGATGAAGAAACAAGATGGGTGGCGTGGTACGGGCGCAGCCCGTGCCACGGAGCAGACAGACGCGCGTTCGGCACTCCTTCCCCCCCTCCCGCTCGCGAGAGGGGGCAGGGGGAGGGTCCTCTCACCTTCCGAGAGCCGTCGTTACTTCGTCGCCCCCGCGTACGGCTTCCCGGGCGAGTACGCCGTCGTCCCGACCTTGGTGTGGTGCTCCATGACCCCGTCGGCGCCGGTGCGCACGTAGCTGCCCCCCAGCGTCCGCTTGACCGTCTGCACGCGCAGGCACCCCTCCGGCGCCGCCGCCGAGGGCTCGCCCCACGAGACCGCGTCGATCGCCTTCCCCGACGCGTCCAGCAGCACCACCATCTCGTCCGAGTTGTTCAGCGAGCGGAACCGCATCGAGTTGTTCATCGTGAACACCCACGCGTTCTCGAACTTGTCGTTCTTCGAGGTCGGCGCGTTGTTGGGCGTGCCGTGCGCCCCGGCGATCCCCGTGTTGTACCCGTTGAACACCACCACCACCTCGCCCGGCCCCAGCGTGAACTTCGGGAAGACGAACCGCACGCCCCGCTCGTCGTCGGGCCGGCCGATCGCCAGCGCGTCGGCCAGCACATACCCCGTCAGGTCGATCGGGCGCGTGTGCGGGTTCACCAGCTCGATGAACTCGTCGCCCACCGGGTCGCGCACATTGTCGCGCGAGGGGTCCACATCGTTCGTGTTCGGCACGAACGCCAGGATCTCGCTGATCACCGGGTGCGGGAACGGGATGGACTGCGGCTGCGCCGACGGCGCGCCGCCCTGCGCCGCCGCTTCCTGCCCGAGCGAGTCACCCGACGACGCCCCCAGCGCACACGCCAGGGCCGCGAAGATCACGATTCGAGGTGCGGATCGTTCCATGCCTGATTGTCCCTTCCAGAATCACGATGGCCCACCGCCAGTCCCCGGAAACGCAGGGGCTCGCGCGAGGGCAAGCCACCACCCCCGCCCGGTCGGCTCCACCCGGCCAGCCGCGGGGATGTCGGGGGCCAATATACCGAACAAAGACCGGGTGTCAAGGGCTTAGCGTCTGGGCGTCCCGGGCGTGACGACATCGTGGTACTCCCACGGGCGCGACCCCGGTTGGAGGATCATGCCGCGCTGACTTCCGCTGGGTATGTCAATCCGCGTGCTCAGCGTCGTGCTGCCCCGGAAACTCGGGCGCATCTGGACGGCGTGGATCGCGACCTCTACCGCGACGACCTCGCCTTGCACATCCAACCTGGCCACGCCGCGCGTTGGAAGCGTCGTCGTGAACTCGATTCGGGATGTCGAATGCGGCTCTTTCGTAGTTGATTCGATCCTCAGCGTGACGGGCTGGCGATGCCCGCGCTGATTCACGAGCACGAACGCGTCGCCGATCCGGTACTCGAACCCATCGGGCGCTGTCGCGTCGGGGTCGTAGACGCCCAGGATCGGCGGCGGCAGCCATTCTTCGGGCGGGATGAATGCAACATCCTCCATCCAGGTCGCGCCGTGCTCATCGCGCGTCACGGTGATGTCTGCGCCAAGAACATCGAAGGTAAAGAACCCGGACGACACGGTGTCGCGCGTCTTCAGCGAGATGTGCGCGTGCCCGACGCCGGGAGGGAACACATCACTCACGACGGCGCCGCGCGCCGGCAGCGTGACCTCGAAGGCGCCCATCGGGCCGGGCTTGCCCGCAGCGTCGTGCGGCGTGATCGTGGCGAGGAACCGCCGCCCCGTCGTGTTGCGGAGCACCAGCCGCCCGCCGACGCGCAGCACGCCGACCTCTTGCGCGTCGGGGTCGTCCTCAACGAATCGGAACCCGTCGGGGAGCGTCAACGTCGCGGAAAGGGGGGGCTCTTTCGGCGTGTCGCGATCGCACGCGCAGAGCGTCACAGCGCCGGTGAGTGCCGCGAGTATCAGCAGTCTCCGCATGGGTTCCCCATCTGCATGGTTTGATGACCCCCAATACTGGGACGATATAACACCGCCCTCTTGGGGCCACCATTCCTGATCCGCTCGAATTCGCGACAGTCTATCCACACCAAGCGAACACATGTGGAAAGAGTGTGGACGACCTGACGCCGTCTCCCTGCGTGTCATTCCGGCCACTAGGCTCGGCCTGTCGCCCGAGACAGGGGACGGATCTCCTCTCCCGGCAATGACATCGGATTCGACAATGTCAAAATCGCACAGGCGCCGGATGAAGACAATTCGGGAAACTACAGAGCTGATCGGAGAGGTTGCAAAGTTGATCCAGGGATGTGGTCAGGTCAGCACCGGGATCATGCTCTTCTGTCGTAACTTTGTGTTGACACTGATGATGCTCGGTGTTGCGATCACCGCAATAACGCGGGTCGTCAATCCGGGTATGGATCCGCGCATCATCGTTCTTCTTTGCGTATTGGGGTGTGCTGCAGCGTCTGGCGGCAGACGATCCCATCAGAAACTAAGGTCTCCTATCGCTTAGAAGCCGGGGCGCCTCGATCGGTTCCCTTACCGATCCAACTCCGCCGCCACGATGTTCAGCGAGCCGATCACCGCCACCGTGTCCGCCAGCATGTGGCCCTCGAGCATCTTGCTCACGATCGCGAAGTTGATGAAGGACGGCGGGCGGGTCTTCACGCGCCAGGCGCGCGGGCCGCCGTCGGAGACCACGAAGTAGCCCAGTTCGCCGTTCGCCGTCTCGTGCGCGCCGTACGCCTCGGCCAGCGGGGCCTTCCAGCCGCGGTTGGTCATGATGAGTTCGAAGTGCTGGATCAGCCCCTCGATGCTCCCATAGACCTCCGCCTTGCGCGGCTTGGTCATCTTCGCGTCGGCGAACACATCGATCGGACCGCCCGGGATCGCGTCGATGAGCTGGTCGATGATGCGCACCGACTGCTTGATCTCCTCCACGCGGATCATGAACCGCGCGTAGACATCGCCCTCGTCGCTCAGGGGCACGCTGAACTTGACGGCCTCGGCGCCGTTGTTGTCCCAGTTGTCGGCGTAGCACAGGTAGGGCTCGTCCTTGCGCAGGTCTCGGCGCACGCCCGAGGCGCGCGCGATCGGGCCCGACTGCGACCAGGCGATCGCGTCTTCCTTCGAGAGATGCCCGATGCCGATCGTGCGGTCCATGAAGATGCGGTTGCGCACGACGAGTTTCTCGAGGTCGCGGATCGCGCCGGGCAGGTCGTCGTGGATGAACGCCTTGACCATGCGCTTGAAGACCGTCTCGTCGGGCAGGTCCTGCATCAGCCCGCCCACGCGCGTGTAGTCGGGGTGGTACCGCTGACCGGCGACATAATCCATGATGTCGTAGATCTTCTCGCGCGGGTTGAACGCGTAGAGGAAGCCCGTCAGCGCGCCCAGGTCGAGGGCCGCCGCCGCCACGCACAGCAGGTGGTCCTGGATGCGCGCCATCTCCGCCAGGATCGTGCGGATCACCTTGCAGCGCGGCGTGATGTCGATCCCGAACAGCTTCTCGACCGCGTGGTGCCAGCAGATGTCATTCGCGACCGGCGACAGGTAGTTCATCCGGCTGACGATCGTGACATACTGGTTGTAATCGAGGTGCTCGCCCAGTTTCTCGAAGCCCGAGTGCAGGTAGCCGATGTGCGGCGTGCAGCGGGCCACGCGCTCGCCGTCGAGCTCGAGCACCAGGCGCAGCGTCGTGTGCGTCGCCGGGTGCTGGGGGCCGAAGTTGAGCACCCACCGGTCGCCGGTGTCGATGTGCTGCTTCAGGTAGTCCAGCCGCTCGTCGTCGAGTTCGAACTGCTTGGCGGGCTTGAGGGTGTACGGCACGGGCGGGGGTCCTTTCGGTCCGACGGATCACGAACTGGCGAGGGTCGGGAGTATAGGGGAGGGGGGGCAACGGGCAGTCGGGGAGGGCAATGGGCAGTCGGCAATCGGCAATGGGCCAGAAAGAGGCGCCGCGCCACATTCCAGATCCCCTCTTCCCCCATTGCCCATTGCCGACTGCCCATTGCCCTCTTTTCCCTAGCCACCCCCGCCCCGCCCGTCGCATGACTCTCCGAGCGACCCGAAGCCCCGGCATCCCCGCGGCCGACGCCCGCCACGCCCTCGCTCTTCCGCGAGGGGACAAACCGACCACCACCTCTGAAAGGTTCGTTGTGACCACCAAGACCATGAACCGCGCCCGTGGCGCGGGCACGCTGTCCCTCGTCTCGCTCGTCGCCGCCCTCTCGGGGTCGAGCCTCGCTCTCGCCGGCGACCTCACCCCGCCCGCCGGCGCCATCGTTCCCACGATGAAGACCCTCGACCAGGTCGAGGCGCGCACCCCGATCCCCGGGGGCGTGAACCCCGCGAAGTTCACGATCACCCAGCCCGGCTCGTACTACCTGACCGGGAACCGCCTGCATACGCAGGGCTCTATCGGGAGGTCGATCCAGATCATGGTCTCGGATGTCACGATCGACCTCAACGGCTTCGCCATCACCGTCACCAACGCCAGCGGCGCGCAGTACGCCATCGCCGACCGCGGCGACGACGGCTCCAGCGGCATCTCCGGCGTCGTCATCCGCAACGGAGTGATCTCCGGAGCCGGGTACGACGACGGCGGGATCAACCTCTCCTACACCACCGGCGCCCGCGTCGAGAATGTCACCGCCCGGGGCATCACGGGGGGCACGGGCATCTATGTCGGCAAGGGCGGGATGGTCCTCGACTCCACCGCCATCCAGTGCCGCAACGGCTTCGGAGGCGATCAAGCCACCTTCGTTCGCTGCGCCGCGTACTCCAACTCGCAAGTCGGATTCAGTCTCTACCGCTCGAACGCGCGAGACTGCATCGCCAACAACAACTCGCAGTACGGCTTCTCTCTGAATCATCGCTCCGCCGTCGAGCAATCCGTCGCCAACGACAACGGGACCGGTATCTATGCCGCCGGCGACGGGTGCCGCATCGACTCGAACACCGTCACCGGCGGGAACTGGGGCATCTTTCTCTGGAGCGGCGCCGCCAACACCGTCGTCACTCGCAACGCGGTGCGTCAGGGCAGCCAGAGCCCCTACGGCATGAACCTCCAGTCGTCGGGCAACTTCCCCAACAACCACGTCGCCCAGATCATCACCGACCCCGCGAACCAGTTCGCCAACACCAACCCCTGGGCGAACCTCGCCTACTGAGCAACACCGCGCTCACCTCCCCATCGCGCGACACGCGCCGCCGCGAGCGACCCTAGCGTTGCCCGCCGCGGCGCTTTGTCGCGCACATGTGGAGAAGCAGAATGAGCGTCCTCGCCACCAAAGTCGCCATCGTCACCGGCGCGTCCAGCGGCATCGGAGAAGCCACCGCCCGACTCCTCGCCGAGAAGGGCGCGCGCGTCGTCCTCGTCGCCAGGCGCGCCGAACGTCTCCGGCACATCGAGCACGAGATCACCGCCAACGGCGCCGCCGGCAGAGCCCTCGCCGTCGAGTGCGACATCACCAGCCGCGACAGCGTCCGCGCGATGGTCGACACCGCCGTCGCCACTTTCGGACCCATCGACATCCTCGTCAACAACGCCGGCGTGATGCCCCTCAGCCCCCTCGAAGCCCTCCGCGAGGACGACTGGGCGCAGATGGTTGATGTCAACATCAACGGCGTCCTGCACTGCACGGCGGCCTGCCTGCCCCACATGACCAGAGAGGTCGAAGGCAAGGTTCGAGGCGGGCACATCGTCAACATCAGCAGCGTCGCGGGCCGGCGCGTCTTCCCCAACGCCGCGGTCTACTGCGGCACCAAGTTCTTCGTCCACGCCTTCTCCGAGGGGCTCCGCGCCGAACTCTTCCGCAAGGGCGTGCGCGTGACGGTCGTCGCGCCCGGCATCGTCGAAACAGAACTCCAGACCCATATCCCCGACAAGGCGCTGCGCGACGCCTTCTTCGAGCGCACGAAGACCATGCGCAAACTCAAAGCCGAAGACATCGCCCGCGCGATCCTCTACGCGATCGAATCGCCGGCGCATGTCAACGTGAACGAGGTGCTGATCCGGCCCACCGATCAGGAGACTTGAGGGGAAGGGAGTGGGGAGCAGGCAGCAGGGAGCAGGAAGAGAGAGGGGTGACGTGGAGCGGCGCAGCCGCGCCACAAGCGCGTGACGGCGCCATCACACGAGCGCAGCGAGCGTGATGGCGCGACAACCCCTCCTCGCCCCGCTTGCGTGGAGAGGACGGCGAGCGCAGCGAGCCAGATGAGGGGTGCGAGTCAGCAGGCACGAGGGATGAGGCACGAGGCACACGGGAAGTCCGCGCTCAGCGCGGCCCGCGGTTGCCGCCGCGACCGCCGCCACCCGGGCCGCCCCCGGGGCCGCCCCGGCCCATGCCGCCGCGACCCATCATCTCGCCTCGCAGCGCGCCCGACTGGGCGTTGCCGGTGGCGAGCTGCTGGCGCATCTGGTCGGCGGCGCGGTTGCGCATTTCTTCCATGCGCGCCGCGCGCTCTTCGGGCGTGGCCGCCGCCATGCGCTGGAATTCCTCGCGCATGCGCTGGCGTTCCTCGTCGGTCATCTCGCGACGGGGCGGGCCGAACTGCGACCAGTCGACCTGCTCGCCGCGCGCCACGCGATAGGCCATGTCGTCGAACGCCTGCTCGCGCAGGGCGCGCAGCGCCTCGCGGTTCTTCTCGTCCTCGAACAGCTTGCGTCGCTCCTCGTCGCTGAGCGACCACAGGATGCGGCGCGCCTCTTCCGAGTACTGCGCGCGACGCTCCGGCGCCATCTTGTCCAGCTTGCCCGACGACATCACCGCCAGCGCCTGATCCATGTTCCGAGGCAGCGAGGGCGTGCGCATCTGCGTGTACGCCCACGCGCTCCCGCCGATCGCCACCGTCGCCACGCACGCCGCGGCCACGCCGACCATCGCCTTCTTACGCGACGACCAGTTCGCGTCGATCGCCCGGCGCTTGCCCTCGTTCATCGCGTCGTCGAGGTCGAATCTCTTGTGATCGGACATGGTGTCGCTCCGTGGTCGTCGGGCGCGCTCGCGCCCGTGGACGTGTCAGTCGGTCTGTGTGTTGGAGGCGTCGAGCGGGCCGACATGCCCGTCGACGAAGAGGATGTTGCGCCGCGGGTGGAAGAAGTCGACGCGCACGGTCTGCCCGTCCTGGCGCTCGAAGGTCCCCCCGTCGAAGTCGTGCATCACGGGCGTGTCGGAGGGCGAGAAGCGCAGGAACCTCGCGAAGAAGGTCTCTTCGTACGACCTCGCCGAGAGCACCGCGACATAGGTGTAGCTGACGCCGCAGGTCTTCTCGACGCCGTCTTCCTCGTAGGTCTGCGTGTGCACGACGCGGTCCGAGGGGCAGACCCACGCGGTCGAGTAGGGCTCGATGTAGTCCTTGAGCGCCTGGTTGATGGGCGGGCGCTCGTCGCTGGTGAGCCACGGGTCGGGCATGTACCGCGCCTCGGGGTACTTGCCGCTGTTGTTGTCGTTGTGGATCGCGAACGCCTGCCCGATGCCGTACAGCTTCGCGCCGCACGCGGTGCTGGCGGCCTTGGCCCGCGCGAACGAGAGCGTCGGGATCGCGATCCCCAGGATCAGCGCGATGATCGCGACCACCACCAGCAGCTCGATCAGCGAGAAGGCGCGCCGGCGGGAAATCGGGTTGGAGTGCGGGTGCCTGGTCATGGAGGGGTTCGGCCCGGGGGGGTTGCTCACGAGAGGGGAACGCACAAGGGCATCGGCGATTGCCCCGCCGCCGCAAAGAAAAACCGCCCCGGGGCCTTCGGGCTGCGTCCCGGCGCGGATTCCAGACCCGGTCGATCCCCCAACGAAAGACGCCCGCCGAGTGGGCGGGCGTCCGGGAGAAGCGTCGGGGACCGGGCTCAGCGACGCCGGCGCGCGGCGCAGAGGCCGGCCAGGGCCATCACGCCCAGAGCGCCCGGGGTGGGCAGGATGCGGATCTCGTCGATCCCCAGCCCGCCGGCGTGCAGGGGGGGGTTGCGCCCGTAAGGGGGCGTGTCGTGGCGGAACAGGATGCGATCGGCGTTGCGCAGCGCGTTCTCGAACGACCCGCCTCCGATGATCCGCGTCCACTGCGAGGGGTCGTCGAAGGTGATCGTGAACTCCTGCCACTCGTCGGTGGGGCGCAGCGCGATGTTGCTCTGCCAGAAGTTGCTGAACGCGAGCCCGATGCCCAGGTGGATCTCGAGATCGCCGGTGCCGCCGACATCGCGAAGCCAGAACGAGATGCCGGTCGCGCCCGCCTCGATCCAGTCACCGGCGTACGCCGACGAGCCCGAGCGCGCCGCGAAGTTGATGGGGACGGGGTTCGACACCAGGAGGAAGCCGTCGTTCGCGCCGTGCACGCCGCCGGTCCCGGGGTTGTCATAGATGAACGACCCGCCCCCCCAGCCGTTCAGCTCGCCGGCGACGGAGAACGAGTCGAGGTGACCGACATCGACGGCCAGCGCGCCGGTCGAGCCCAGCGCGACCGCGAGAAGGACGGGAGCCAATCGGGTGGAACGCATCTTCGTACTCCTCCAAGGGTCCGGGAACACGCGCGACGGTGGCGCGGCCGAGATCTCTCTGTCATTTCAATATACCACCCGGACCCAGCGAAGGAAGCAAAAAAATCGGCAGTCGCGCGCCGCGCGACAACGAACAGGGCCCGCCGGCGTGCGCCGACGGGCCCTGAAGTGGTTGCTCCGGCTCGGGCGCGTTACGGGAAGATGCCGCGCATCTGGTAGACCTTGCCGATGTTCTCAAGCGCCCCGATGTACGCCGCGGTCCGCATGTCCACGTCGTAGCGCTGGCGCGCCAGGACGGTGCGACGGGCGGCCATCACCATGTGGCGGTTCAGTTCCTCGTCGACGCGCTCGCCGTCCCAGTACTGGTTGGTGCGGTTCTGCACCCACTCGAAGTAGGAGACGGTCACGCCGCCCGAGTTGCAGAGGATCGCCGGGAGGATCTCGATGCCGCGCTCCAGGAGCAGGCGCTCGCCGGCCGGGGTGGTGGGGGCGTTGGCGCCCTCGGCGATGACCTTGGCGTCGACCCACGACGCGTTCTTCTCGGTGATCATCTGCTCGAGCGCCGCAGGGATGAAGAGGTCGACCTTGGTGCGGTAGAACTCCTCCTCGCTGATCGGCGTGCCGCCGTGGCCCGGGTTGGGCGCGCCGTTGTTGGCGTGGCCCTGGAACTTGTCGTAGCCGGCGACGCCGCCGTGGCGGGCGCAGTGCTCGGCCAGGGCAACGGTGTCGAAGCCGTGGTCGTTGCGCAGGGCGCCGGTGTGGTCCATGACCGCGACGACCTTGGCGCCGCGCTCCGCGATGAGGCGCGCCGCCCACGAGCCGACGTTGCCGTAGCCCAGCACGCTGACGCGCGCGCCCTTGAGGTCGAGCCCGAGCGCCGGCGCCATCTCGGCGACGACGTCCACCACGCCCTGACCGGTGGCCTTCTCGCGCCCGACCGACCCGCCCACCTCGACGGGCTTGCCGGTGACGACCGCCATCGCGTTGGGCTGGTGCGAGATCTGCGAATAGGTGTCGGCGAACCACGCCATGACCTGCGCGTTGGTGCCGACGTCGGGCGCCGGGATGTCGTAGTCCGGGCCGATGATCTGGCTGATCGCGACGCAGAAGCGCCGGCTCACGCGCATCAGCTCTTCCTTCGAGAGCTGGTACGGGTTGCACTTCACGCCGCCCTTGCCGCCGCCGAAGGGCACGCGCACGAGCGAGCACTTCATGGTCATCAGCAGCGCGAGGGCCTTCACGTCGTCGAGCGAGACATGCTCGTGGAAGCGCATGCCGCCCTTGAAGGGGCCAAGCGCGTTGTTGTGCTGGACGCGATAGCCCTTGAACAGCGAGTAGCGCCCGTCGTCCATCTTCACCGGGAAGTGGACCATCACCTCGTTCTTGGGCTGCGCGAGGATGATCTGCAGGTGGTGGGGCAGCTCCAGCACCTCGGCGGCCTGGAGGACCGCGTCGATGGTCTGCAGGTACAGGTTATTGGGGTCACGCGCCATCCCCAGCTCGTCGTACACCGGGCTCTCGAGGTGCCCTCGGTTGCGAGACGACGAAGGGGCGACAATGCTTGCCGTAGCCGGCGTGGTCGACATTGCAGATGGTTCCAGCGTTCGTCCAGCCCGAGGGAAAACAACGCAGGGGCCGCGACTCACGGTTGTGCTTGCGAAACTCCCACCAACCCGCCGACGCGCCGCCCCGACGGGCGAACCGAACGCGAACGACAGGATCTCCACTCATGATAGTCTTCTACGCCTCGGACCTCACATGGGGGGTCAAGATCAAGTCGACCGCCGAGACGCTGGGCGTGCCGGCACGCCCGGTCCGTTCCATCGACATGCTCGAGGCCCGCCTTGCGGATTCCCCGGTCGTCGCCTTCATCGCCGATCTGGCTGCGCCGGAGGTCGCCCTCGCCCTCATCGAACGCGTCCACGACGAAAACCGACGCCGGTCCGAGAACCCGGCCCCCGAAATCACCCCCGGAACCGCCACCCACGCAGCCCCCGACGGCGCGGGCGCCGCCCCCCGGACACGCCAGATCCGCATCCTCGCCTTCGGCCCCCATGTCGAGGTCGACGCCCTCCAGCGCGCCCGCGACCTGGGCGCCCACGAGGTCATGCCCCGCGGCGCCTTCAGCCACAACCTGCCCGACATCCTCGTCCGACTCAACGGGTGACTGTGCTCACTCACATCGGACGCGGGCGTCGCTCCGGATCAGACGAGACCGACGAACTCTCGGGGCCTTCCTTGACGGTCACCCGAGCGCCGATCGGGTACCACTTCCCCGGCTCGTACTCGACGAGGATGGCCTGCGTCACGGTGCGGTCCCCATTCACGAGCGCCGCCGGGATGGTCAGCACGACGCCCCGCAATTCCATCTGTTGAAAGCGCCTCGCGATATCGGGCAGCGGGAATGACATCGGCGCATAGCCGATCGTCAGGCCCGACCCATCGGGGGGCGTCATATCCGACAGCGCTTCGACCTGCGACGGATCGCTGATGACCTCGGCGGTGATCGAATCGAACGCGACGCCTTCCCATCGAGCGCGCGCCGTGATCATCGCGCCCCAGCGCAGCACCTGCACCGAGTTCCAGGTTTCGACATCGCGAGGGCGCAGACGGTCCGGACGAGCGTCGGCCAACCCACGATAAAACGCGACGCGGCTCGCCGAGGGCTTCGCGCCGTGCTCGAGCGCGAGACCGGCCAGACGGTCGATATCTCCATCCGCGACGCCCAGCGCATACTCCACCGCGGCATGCGTCGCAGCATCGGCCGTGTCCACACCCGTGCCGGCGAGCGCTGCGGAAATCGCCGTACGGAGTCGAGTCACCGCGTCGGGATCGAGTGAGGAATCGACAGGCCCTTCGTCATCGGTCATCACCTTGCGGAGGGGATCGACAGCAGCATCGAGCAATGGGGCAGTAGTGGCGGGCCCCGGCCCGCTGGTCACGACGACAACCGCGATGAGCAGCGAGATGCCGCCGAAGAGAGCGAACGCAAGCGAAATACGGCTCGTCTGCATGATATTGAGTTCCTCAATCAGCCCAGCCATCCGGCGATCGTCGTGCCGCACTTGGTCTGTGTTCCGATGACGGCGCCACCTTCTTTGAGGTAAACATACCGGTACTCGCCCTGGGTTGCGCAACAGAAAACGACCCACAACTCAACCGGAAGCTTGTAGTACGCCCATCCGGTCGAGCCGGGGTCGCACCACTTCGACGCGGTGTAATCGTCCTCCGTCCAAGTCCACTTCCGCGCGCAGTTCTCGGGGTCCTGCACACAACTCGGGCTGGGCCCGGCATCGTTGGCTTGCTGTGCGTTTTGCCAACTGCCGTAGTGAATGCCGGTGTCAGCGGGTGCGACAGTGCCAGCAAGAACCATGCTGGCTGCCAGAGCGACTGCAGATCGAACAAGCATGTGGGCTCTCCATGGAACGATGCTTCAGAAGTCCCGACCGAGTATTCCTTCCGGAGTCCACGACACCGGCCTTCCCCGCCGGCGCGCCCCCTCGGGCGATGCAACGGGCGAGAAGAAATCGTAAAGTCCAGCCGATCCATCCACGAACACGACATTCCTCCGGTCGGTCCGGTCGTCGCGAGACGGCGACACGCCGTCGAACAGCATCCCTTTCGACGAGGGGTGCGCCGTCGTCGACCATCGCACGAGTTGGTAATACCTGTCGAAGCCGCCGCTCGCGTCGGCGCTGTCGCGCCAGAGCGAAGGGTCCGTGACGCACGCGAGCGAGTAGATGAAACCCGACTCCGCGATGTACCGCGTGTTGGTGTACCCCGCGTGCACATGCGCCGGGCCGCGCTCTGGAGGCGGCCAATGCGTGCTGTGCCAGGTGGGGAAGCCCTCTTTGGTGTATGTCGACAGCACCATCGGCCACCACGTGTCCTGCCCGAGGTACGAGATGTGCTCGAACCCGTTGCCCGGACCGTAGTCGATCGCCGCCGGGTACCCCGGCCTGCGTGGCAGCCCCGCGTTGAGGAAGTAATCCTGATGATCGTTCGCGTACTGCCGGAACTGCTGGTGCGTCGAGCGCAGACTGGTGAGGTTCTTCACATCGTGACGCTTCATCGCCACGGTGCGCAGCACCGGGATGGTGATGCCCACCACGATCGCGACCACCGCGACGGTGACGAGGAGTTCAACGATGGTGGCCGCCCTTCGGCGCATAACCCGGTTCCCCTACGGTGTTCAGAGGGCAATATACCAGAGAACCGGGGGGGGGGGGGCAAGCGCTTTTTGAGATAGTCGATTCAAAAACCGTCGGGCCATCCGCGCTGCAGGGGTGGATGTGCGCAAGCCACTGAACGAATGCGACTTATGGCATGGCGATACGCCTTTAGAGCACCAGCTGCGACCACAGAGGCAGCAGGTTCCCGTCGAGAAGGACGGCGATCACCCCTGCCCGCCCATCCGGAAGTTCGTAGAGAAGCACACGCGCGTGCAGCACATCATCGCCCGCGGCCTCGGCGCGCAGGCCGAAGGTCGCACGCAGCACGAACAGCTCACCCGTCTGAAGAAAGAACTCGGCATCATCGGGTGTGAACATCGACATGTACGGGGTGGGTGGGCGACCTTTCGGCGCGCCGGCCGCCTTTGCCGACCATGACGCCACCCACTCGCGCCCCATCGCCCGCCCCGAGTCCTCGCGTATCGGCGCGAGTGAGACCGACCGGAGGTCCACCCACGCCCATGGCTCTGCCGTTCTGAACCACCAGAGGGCGAGCGCTCGCGCCTCGCTCTCACCGGTCGCGGGAGCGCGATCGCCGTGAACCGCGGCGCCCTGCCTCGCCATGGACATGAGTTCCTCGTGCCACGCGTCCCCGTCGCGCAAGTTGATCATGGCATCGGCGCAGCCCGACATGGACGCGTGCAGATACTCGATCGCGAACGCGACGACCCGGTCGCTGGCCCCAACACCGCCCGGCGATCGGCGAGTGAGGCGTGCCGCGAGGACATCCTTTGCTGGCATTGACCTCAGAGTTATCGTGGCGCAGGGTTCGTTCGTCATCGCGACGATGTATGTGCGATCCTCACGACCTCGCAGCATCATGACGATCACGAGACCGATGATCACCATCACGACATACGCGGCCACGCGCCGTCGATGACGATACCGCCGCGTGCCAGTAATGGCGTTCAGAATGGCCACTCAGAACCCCGGCAACGGTGTTCCTGCCGAATGAAGACACCGTTGACCCAGATGTTGTAGACGGCGCCGACCTCGGCGCTCCCGCAGCACATCGAGTAGCGAAGACTCGGGCCGAAGGCGCCGCCGCTCAGAACATTGAACCATCCGATCTGGAAGGGGTTCGCGGGGCACGGGTGCGTGAAGGTCGCGGAGCTGCAAGACGTCCACGCCCAGATATATCCAGCCGGCGAGCCGATCTGTCCGCCCCCACCCTCGTCATTCCCGCTCGGCCCGCTTCCGTAGTACGGCTGGCATTGCTGACCGGCGTCCATGTCCATGAGGTAGATCGGGCCGTCCTGCGCCGAAAGCGAAGCTCCGATACCGGCGATGGTCGCGACGACCATGCAACGAAGTGAAACTGGTCGTGACATGGACAGACTCCTTCGCGTTGAAGAGGATTTCTCACTGGTTCACAAAGTCTCTTCCCATGATTCCGAGAGGCGTGTCCTCGAACGGTCTCTCGGCGCAGCGCGACCCTGGAAGCGTGATCGCGCCGGCGGCAGGCACGGGTCTCGCCGCCCCATCGACGGTCACGAGCGAGACGCCTGGCTCGTTCCTTGTCGGATCTGTCACCTGCCCACTATGGAAGAGCAGGACCTTCGAGGAGGGGAACGCGGCCTCGCTCCAACGCACCGGCCGGAACACGCTATTGCCGAGGCGCGAACCGCAGTCGGGGGTGAACCGCTGCGGGTCCATGTACATCGCGTTCGAAACCTTGAACATCGATGCCCTGAAATGCAGCGCACCCGGGTACGAGACCATCATCGATTGCAGCCGGACCTCGCTCTCGGGGAGCGGGCGTTCTTCCGCCGGGTGCCATGTCGGGTATCCCTCTTCCAGCCACGCGCCGAGGGGCCATGTCCAGTACTCGGTCTGCATGGTGTAATGCCCGACGATCGTTCCGGGGCTCGAGCCCGCGCGCAGCACGAACGGCGTCCCGGGCGCAGGCAGCCCTTGATTCACAAAGACATCCCGATGCGCAGCGCCCCACTGGAAAAACTGCTGGTGCGTTGATCGAAGGCTCGTCAGATTGACCGTGTCTTTGCTTGAGCGGAGGGCCCCTCGCAGCGTCGGCAGCAATATGCCCAGCAGGATCGCGAGGACCGCGATCACGACCAGCAACTCGACGATGGTGACCGCCCTTCGGCGCATAACCCGGTTCCCCTACGGTGTTCGAGCCGCAATATACCAGAGAACCGGGGGGGGGGCAAGCCCTTTCGGGATGATCGAAAGAAAGAATCATCGAACCATCTGCGCCGCGGGCGCTGGATGCGCGCAAATTCCTGAAGATACAACGCTTGGCGCGTCGATCCCGGCGCGAAAGCGTGGTCGTCAGCTCGGCAGGTTCTCGAGGTCGCGGTCGAAGCCGGCGATGACGAGTATGTCGTTGACGCCCAGGCGCGACGCGGGCATGGGCACCTCGACGACGCGTTCGGGCCTGCCGTCCTTGGCGCCGTGGGCGGCGACGGCGCGCCGGATCGCGACGATGGTGACGCGATATTCCTTGCGCAGTTCGAGCTCGCTGAGGGCCTTGCCGACCCACTGCTTGGGGGTCATGCGCTGGATGAGGGCGTAGCCGTCGCCGAGTTCGATGTGGTCGATGGTGGTGGGGGCGAGGAGGCGGTGCGTCCATCGCTCGGCGGACTCGTCCTCGGGCTTGACGACGCCGTCGGCGCCGATGCGCGTGAGGATCTCGGCCTGCATCTGGTTTCCGGCGCGCGAGACGACGCGCGTGACGCCGAGGGACTTGAGGAGCGCCGTGGTGAGGGCGTTGGCCTCGAAGTCCTGCCCGATGCCCACGACGGCGCAGTCGACCTGGTCGACGCCCTGGATGCGCAGGGCCTGCTCGTCGGTCGCGTCGAGGGCGATCGCGAGGGTGACCTTGTCGCGCAGGTCTTCGACGATCTGGCGCGAGCGGTCGATGGCGATCACCTCGGCGCCCGCGGCGGCGAGGTTGCTCGCGAGGCGCGAGCCGAAGCGTCCGAGACCGATGACGGCGAAGCGGTTCATATCTGGTCAGCAGGGTAGCGGGGGACGGGGGGGCGTGCCGGTGCGCACCGGGCTCAGGTCATCAGCACGCCCTCGCTGGGATAGGCGTAGCTCGCGCGCTCGCTCTTGCGCACGCTGGTGAGGGCCGCCAGCACCGCGAGGGGGCCGAGACGACCGAGGAACATCGCGACGACGACGGCGATCTTCCCGGCGTCGCTGAGGGTGGGCGTGATGCCCATCGAGAGCCCGACGGTCGCGGTCGCCGAGACCGACTCGAAGAGGATCTCTTCGAGCGAGGGCCCCGTGCCGTCGGCGCGGACCTCGGTGACCGAGAGGATCGCGACGAGCGTCGCCAGCGTCGCGAGCCCGAGGGTGATGAGAACCGCCGCCTTGCGCACGAGAGCGTCGGGGATTGTGCGCTTGAACGCCTCGGTCGCGTCGCGCCCTCGCAGGGTGGCGACGACCGTGAGGAACAGCACCGCCGTCGCGACGGTCTTGACGCCCCCCGCCGTCGACGCCGGCCCGCCCCCGATGAACATCTGGACGGTGATGGTGAAGCGCGCGAGGGGCCCGAGTTCGGCCGGGTGGATGGTGTCGAACCCTGCGGTTCGCGACGCGATCGCCATGAAGTGCGCGTCGAGCAGCGCGACGCCCGGGTCCTCGAGTGTCTGGATGTAGTCGCTGATGAAGATCGTGATCCCGCCGACGACATACACCACGAGCGTGGTCACCAGCGTGAGTTTGGTGTGCAGCGCCAGGCGCACGAGGCGCCCGCCCTTGACCCGCTTGCGCCGGAGCCGGGCCGTGATGACCTGGCGAACGTTGTCGAGCGCCGGGAAGCCGGTGCCCCCGATGACCACCAGCCCGGCGATCACGGTGTGCGTCGTCCAGTGCAGGCGCAGCGATTCCACGCTGTCGGGCGTGGTCGCGAAGCCGGCGTTGCAGAACGCCGAGACGGAGAAAAACACGCTGTGGAACAGCCGGTCGCCGAAGGTCGACATGTCGGGCGCGTTGGCCCAGGTCTCGGGCCAGCCGAAGAACAGGATCGCGGCGCCGATAGCCTCGAACCCGAAAGTGAAGACGACGATGGACGCGAGCACCTTGCGGATGCCCCGGGGCCCGTGCCGGTTCTCGAGCGAGGAGTCCGACAGCGTCGAGGTCGCGCGCAGCCCCAGCGACGAGCCGATCGCGAGGATGAGCACCGACGCGAACGCCAGCAGGCCCAGCCCGCCCAGCTGCATCAACACCAGGATCACCGAGTGCCCGAAGCGCGTGAACGCCGTGGGCGTGTCGACCACCACCAGCCCCGTCACGCAGGTCGCGCTGGTCGAGGTGAACAACGCGTCGATGAAGCCCAGGCGCTGGCCCTCCGGCGTCGTCGCCGGGAGCATCAGCATCCCTGCGCCGGTGAGGATCACCGATCCGAACCCGCCCACGAGCACCAGCGGCGGGGAGACGCCCTTCTCGATGAGCAGCAGCAGGAACCGCACCAGGCGGGCCGCGAGCAGGGCCGCGGCGCACAGCGCCACCGCCTGGGGGAACGCGATCAGGAAAAGCCCGAGCACGCAGGCGACCAGCTCGATCCGCCCGGCCCGGTCGATGACCTCGGACCGCCCCTCGGCGTCGATCGCGCGCACCACCCGGACCACCGCGTAGAGCAGGTACCCGGCCAGCAGGGCGAACTGGACCATCGCGAGCGTTCGCACCGACAGCGGCGGCTCGCGCAGCCCGAACGCGAGGATGCTCGGCGCGTTGGCGGCGAGCGCCACGACGAGGCGTGTCCAGAACCCTCGCGAGAACGACGCGACGGGCTTCAGGTTGAGCAACTCGCGGGTGGGCATCAGCGCGCTGGAGGGTACCTTCGGCGAAGCGACGGCGTCGGGTTGAGACCCATCGCTGCGCGAGTGGCCTTGCGGACCCTCGCCCCGCAGGAGGGGAGCGTCAGCCCGAAGCCGGCGCCGACCTCCTCGAGCGTGAGGGGAGGGCGCCCGTCCAGCCCGAACCGCGCCCAGAGCAGGGCCTCGTCGCTGTCCGGGGCGTTGTCCGGGGGGCTGTCTGGGGCATGGGAGGCGCGGTCTGTGCCGGTGAGTCGCGGGCCGGGCTCGACGAATCGCCCCCAGGGCGTGGCGTCGCGCGTCCAGTCGTCGAGGGAGACGGCGCGAGTCCTCGACCGTCGAGCGCCGGCCCGGGGCGTCTCGCGTCGCTCGCGCAGGGCGTCGGTGAGGGCGTGGGTCAGGGCGACGGCGGCGCGTCCGGCGAGGCGCCCCTTCGCGAAGGGGTCGAAGCGCAGGGCCGCGTCGGCGAGGGCGCGCATCGCCGCCAGGTGCACGGCGCGCGCGAGGGGGTCGGGCAGGTCGAGCAGCGAGCCGCCCACGCGCTCTTCGATCGCGCCCAGGGCGACGCGCCGCTGGGTGCGCGCGAGTTTGACGACGAGCCGGTGGGCCCAGCGCAGGTCGGTCTCGGCGCGATCGAGCGCCGCCGCCGAGGGCGAGTGCGCCGGGAGGGAAGCGAGCGTGCGCCGCGCGCGAAAGCGCAGGAACGCGAGGGCGGTCGCGAGGGTCGCCTCGTCGCGCGGGTCGAGGGGCGGCTGGGCGCGCGCCTCGTCGACGAAGGCGCTCGCGTCGAGCGCCTCGGTCGCGAGCAGGCCCTCGCGCACGAGGGGAGGCGCGAGGAGGACCTCGTGCGCGTCGTCGCGTTCGAAGGTGGGCGCGACCGGCCCGCGCAGGTCGAAGGCGCGCAGGCGGACGAGGGTGCGCTCGAGGGCGATGCGCGCGACGGATTCGCGCGTGCGTCCGGTGGCGCTCGCCAGCTCGGCGAGGGGCACGCCGCGACGGTGCGCGTGCATGAGCGCGTCGCGCCGTCGCTCGTCGACGCCCCGGGCGCGCGGGAAGATCGGGTCGTCGGCGGCGCGGTCGTGGGCGAGCAGGACGCGGCGCACGGTCTCTCGCGCGCGCCCGGTGCGCAGCGCGATGCGCTCGGACGCCTGCGTGACCGTGCAGCCGAACCGGGCGCGATACCGGCGCGCGCGCCGGACGATCATCGCGCGCTCGTCGCCCGTGGTGCGCCTGAAACCGCCGGCGCGCGCGAGCAGCGCGGGCTGAAGCGTCTCGAACCCCTCGACGGCGCCGGGCGTGAACACGATGCGCTCCTCGCCGTCCGCGGCGCGCACGCGGCGCGCGACGAGCCCGCGCCGGCGATAGCGCTCCAGCGTCCGTCGCGAGACGGACCATCGCGCGCACAGGTCTTCGACGCGCAGCGCCCCGGGCGTTTCGTCCTCTCGCAGGGCGATGGCGCCGCAGATGTGCTCCGCCAGCGCCGACAGCTCGGCGTAGAGCGCCTCGCCGGCGAACAGCGCGCCCTCCTGGGCGTTCTCGGGCCGGTACCCGGTGAGCCGGTGCACGAGCCAGTGCTCGGCGTACGCGCGCTCCGGGTCGATCTCGCGCGCCAGGGCCTCGACCGCCGCCAGCGCCGCGATCGCTCGTGCGCGTGGCGCGAACCGGAACTGCTGCGCCAGCTCGCGCAGCGCCCCCACGCGCAGGGCGGTCAGACGGGGCATGGCGCGCCCTGGGCGCGCGGCGCGAGCGCCTCGTCGAGCCAGCGCAGACGGCGCACGCCCCCCAGCGCGCCGACGCCCTGCGCCATCGCGAAGAACCGCTCGACCGCCTCGCGCTCGCGCGGGCCGACCTCGTAGCGCAGCAGGTCGTGCAGATAGGTCTGCGCAAGATCGATCGGCCACCCCCGCTCCGGGGCGCGGGTCGAGATCAGCCAGTCCAGACGCGTCGCGTTGTGCCGGCGCTGGCGGTCGAGCGCGATCGCGGCGGCGCGCACGCGCGCCGACGACGCGTCGCGCTCCAGGCACGCCCAGACCGCGTAGACGAAGGGCAGCCCGGTGAGCGCCTTCCACGCGTCGCCCAGGTCGAGCTGGTGGGGGTAGCGGATCGCCGGGGGAGAGTCGGTCACGACCTTGTCCCCGATGAGCAGCATCGCGTCGGGCCACTCGGCCGGCTCGAGCGACTCGCGCTGCGCCATCCGCTCGCGCGCGTTGAACTCGATGAACTCCGGCTCGATGCCGTGCATCGCTTTGAGCAGGATGCGCAGCAGCGCCACCGAGGTGTGGCTCTCGCTGTCGACGAACACGCGTGCGACCTCGCCGATGGGCGTCGCGCTGTAGAGGCGCACGGTCATGGTCGGCCCGTCGCACCCGATCATGCCGCAGGGGATCAGCGCCACGGGCTCGGGCGAGCGCTGCGCGTCCACCAGCGACAGCAGCGCCACCTCGACCCGCCCCGAGAGCAGGAGGTCGATGAGTCGCGCCGGCGGCGCCGGGACCAGCTCGACGCCCCGGGCCTTGTCGAGCCCCTCGATCAGAGGCGAGGTGTTCAGGTACGACACGCAGCCCACGCGCACCGGGTCGGCGTGGTCGATCGCGTGTTCGGGCGTGGGCGGATCGGTCCGGGTGTTCATGCGTTGGGAATCGTATGATCCCGCGACTCGGAGACGACCCCACCCGATCCGCACGCTCCGGAGACACGGATGACCACCCGGCCCGAACCGCGACAGCCCACGCTCGGACCCCTCGCCCTGATCGGCGGCGGGGGCCACGCGATGGTCGTCGCCGAGGCGGCCCTCGCGCAGGGGTACGAGCTGCTGGGCTTCTACGACGACGACCCGGGCGCAGGGCTGGGCTCGCTCGCGCCGCTGCTGGGGGGGTTCCACGACTTGGCCGGCATGGGCGATTCGCCGCGGATCATCGCCGTCGGCACGGTCGCGACGCGACGCGCGCTGATCGAGTCGCTGCCCGGCCCGTTCCGCACGGTGATCCACCCCTCGGCGATCGTCTCGCCCTCCGCCGAGCTGGGCGCCGGGGTGTTTGTCGGCCCGCTCGCCGTCGTGCACGCGAGGGCGCGCGTGGGCGACCACGCGATCCTCAACACCGCGTCGATCGTGGAGCATGACTGCGCGATCGGGGTGAACGTGCACATCGCGCCGACGGCGGCGCTGGGCGGGAATGTGCGCATCGCGCCCGACACGCTGGTGGGCTTGGGCGCGAAGGTGATCCCCGGGTCGCGCGTCGGGACGCGCAGCGTGGTGGGCGCCGGCAGCGTGGTGCTGGGCGCCGTGGGCGACGACCGCACGGTCGTGGGCGTGCCTGCGCACGAGACCTCGCGCCGTTCCTGATGGAAAAATGACAAGCCGCGGCATCCTGGCCGCGGCCGTGTAGCGGAGCGCTCCGTTTTTCGAAATAGCGCTGGGTAGTGCCCCTTAGAAGGGCGGAATGCCCGACGCTCGTCGACTGCGCGCACGAGCGAGAGGTTTGCCTCCGCGCCTATTCGGTTGAGCCCCCGCCGGGCTCGTCGCGCTCGCTCGACGGCTCTTCGCCGTCGCTGTGGGCGCACAGATAGCGCCCGACCTTGCGACGATACGTCGTCGCAGGCCGCTCCCTGATCACGCGTGTCATATAGACACCTCCCTTGCTTCCGACACCCGCGAGAGGCGAAACGCACGGGCCCCCGAAGACCCCTTGAACCGCTCGCGAGTGGTAGTCATCGAAAGGTTCGATCGTCCGGTATTCCCAGTTCCAAGGGAAGACAACAATCGGAGTAAAAATTCATCGGTGGGGCTTGATTCGCGGTGAATCTCGATCGCCGCTCCCCCCGATCGGGGCACGCCGGAGCGACGTTCGCGCGGATCGTGCGCGATCGTCAGGGCGTGTCGAGGCGTTCGCGCGCGTCGCGCGCCCGCTCGAGCAGCGAACCCTCGTCCTCGACCGTCGGCGTCAGCACGTAGTGCCAGCGCACCGTCGTCTCGCGCACCCCCGGAGCGACCTCGGAGAAGAAATCGAAGAAGGGCTGGTCGTGCAGCGCGGGGGACGCCTTGCCGGTGGTCACGAGGGGTTCGTAGCCCGGCTTGGACAGGCGAACCTCGTAGACGCCGAACCAGGTGAACTCGGCCTCGAGGGGCGTGGCGCCCATCTGCACATCGTTGACGTGCACCAGCGCGCCGGGCGGGTCGGAGGTGATCACCAGCGTGCGCCGGTTCGTGCCGCAGCCGACCAGCATCGCGCCGGTCGCGCACAGCGCGAGCGCGGTCATCGCATCGCGAAGGGGGGCGGGCCGGCTCATCGTCCACCCCCGCCCGGGGGCCGGAGGGCGGCGGCGGGCGCGGGGCGCGCAGCGCGTTTGCGCTCGAGCGGCTCGTCGAACTCGTCGCCGCGGAACATCGACCCGATGTACGCGCGCTTCACGAGCTCGTCGTTGATCAGTTCTCTCGGCGCACCCTCGCGCAGCACCTTGCCGTCGGCGATGATGTACGCGCGGTCACAGACCTTCAGCGTCTGCTGCACGTTGTGGTCGGTGATGAGCAGGGCGATGCCCATGCTGCGCAGCTGGAGGAGTTCCTGCTGCAGGTCCTCGATCGCGAGGGGGTCGACGCCCGAGAAGGGCTCGTCGAGCAGGATGAGCGAGGGCTCGGTGACCAGCGCTCGCGCGATCTCGAGCTTGCGCCGCTCGCCCCCCGAGCAGGTGCGCGCCTGGTCGTGCGCCTTGTGGCGCAGCCCGAAGCGCGCGAGCAGCTCGTCGCAGCGCGACTCGCGCTGCTGGCGCGAGAGGGGGGTCACCTCGAGGATCGCCATCAGGTTGTCGCGCACCGTCAGGCGCGAGAACACGCTTGGCTCCTGCGACAGGTACCCCATGCCCAGCCGGGCGCGCCGGTACATGGGCAGGCGCGAGACCTCGCGACGGTCGAAGAAGACCTGGCCCCCGTCCGAATCGATCATCCCGATCGTCATGCGGAACGAGGTCGTCTTGCCAGCCCCGTTGCGACCCAGCAGGCCGACGATCTCCGCCTTCTCGACGTGGAACGAGACACCGTCGACGACCGTGCGGCCGCCGTAACGCTTCACCAGTCCCTTGGCGTCGAGAAGTGGCACGGGCGAAGTCTAGTGAACCCGACCCCCCGCCGCGAGCCGCCCGGCCCGGCACGCTCAGATCAGGCGGATCGTCATCGGGTAGCGATAGAACTCGCCCCGGCTGGCGGCCATGGTGGCCTGGATCACCGCGATGACCGCGATGATGAACATGGGTATGTAGAGCAGCACGCCCATGCCGCAGGTCAGCACCGTCGCGAGAGGGATGATCACCAGCGCGTAGAGGAACACGCTGATCCAGAAGTTCACCGCCTCGCGACCGTGGTCGTCGAGGAACGACGACTCGTCCTTCTTCACCAGCCACAGCACGAGCGCCACGATGATCCCCGGGACGGGCGTCGCGACCGCCAGCGCGCCCGACAGCAGGTGGGTCAGCGTGGCCCAGGTCCTTTCCTGGTCGGTCAGCGGCGTGATGGGCGCTCGGGCTGGGTCGTAGGGCATGGGTTCCTCGTCCTTCATCGCGTAGTTGGGACGCGCCGTCGCCAGATTTCGGCGTCCGGGAGCGCCCCGGGCCCGCCCGACCGGGAACGCCGGGCAGGGGTCGCCCGTAGCATCGTTCGGTGAGCCGACGCGACGAACAAGATCGGACAGCCGCGCCCCGGCGCCCCACGATCGCCCTGTCGATGGGCGACCCCCTGGGCATCGGCCCGGAGATCATCGTCAAGACCCTGGCTGACCCCGCGATCCGGCGGTCCGCGCGGTTCCTGGTCTTCGGCCTGCACGGGTGTCTCCTCGACGCCGCCGAGCGGGCCGGGGTCGAGCCCTTCTGGCGGAAAGTTCCGGCCCACTCGGCCCTCGCCGAGAGCGGGGCGTCGCACGACATTCTGGTGCTCGACGACGACCGCTTCGCCGACGCGGCGCACCTCGCGCGCCAGGGCGAGGCGCGACCCTCGAGGGAGGGCGGGGCCGCATCGTTCCAGTTCGTCGAGGACGCGATCGCGTCCACGCGGCGCAAGCCGGGCGACCCCCTTCGCGCCGACGCGATCGTGACCGCCCCCATCAGCAAAGAGGCGTGGGCCCTCGCTGGGCGCAGCAAGTACCCGGGCCACACCGAGCTGCTCGCGACGCGCTTCCAGAGCAAGCGTGTCGCGATGATGTTCGATTCCCCCACGCTGCGCGTGGTCCTCGCGACGATCCATGTGCCGCTGATGGATCTCCAGGGGTTGCTCACCATCGGTCGTGTCTTCGACCCCATCGACCTGGGCAACGACGCGCTGCGCCGGCTGGGCGTTGAGCGCCCGCGCATCGCCGTGTGCGGGCTCAACCCCCACGCCGGCGAGGGAGGCCTCTTCGGCGACGAAGAGCAGCGCCTCATCGAGCCCGCGATCCGGCTCGCGCAGGAAGCCGGCATCGACGCGCGCGGGCCCTTCCCGGCCGACACGGTCTTCAACAGAGCGGTCCGCGGCGAGTTCGACCTCGTGGTCGCGATGTACCACGACCAGGGGCTCATCCCCGTCAAGCTCCTCGCCTGGGATTCAGCGGTGAACGTCACCCTCGGCCTGCCGGTCGTGCGCACGAGCCCGGATCACGGGACCGCCTTCGACATCGCGCGACAGAACAAGGCCGACGCCGGGTCGCTCTCGCGCGCCGTCGAGCTCGCGGTGCGCATGAGCGCGATCAGCGACGCAGACTGACGAAGTGGTCTTTGGGTCCGAAGGGCGAGTCGACGATCTGCATCGCCAGGATGACCTCGTCGCTCGCGCTCGCGTACTTGCCCCACTCGAGCGAGACGATGAACATCGCGAGCACGCAGACCCAGGCGCCAAGCTCGGCCGAGCGCTTCGCGCGCAGCGCGATGAGGATCGTCGACGAAAGAGCGATCGTCGCCAGCTTGAAGCCGGCCAGCGTCGCCGAGCCACCGCTGTGCGCCAGCGCCCGGGCCAGCGGGTTGCCCTCGAACAGGCCCACCGTGTGCATGTACGCCAGCGTCAGCGTCAGATCCGCGACGCCCAGGACGGCGAACGCGAGAACAAGCACGCTGACGCGACGGGATCGCACGGCGTCCGTCGATACGCGTGCCAGCCAGGCGCGGATGCCCGCCCCGACGCGATCGCGCACGCCGCCGGCCACGACCCCCGCTCGACCGAGATGTGCGCGAAGCACCGTCGGCATAGACAGGGGCGCAGATCGACCCTTCCGAACCTTCGCTGAAGCGGGCGACCGAACTTTCCGACGCTAGAGTCGCGGCGGGCACGCCTGCGTGGTCTGGACCGCCCATTCCCGACCCGGGGCTCCTCTCCCCGGGCCCAGCCCCCCGGGGGGCGAACTCGCAGCGCTCTCCCCGCGAATGGTTTCGGGGGCGAGACGAACCCGCGACGATGCGCGGCGTCCCACCGGACGCCCCACCACGCGCACCCGCGCGGAGCCAAGGACGCGATGCAGAGCAGACCGCACCCCACGCACGGCGCACGACACGCGAGGAACCTCCTCGCGGCGGTGGTCGCGAGCGCGGGCCTCGTCGGCGCCGTCGCGCCCCTCGCCGTCGCGCAGCAGTCCAACCCGGTCTACGTCGACGACTCTCTGGCCGCAAGCGAGGCACTCGCGCGCGCGGGCGAGCTCTCAGCCGGCGGCAATCACGCCGAGGCGTCGCGCGTCCTCCAGCGCGCCCTCGACGACGACGCCGAGCGCCTCCTCGTCGACCCGCGCGACCCAGACCTCTTCCGCACCGTCCGAGACCGCGTTCGCGAGGCGCTCCTCTCCAGACCCGCCCTGCTCGACGAGTACCGGGCCGTCGAGGGCGTCGAGGCGCGCCGGCTGCTCGACGCGGGCGACGACGAGCGCGTCGAACGCACGCGCCTGCTCACGACCCCCGGGCTCGACGCGGCCCTGCGCGTCGCCCAGCGACGCATCGAGCGCGCCCAGTTCTGGTCCGCCCTGCGCGTGCTCGAGCAGCTGCCGGGCCACCCCGACCTGCGCGCCGACAAGCACGACCACGCGCTGCGCCTCGCCCGGCGCGCCGCCGGGTACATCGCGGCGCTGTCCTCCGAGGACGACACCCGCGCCGCCGAGGCGATCGTCGCGTCGATCGCCCGCGCCGCCGGCGCGTCGGCGCCCGACGCCGAGCGCCTCGACGCGCCGCGCCTCGAGCGCGCGCGCTCGCCCTTCGATCACGCCGGAGAGGTCTCGGTCCGCGCGATGCTCTCGCGCCCGCTTTGGTCCATCCCCTTCCAGCCCACGCAGGAGCCGACCCAGGGCCAGCGCGACGCCGGGCACCTGCCGGCCGATTCGCCGCTGCCCTCGGCGCTGGGGCTGCAGATCATCCCCACCATCGCGGGCGACACGATCTTCCTGAACAGCGGCGACGTGATCGCGGCGTTCGACCGGTACACGCTCGCGCCGCGCTGGCCGGAGCGACGCTTCGAGCCCTCGGGCTTCGTCGTCGCGCAGCAGCGCTCGGGGCGTCGAGGGATCCAGCGCATCGCCCTCGACGACACCAGTTCGATCGCCGTCTCCGAGCCGTGGGCGGTCGCCGTCACCGGCACGCCGGCCGGCAACCGGCGCCTGGGCGACCCGCGCGTGCACGCGCTCGACACGCAGACCGGCGTCATCGCCTGGTCGCGCGACATCTCGACCCTCGACCCGGGGCTCGAGGGCGCGACGGTGAAGGGGCGCCCGCTGGTCTCCGGGGGCGTGGTGGTGCTCGCCGCCAGCAGGCAGGCCGCCCAGCGCCGGCTCGAGAGCGTGCAGCTCGTCGGGCTCGATCTCTCGACTGGTGCGCTGCTGTGGCGCACGCCGCTCGCGAGCGCCGGCGCGCTGCCCTACAACGCGTCGGTGTCCGCCGCCGATCACGCGATCGAGTGGCGCGGTCTCGCGCTGCGCGCCGACGAGGTTGGCGTCGTCGCCGCCGTCGACGCCGCGAGCGGGCGCCCGTCGTGGATCCGGCGCACCCCGCGCGCCACGCTCACACGGCGCGAGTCCTGGCCATATGAGTCCCACGCGCCGGTCGTCGTGGGCGAGATGGTCTATTCCCTCTCCGCCGATTCCTCGCGCCTCTTCGAGGTCGACGGGACCACCGGCACGCTCCGGCGCGAGTTCGACGCGCAGATGCTGGGCGGCGCGAAGTACCTCCTCGTCGTCGAGGGCGTGATCTTTTCCGTGAGCGAGACCTCCATCGCGCGCGTCACCCTCTCCGACGACGCGCCGGCCAACGCGCGCGGCGTGCCCCGCGCCCAGGCCGAGGCGATCCTCTCCCTCTCGCGCCCCGGCCTGCGAGGGCGCGTCGTCCCGGCGCAGGGCGCGCTCGTCGCGCCGTTCCGCGACGGCGTGATCGTCGTCCGGCTCGACAGCGTCGACGACGCCGGGCGCCCGCGCATCGACCGCCTCACGCTCGACCGCCCGGGCACGGTGCTGCCGGTGAACGACCAGCTCGTCGTGGTCGACGACGCCGAGCTGCACACCTACCTGCTGTGGGAGACCGCCGAGCGCCAGCTCCTGCGGCGCATCGAGGCCGAGCCCGACGACCCCACCGCCGCCGTCGTCTACGCCGAGCTCGCGTACCGAGCCGAGAAACCCCAGACTATCCTGCCGGCGCTGCGCCTCGCGGTGCGCGCGCTCGACAGAGACCCGATCTCGCCCGTGTCGCGCGACCTGCGCGCCCGCCTCTTCGCGTCGCTGGTCGCGATGCTGACGCCCGAAGCGCCGGCCTCGTCGCCGGTCCTGCCTCGCGAGGTGCGCGCCGGCGTCGTCGACGCCGTGGCGACTCTGGCGTCGACGCCCTCGGACCGCGCCACGGCGCTGCTGCTTCGGGGCGAGCACGCCCAGACCTTCGGCGATGTGCAGGGCGCCGTCGCCGCCTACCAGGGCGTGCTCGACGAGCCCTCGCTCTCGTCGGCGCAGCTCCGAGACAGCGGCGTGCAGCGCTCGGCGTCCGAAGAGGTCACCCGGCGCCTGCGCGGGCTGGTGCGCGAGCACGGGCCCCACATCTACGCGCGCTACGACGCCGAGGCGTCCGACGCGCTGGGGCGTCTGGGGCTGTGGAGCGACGCGTCGGCCTTCGAGGACCTCGCGCGACGGTACCCGGTCAGCGCGTCCGCGGCGCGCGCGCTCATGCGCGCGTCCGAGGCGCACCAGCGCACCGGCCAGAACGAACGCGCCGTCCTCGCGCTCGAGCAGGGACTCCTCGCGGCCCGCGACGCGCTGATCGACGACCGCGCCATGCTGGGCGAGCTGGGGGGGCGCCTCGTGCTGGCCATCCAGAAGACCGGCAGGCACACCGCCGCCCACCAGGCGCTCGCGCGACTGCTCAGCGAGTACGGGGAGGACCTGCCCCTGAGCGCGATGGGCGAGCCGCTGAACACCGCGTCGCTGCGCACGACGCTCGCCGGGCTGGCGTCCGACGCGACGCGCCTCGCGCGCGTGGGGCCGATCGACGAGTCGGCCCAGCCCCAGGCCCTCATGGACTGGAGCATCGCCGAGCCCCTCGTGCGCGACGCCGGCGCGCCGGCCAGGGCGCACGTTGTGCTCACCTCCGCTGAGCAGTTCTCGCTGTTCGCGCCGACGCCCGGGGGCAAGGGCGGCGTCGAGGCCAGGTGGTCGTATCCGCGCGCGAACGCCGACGCGCTGGTGCGCCTCGACGACAGCGCCGCGTACTTCACCGTCGACTCGGCGCAGGGGCGCATCCTGACGCGCATCGACGCGCGCACCGGCGCGCCGGTGTGGAGCACGCCGGCGTTCCGCTCGCTCTTCGGCGAGCAGTCGGTTCGCAACGACCCGCGCCTCGCCCTCGAGGGCAACGTCCGCACGCCGCCCTCCATCGAGACGCCGGTCTCGGGCCGGCGTTCGCTGACCGAGCTTCTCGTGGTCTTCGACGAGCGCACGATGGCGCTCGTCGAGCGCAGCGGGCGCGCCGCCGCGTTTGATCTGGCCGACGGGTCGACGCTGTGGACGCGCGACGATCTCCCGGCCGAGGTCTACGACATCGCCGCCGAAGCGGGCGTGCTGATCCTCGGGGGCGCCGTCGCGGCGCGCGACCCTGCGCAGCAGCAGGCGGCGCGCATCGCGACCGTGGTCTCGCTCGACCTGCGCACCGGGCGCACCATCCACGAGACGCGCCCCGACGCCGGGCGCGTCCGCTGGGTCAGGCCCGCCGGCCCGGGTCGCGCGCTGGTGGGCTTCGACGCAGGCGTCCTCTGCAACGACGCGTTCCGGGGCACGACGCGCTGGTTCGCCGGCGCGTCGGCCCTGCGCGAGTCCGTCGAGGCGTGGGTCGTCAACGACCGCGTGTTCGTCATGGACCCCACGCAGCGCCTCTGGCAGCTCTCCCTCGAGGACGGCGCGATCCGGCGCGAGCCGCTCGACTCCGAAGGGCGCCTGGATCGCGGCGGGCCGGTGCGCGTGCGCGCCGTCGACGATCGCGCCGCCTTCGCCTCCATCTTCGGGCTCATCGTCTTCGGCCCGGGGGGCGAGATCGCC